>JBDHWD010000178.1:0-4849 GCA_039810005.1 Thermomicrobiales bacterium | reverse complement strand
CGAGGCGCGTGATGTTCATCGAGCTGCCGGCATTCTGGACGACTGCGCCGAGAAATTTGCCACCGGCAGGGTCGACAGCGGTGATCGTGTGCCCTTGACCATCCAGGGACGCGCCATCTGGTAGGTAGACCGTCGCGGTGGTGGGTCAGTAGCCAGCGACCTTGGTCGAGCGCGGCGTCTCGACGAACACGCAGTCGTTCGTCGGCGGCAGCGGCTCGAACGTCACCCAGTCGATGTCCCAGTTCCGCTCACCGAGAACCAGACGGACCTCCACGGTCGACTCCGCGCTGAACGTCTGCGTCCGGGCGACCGGCGTTGGGATGTTGCGACTATCGACGGAGACGCCGGGATAGATGAAGTCGCCGTCCACGACCGGGTGCGTGGTGCCACTGGTCAGGACCGCACCATCGATGCGGTATTCAAAGAAGGCCAGCGAGTTGGTGTCGTTGACGAAGTTCAGCGTCACCTCATCGATCCCCTGCGAGGCCAGCTCGACATAGGGATGGTTGTTGGCCTTGTTCTGCTCGCATGTGCTGGGGAAGTTGTACGCCAGAGCCGAAGTTGTAGCGAAGACGGTGAAGAGGGCGCTAACAACGGCCGCAACGGCTGCTAGTCGTAAGATCCTCATCATGGTTCCTTCCAGTAAGCGGGCGCAACCGTGGGATTGTCAGGTTCAATCACGGTCCCATATGTCCTCCAGTGGTCGACGAAGAAACTGTGGCCACGGTGAGCCGCTACCGGCGTCTGAACGTCGGACCAAACTTCTTTCTGGGATGAGCAATCATTGGATACCTTGGATCAAAGTGCCAATCAAAGTTGAGCGATCCAGTTTGGCGCGTGAGCAAGTTTCCCATCGTGTTTGGCGCGAGGTGGAGCAGCGCCTGTAGCCAATGCGAACTGGCTGGGCCCGCTCGGCTTTCTGGCGGGATGGTGCTGCAGTACACTGCCCAGGTTCGGGATACGCGTCGACGCGCGTCCGTGCGCTACGCATAGAGGAGAACCATGCAGATTCAGCTGCTTCGTCACGCAACGCTGGTGGTCGAGTTCGGCGGTCGCCGACTGATGGTGGACCCGATGCTCGGCCCGAAGGATGGGACCGACCCGATCCCCAATACACCCAACCAGGTCCGGAACCCGATGGTGAAGTTGCCATATGACGACGGGACTCTCCTTCAGCTCATCGCCTCGCTGGACGGCGTGATCGTCACGCATCTGCATAGCGACCACTGGGATCGTCGCGCGGTGGAGCTGCTGCCGAAGGACCTGCCACTGCTCTGCCAGCCGGGGAACGAGGAGCGCCTGCAGAGTGACGGCTTCCACGATGTCACACCGATTGCCGATTCGCTGGGATGGAAAGGCATTACGCTGACTCGCACAGGCGGGCAGCACGGCACCGGCGAGATTGGCGAGCGCATGGGCACGGTCTCGGGCTTCGTCCTGCAGGCCGATGACGAACCGGTGCTCTATATCGCCGGCGACACGATCTGGTGCGCAGACGTGGAGGCGGCGCTCGCCGCGTATCAGCCCGATGTCATCGTCGTGAACAGCGGTGCGGCGCAGTTCCTCGTCGGCGATCCGATCACGATGACGTCGGCTGACGTCTTCGAGGTCTGCCGCGCCGCGCCGGACAGCGCCGTCATCGCCGTGCACATGGACTCGATCAATCACTGCCTGCTCACGCGGCGGGCACTGTCCACTGCCGCAGAAGAGGCTGGGTTCAGCGACCAACTGCGGATTCCCACCAACGGCGAAGTGCTGGCGTACTAGGACGGCTGTGTGTCACGAACGAAGGCGCGCGTGAAGGGGGGCAGTGTGATCGACAGCATTCGCACGCCGGGGCCGCATCTCGGGCAGCCAGTGCTGGTCGCCGGCCCTGCATCGGCCGAGGCGACTGCGGCAGTGGTGCTTGTGCATGGGCGTGGGGCCACGGCACGCGGCATGTTCGGGCTGGTGAGCGAGCTGCCGACCGAGGCGGTGATCTACGTCGCCCCGCAGGCCGCGTCGCAGACCTGGTATCCGTACTCGTTTCTGGAGCCGATCGAGCGCAATGAGCCGTGGCTGACCTCGGCGCTGGCTGCAATCGGCGATGTCGTTCAGGCACTCGTCGACGATGGCGTGCCGCGCGAGCGCATCGTGCTGCTGGGCTTTTCGCAGGGTGCCTGCCTGTCTGCTGAATTCGTCGCCCGCAACCCGCAGCGCTACGGCGGCCTGATCGTCTTTTCAGGTGGCCTGATTGGCCCGCTGGGGATGGTACGCAACGACGTCGGCGACATCGCCGGCACGCCGGTGTTCATCGGCGGCAGCGATATCGACCCGCATATCCCGCTGGAGCGCATGCAGGAGAGCGCCGCGATTCTGGAGCAGCTCGGTGGGAAGGTGGACTTCCGCGTCTATCCGGGAATGAGCCACACGATCAACGAAAATGAGATCGGCGCGGCGTACGCCATCGTGCAGCAGGTGAGTCAGCGGGAAGAGTAGGCGGCCACCGACCTCAGCAATTACAACGCCTCGGTGGACACGGGATGTATCCATCGGGGCGTTGCATCCGTTTATAGCGCGATTTCCTCTGGTTACAGCAAGCCCTCCTGCTGCAGGAACTCGCGCGCCACATCGATAATCTCCTCATGGTCAGCGCTGACCTTCTTGATCAGCTCAAGGATGACATCGGTCGTCAGATGCGGCTGGAGCGCATTGAGTGTCTCGGCAATGTCGGGAGCCTTCTCGAGCAGCTCGTTGCGGACGATCGGCGCAGGGTTGTAGATCGGGAAGACATTCTTCGAATCCGTGAGAACGACGAAGTCGTTGACGATGATGTTGGGGTCCGTCGTGTAACAGACATTGACATCTGCATCGCCGTTCTCGACCGCTCCAAAGCCGAGCTGCTCGCTGATCTGCACAGTCTTGCCAAACGACAGACCATACGCCTTCTCGACCGGATCGACGGCGGCCTCGACGCCATCCTGCTGGGTTGCAATCGTCAGGTCACCCGCGATCGGCACGAGATCGTCGAGCGACGTCAGGTTCTTCTCCGCGGCCACATCCTTCGACGTGCAAATCGCGTAACTGTCGTTCAGGTCGTAGGCTGGGTCGAGCCAGGTGATATCGAAGCGCTCGTCGTAGGCCGTCTTCACCGACTCGTATGCCTGCTGCGCATCCTGTGTCGCTGGCAATTCGAGCAGGCTCAGCGCCGTGCCGGTGAACTCGGGGTAGATGTCGATGTCACCACTCTTGAGCGCCTGATCGAGGACGGGCGTCTGGCCGAGGCCGAGCTTGGTGGTGACCTTGTAGCCCTGCTTCTCCAGCAGGAGCGCATACATCTGGGCGTTCAGCTGCCCGTCGACATCGAGCTTGCTGCCGATCGTAATGCTGATGTCGCCCTTGTCCACACTGGCCGCGGGAGAGGCAGCGGACGTTGTCGACGCCCCCGACGCGGCGGTCGATGTGGGATCGTTGCTTGATCCGCACGCGGCGATCAGCGGAATCACAAGAATGGCGATGGTGACGATCGCGAGGTAGCGTCCGGTTCGATGGAACATAGTCTCCTCCAATGGATTCGGAAAGCAGCCCCGTCAGGCAGTCTGCGCGTCTGTCAGCGGTTGTCCGCTCGGTCTGGCAACACCTTCCCGTAGCCCCGCCGGCGTGAGGGCGCGCTGCACAGCCGCCAGGCTGAGCTCGACGGCCAGCGCCAGCAGGGCAACGCTGACTGACCCGACCAGCAACGGTGTTGTCCGCAGCAGGTTGATCCCCTGCAGGATGTAATCTCCAAAGCCCCCGCCGCCGATGAGCGCGGCGAGCGGCGCGGTGGCGACGATCTGCACCGCCGACGTGCGTATTCCCGCCGTGATCACCGGCAGCACTAGCGGCGTCTGGACGCGCGTGAGCACCTGCCGGGACGTCATGCCCATGCCGCGCGCCGCATCGACGATCGCCGGGTCGACGCCGCGCAAACCGGCGATCGTATTCAGCAGGATTGGCGGAATCCCCAGCAGCGTCAGCGCCACCACCGAGGGGGTGAATCCGATGCCAAGATAGGGCAGCGCTGCCGCCAGGAACGCCAGCGTCGGAATCGCGCGCGCCAGCCCGCTCAGATTGGTAACGACGAAGGCCAGTAGCGGCCTGCGCGCGACGACTACTCCGGCGCAGATCCCCACGACAACTGAGATCAGAATCGGAACAGCGCAGAGCTTCAGGTAGGCCAGTGATTGGGCCGCGAAGTCGTTGCGCGGGTCACGGATGAATTCGAGCATGTCGTGAAGCATCACGCCGCCGTTGTCGCGTTCGGCGCGACACGCCCGCGACTGAGGAGATGTTGCACTCCGAGGAGCAGCAGATCGACGACGATTGCGAGTGCGCTGACCAGAATCACGCCGGCCAGAACCTGATCGTTATAGCTGGTGTTGAACCCCTGGAAGATCAGGTAGCCCAGATCCTGCGTTCCGAAGAGCGGCGCTATGGTCGCGATTCCGATCGTCGTCACTGTAGCAACCCGGACTCCTGCGACGATCACGGGGAGTGCGAGCGGTAGTGTCACTCGCAGCAGGACCTGCCGGCTCGTCATGCCCATGGCCTGTCCGATCTCTACCAGCGTCGGATCGACTCCGCGTATTCCCGCGACGATATTGCGGATCAGGACCACCTGCGCGTAGAGGACGAGCGGAATGATGACCGTCGTGCGCGACAGGCCGGTGAACGGAATCAGCATTGCCATGAATGCCAGGCTGGGGATGGTGTAGATCAGGCCGGCGATCGTCACGGATGGGAGATAGACGCGCGTATAGCGCACCGCCAGGAGCGCGATCGGGAATGCGATCAGCAATGCCAGCAGCATGCTTATCGCGGTAATGACCAG
>JBDHWD010000177.1:0-4859 GCA_039810005.1 Thermomicrobiales bacterium | reverse complement strand
TCAACGCCTGGGTCGTCAACGACGTCTGCCGCGCGAACGAGCTGATCGACCTCGGCGTTGGAGCGATCACGACCGACAACCTGGCGCTGATGCAGGCGCTCGGCCGGCCCCAGCAGCGCGACGTGGACCTCGTCGGGGCGATGCGGCCGGCCTACCAGTAGCGCATCGCGCTGCTGGGCGTTTCCGCATGTCCTTACTTGTCTGGGCGATGGACCCGCACTGTCGCATTACCTCGCGGAACTGGCGAACGAAGGAATCGTCTACGTGATGCACTTTGGTGTGCAGGCGTACTCGTGAGGCCGGTCGAATAGCATGTTGCTCCTCAGGCGCATGTAGTCCATGCGGAGGCCTGGGTGAAACCACTCTTGACTGTGACACGCGTGCTGTATAAAATCTATGCAACAACCAGTCCTAGAGGGTGTTATGCACATGGGTGACGGCGGCGTATGCTCGGGTAATGAACAGCACAGCATTTCGCAACCCCTACCCGAGTGATGTGACCGACGATGAATGGGAGTTCGTCGCACCCTACCTGACGTTGATGCGCGCGGACGCCCCACAGCGCGACCACGATCTGCGCGAGGTCTTCAACGGCCTGCGCTGGATCGTCCGCACCGGCTCGCCCTGGCGCTATATGCCCAACGATCTGCCGCCCTGGCACACCGTCTACCAGCAGACCCAGCGCTGGTTTCATGCCGGGTGCTTTGACGTTATCGTGGCCGACCTGCGGGCCCTGATTCGGCTTGGGGAAGGCAAATCGGTTGATCCCACGGCCGCCATCTTCGACAGTCGCACTCTCCAGGGCTCGGTCGAGAATGGGGACCGTGCCGGCTACGACGGACACAAGAAGAAGAAGGGTGCCAAGATCCATCTGGCGGTCGACACACTGGGCGAGTTCCTGGCGTTGGTGGTGACGCCGGCCGATGCACAGGACCGGGCGGAGGTGGCGGAACTGGCAGCGCGGGTGCAGGAGGCGACGGGGGACACGGTTGAGGTGGCGTTCGTCGACCAGGGGTATACAGGTCGGGATGCGGCGGCGGCTGCGGAGGGCTGGGGGATCCGGCTGGCGGTGGTGAAGCTGCCGGAGGCCAGACATGGATTTGTGCTGCTGCCGCGGCGGTGGGTGGTGGAGCGCTCGTTCGCCTGGCTGTCCCGGTTTCGGCGGTTGGCCAAGGATTATGAACGTCTGGAGTCGACGCTGGCAGGGCTGCACATGGTAGCCTTCGCCGCCTTGATGTTCGGTCGACTCACACGGATGCTGCTCGCGATGAGTGCATAACACCCACTAGCGCCTAGCCGGCTTGTTGAAAGCACAAGGGTGCCGGCAACTACTGGCGACCGTCGTGCTTAGCTTGACAAGCGATGTCGCGATCATCGCTGCACGTTTCATGAGCGGGCAACAAGGGATGGTACCCATGGTGATGCAGGGGCCATGGCAACGCCGTCGACTTTGGGGAGCGATCGTGATCGGCATGCTGATCTCCTCGCTTGCGGTACACATCGCGTCGGCCGGGCATATGGTCAACTTGCCCCGCCCTCCCGCTACTTCCTTGCGCGGAGGTGCCCCGGACAGGGGTTCCTTCAATTGGTGGAACGAAGGCACCAATGGGACATTCGCAGTCTGGCGGACGTACTTGTCATGGAATGATGACCGACTCTGGCAACGCGATCAAGGCACCGGAGATCCGACGGTGGAACTCGAGGGATATAATCCCGGCTGGCAGGTCGACTGCGACAATATCAATTACTATAGTGTTACGACATCTCTTCCGAACGACTATATCGCAGCGAAGACAGGCAGTTGCCCGGGCGACAACAGCTCTATCAAAGAGCAGATAGATGTCCACGTAAAGGCCCATAACAACAACATAGTCCCCAACATCGTCTACTATATCGACTTCAAGTTTTCCAAGACGTATCTATACGATACACTTCCGGATTGGAGAGAAGTCAACCTCACTTGGGAGGAAAACAACGGCGCTTACGGCGGAGGCGATTGGTGGCAGGCGAAGCTGAAGTATGATATCCGCGGCTCTCATAATGGGGGTTCATACGTCACAAACGGGCAATACGTCGAGATGTGTGTGAATCCCACGGATATGATGCATATCACTACTTGCCCATAGCCGCAGGTAATCAAGGAAGCAGGTGCAGCATGAGTTCGTTACGAAGATCACCAGCATCGTTCATCCTCGCGTTAGTCCTGCTGTTAGCCACGGCGTTGATGCTCGTGGCGTTGGACAATGGGAGTTCTACGTCTGCTCAGTTGGAGCCGGCATTCGATGGGTTACAGAAAGACGCGAATCAGGGGGGCGCTGTTGATCCGCCCAACGCATACGCTGACCGCGATACCACACCTCCAACGGAGTCATCAGTGGGAACCAAGCCTCCCATTGAGTCCGCGCTCTCGAACGTAGTGCAAGCAGAGAACGGGACATTCATGGTGACGATCGATCCGGACGGCGGCACGCCTTTCCTCATCGCTGATCTCGATGATCCAGCCATTATGAAGCAGTACACAGCTGCCAACCAGGCGCGCAACGAAGCACTCATCCGGACTGGGGCCAACCAGCAAGTCGATGTGCTCGTTACGTTTGCCCATCCTGTTACCTGGAGGGAGTTCGTTGCACTGCGGGAAGAGACAGGTCTCACGCCGTTTCAGTATTACTTCGCGGAGATCCGCGCAGACGGCGAGAAGGTAGTCAACTTCCATCGAGCAGTTCCCGACGACGAGTTGCTCGCGTCGGTTAGTAGGCAACTCGAACGAGATGGCGCAGAACTACTGGGTGTGATGGTGGTTGAGGGAAGTGTGCAAGCATCGAGCGCTGCACTTGGGCGTCTATTGAGCTTCCCCAGCGTGCTGCTCGCTGATACCACATGGATTGATGCGGTCGATCTCCTAGTCAGGCATGGATACCCAGTACGTCAGGTGGACGAAGGTCTGGACGTCTCCCTCACTACTCCGTATTGGGACTTGGATTGGGCCCCTGGCTCCTAGCCGTAGGTGTCGTCGTTCATGAGGCCAAGGGTCATGCATTTGCTCATGTCAGTTGCCGCGTCAATGGATGTCAAGTCGCATCGTATCCGCGCCGTGCTGCTTCTCAGCATCGACGCTCTGGTGGTCGCGTTCTGGCAGGACCCCCTGTGCGACGAGATCCTGTGGCCACTTACAGACGACGCGATGCGGCCAGGCTACCAGTAGCGCATCGCGGCGGTGAGCACCGCGGCCAGGTCTTCCTCCGATGCCGGCCGGGGAGAGAGCTTCGTCACCCGGTGCTGCGGGATCGTGCCGGCGACCAGCGACGGGATGTCGTCCCCCTCGAACCCGACCTCAGCCAGGCCGCTCGGCATACCTGTCTTGCGCATCAGCGCGATCATCGCGTCGGCGAGGATGCGGCCGGCGTCCTCGGGCGCGGCGCCCTCGATGTCGACGCCCATCAGCGCGGCCGCCATCAGGTGGCGTTCCGGGTTCGCCTGGCTGGTCCAGCGGAAGACAGCCGGCGCGTTGAGCATCACGGACATGCCGTGCGGGATGATCGGGTGGCCGACGTCGTATCCCTCCGGCTGGTACTCGCGGACCATGCCCGAGACCGGGTAGGACATGCCATGCGGAAGGTGAACACCCGCATTGCCGAACCCGATCCCGGCGAACGCCGACGCCAGCAGCATCTGACCGCGCGCCTCGTCGTCGGCAGGATCTTCGACGGCGCGTACGATGTTCGTCGCGACCATCTGTAGCGCCTTCGCCGCCCAGATGTCGGAGATCGGATTGGCGCCCTGGTAGGCCGGCCGCATCGCGACGCTCTCCGGCGCCGGCCGCTGGTCGTAGGGCAGCGCTGTCAGCGACTCGACCGCGTGGGAGAGGATGTCGAACCCGGAGCAGGCCGCAACCATCGGCGGCATCGTGCGGGTGTTGTCCGGATCGACAATGCCCATGACCGGCCGGAGCGCCCGATGGGCGATCCCAGTCTTCGCGTGCATGGCAACATAATCGAAGATCGCAACGCCGGTCGTCTCGCTGCCGGTCCCGGCAGTGGTGGGGATGGCGATCAGCGGCTTGATCGGCCCCGGCACCGGGGTTGCGCGGCCGATCGGCGCGTTGACGTATTCCAGGAGATCGGCCGGCCAGGTGGCGTAGAGGTTGGCCACCTTGGCCGTGTCGATGCTCGACCCACCGCCGATACCGACGTAACCGTCGAACCTGCCCTCCGTCGCCACGGCGATGGCGTCGAGGAACGAGGCGTCGGTCGGTTCGACCCGTGTCCTGTCGTACAGCTCCGCCTCGACGCCGGCCGCTCGCAGCGAGTCTAGCGTCGTCCGCACCGGCTCGCTGTCGCTCAGCCGCGCGTCCGTCACGACCAGTGCCCGCTTCACCCCGAGCCGCCGCATCTCTTCGCCGACTTCGCGGGTCGCCCCGGGTCCGTACTTGATGCTGGACGTGTCCATCGTGAAGACGGTCTCGTTGGCGGTCATTGGCCCTTCCAATCGGCGATCAATGGCGGCTGAATCACGGCCGGTTCACGGTACGACGACACAAATCGCCGCATGAACCCCTGGTCAACCGCCATGATAGCCGCACTCGACTAGTCCTCGGCGTAGTACTCCTGGCCGAGGTGCGTGATCTGGTCCTCACCCATCATCCAGCGCAGGGTGTTCTTCAGCTTGGTCTGCTGGATGAAGATGTCATGTTCAGGGTAGACCGACGCAGCATGCTGCGGACTCTTGAAGTAGAACGATAGCCACTCCTGAATCCCCTTCATGCCAGCACGCTTGGCGAGGTCGAGGAAGAGCGCGAGGTCGAGCAGGAGCGGCGCGGCAAGAATCGAATCGCGGCAGAGGAAGTCGACCTTGATCTGCAT
>JBDHWD010000176.1:0-4877 GCA_039810005.1 Thermomicrobiales bacterium | reverse complement strand
CTACGAGCAGCCGAGGCTGTTCCCGCAGTTGAGGCACTTGTAGCAGGCTCCGTTGCGGACGGTGATGTGGCCGCAGACGTCGCAGAAGGGGGCGTCGCCCATCATGCTGGAGAGCTGCTGGCTCACGCCGCCATCAAGCACCGGTGCAGGCGCGGGTTCGGTGGCGACGCTGGCCTGTGGTGCGGCTGTCTCAGCCTGTGCCTGCGCCTGGGCTTCGACCTTCGGCGCGGCGTGGCTGCCGTTCTTGTGGCCGTTGCCATTGCCGTTTACATGCGCGCGACCGTTGCCGTTGCCGCTCGTCGGCGCGATGGCCGGCGACGCGGTTGGGGAGGCTGCGAGCGGTGCTGCCGAGGACTTGGCCTCCGGCGGCAGCATTTCACCGAAGTTGGTCGCCGATTCCTGCGGCGGCACCTGCACCAGATCGGTGCGGTTCAGGTACTCCAGCCCGAGGACGCGGAAGACGTAGTCGATGATGCTCGTTGCCATCTTGATGTTCGGATGGCCATCAACCATGCCCTGCGGCTCGAAGCGCGTGAAGGTGAAGGTGTCGACGAACTCCTGCAGTGGCACACCATACTGCAGACCCTTCGAGACGGCGATGGCGAAGCAGTTCATCAGCGACCGCATCGCCGCGCCCTCCTTGTGGAGGTCGACGAAGATCTCACCGAGCTGGCCGTCGTCGTACTCGCCGGTGCGCAGGTAGATCTTGTGGCTGGCGACGCGCGCCTCCTGGGTGAAGCCGCCGCGCTTGGCCGGCAGCGTCCGGCGGGTCGGCCGGAAGTTGGTGGTGACGGTGCGCGGGTTGGCCGCCTGGGCCGGGTCGAGCTGGGCAGCGATCTTCTGCATCTCGGCCAGCTCGGCCTTGAGCGCCGCGATCTCGGCGGCGCGCTCGTCGGCCTCCTCGTCCTTCTCCGCTTCGGCTGCCTTGTCCGACTTGCTGGAGAGCGGCTGCGAGAGCTTGGAGCCGTCGCGGTACAGCGCCATCGCCTTGATGCCGAGCTTCCACGACTCGTGGTAGGCGTTCTCGATGTCGGCGACCGTCGCCTCGTTCGGCATGTTGATTGTCTTCGAGATCGCGCCGGACAGGAACGGCTGCGTCGCCGCCATCATCCGGACGTGCCCCATGTAATGGATGAAACGCTGGCCATGCTTGCCGCAGCGGTTGGCGCAGTCGAAGATCGGCAGGTGCTTGTCCTTCAGGTGCGGCGCACCCTCGATCGTCTGCATGCCGCAGATGACATCGTTGGCTTCGTCGATCTGCTGCTGGCTGAAGCCGATCGCGCGGAGCAGGTTGAAGCCCGGCTTCGTCCACTCCTCCTGCGTCAGGCCGAGACGAACGAGCGCGTCCTCGCCAAGCGTCCAGACGTTGAAAGCGAACGGCAGCTCGAAGACACCCGGCAGCGCCTTCTCGATCTTGGCGATATCAGCCTCGTTGAGACCCTTTGCCAGCAGCGAGTCGCGGTTGATGTGCGGCGCGCCGTCGAGGCTGAGGGTGCCGAGGACGTAGCGGATGATGTCGTTCACTTGTGCCGGGTTGTAGCCGAGGTTCTTCAGCGCCGGAGCGACGGACTGGTTGGCGATCTTGAAGTAGCCACCACCGGACAGCTTCTTGAACTTGACCAGCGCGAAGTCCGGCTCGACGCCGGTTGTGTCGCAGTCCATCAGCAGGCCGATCGTGCCGGTCGGTGCCAGCAGCGTCGCCTGGGCGTTGCGGAAGCCGTGCTCGGTGCCGAGCAGCAGCGCGCGGTCCCACGAGTGGCGGGCAGCCTTGAGCAGATCGTCCGGGCAGAACTCCGGGTTGATCGCGACCGGCAGCACCGAGAGCTGCTCGTAATCACCGGCTGGCGCGTTCCAGGCGGCGCGGCGATGGTTGCGGATCACCCGCAGCATGTGCTCGCGATTCTCGCCGTAGCCGGGGAATGGGCCCAGCTCGCGGGCCATCTCGGCTGAGGTCGCGTAGGACTCGCCGGTCAGGATCGCGGTCAGCGCTGCCGAGATCGTGCGGCCCTCTTCGGAATCGTACGGCAGGCCCATCGTCATCAGCAGCGAGCCGAGGTTGGCGTAGCCGAGGCCGAGCGTGCGGAAGATGTAAGAGAGACGGGCGATCTCCGGACTCGGGAACTGCGCCATCAACACGCTGATCTCCAGCACGATCGTCCAGACACGGATCGCGTGCAGGTAGTCGGAGACACGGAACGTGTTGCTGTCGGCGTCGTAGAACTTCATCAGGTTCAGCGAGGCCAGGTTGCAGGCCGTGTCGTCGAGGAACATGTACTCGGAGCACGGGTTCGACGCGTTGATCCGGCCAGAGCCCAGCGCGGTGTGCCAGTCGTTGATCGTCGTGTCGAACTGCACGCCCGGATCGGCGCAGGCCCAGGCCGCCTCGGCCACCTGCTTCCAGAGGTCACGCGCCTTGACGGTGCGGACGACCTTGCCGTTCGTCCGCCAGGTCAGATCCCAGTCGGCGTCGTCCTGCACCGCCTTCATGAACTCGGAAGTGACGCGGACGGAGTTGTTCGAGTTCTGGCCGGAGACGGTCGCGTAGGCGTCGCCGTTGAAGTCGCTGGAGTAGCCGGCCGCGATCAGCGCCGCGACCTTCTTCTCTTCCAGCACCTTCCAGTTGATGAACGTCTCGATGTCCGGGTGGTCCATGTTGAGCACGACCATCTTGGCCGCGCGGCGAGTGGTGCCACCCGACTTGATCGCGCCGGCCGCCCGGTCGAACACCTTCAGGAAGCTCATCAGGCCAGATGAGGTGCCGCCGCCCGAGAGCGGCTCGCCCTCGGCGCGCAGCTTCGAGAAGTTGGAGCCGGTGCCAGAGCCGTACTTGAAGACGCGCGCCTCGCGGGTGACCAGGTCGAAGATACCGCCCTCGGAGACGAGATCGTCATCGACCGACTGGATGAAGCAGGCGTGCGGGGTCGGGCGCGAATAGGCGTCGTCGGACTCGCGCAGCTCGCCGGTGAGTGGATCGATGTAGGTGTGGCCCTGGCTCGGGCCGGTGATGCCGTAGGCCCAGTTGAGGCCGGTGTTGAACCACTGCGGCGAGTTCGGCGCAGCCATCTGGTGCACCAGCATGTAGCGCAGCTCGTCCTCGAAGGCCGCCGCGTCGGCCTCGCTGGCGAAGTAGTGATACTCCTCGCCCCACGAGCGCCAGGTACCGGCCAGGCGGTTGATCACCTGCTTGGCCGAGCGCTCCGGGCCGAGCACCGGCGAGCCGTCCTCGGCGAGGATCGCGTTGCCCGCGGCGTCATACTGCGGCACGCCCGCCTTACGGAAGTATTTGGAGACCATGATGTCGGTCGCGACCTGCGACCAGCTGGCCGGGATCTCGGCATCCTCCATCTCGAAGACGACCGAACCGTCCGGGTTGGCGATGCGCGAGGTGCGGCGAGCCCATTCGATGCTATCGTAGGGATCGCCTCCCGCAGTGGTGAACACGCGCTCAACGCGCAGACCCGTCCCGCGCTGCTCGTGCGCGGTTGGACGAACCGGCGCAAAGGCGTGATTCGTCACGGTACCGGTATCAGTCTCATGAATAGAGTCAGCCATCCAACGATCTCCTCACAACCAGCGCAAGCAATCTGAAAACGGATTGACCACGCCGCCGAGCGTTTCCAATGGGCTGCGCCTCGCCCGCACACCCGGTTCTCGACTACACCTGCTTCACCTCAGTGGTACCGACCAGCAGTTCCCGGCTGATGTACGTACACCTCACCGGATTGCGCCCTGCCGTTGCCGATAGCCCCGTTTGAGATGTCCCGGGGGATCTGCCGCTTGAATGCTGCGACAGACCGGCGGTGGCACATCTTGTAGTGCAAGTTCGCGACCACCGCAAGATGTAGTGTACACCGCCCCACGAGAGCCGTAAAGATGTGACTGCCTGTCAATCACACGCAGGGTGTACGTACACTCTATCGCGCTGCTGGCGCGTGCGCAAGTGAGGATTGTCGCCTGCCCGTGACAGACTGTCCCGAATGGCGTCAGATCAATCGTGGTTCGGATCGATCTGAGGACGCCGCTATGCGGAATATGTGCTGCGCAAGGGGCAGCATCTTCGTTGACATTTTGGTCATGGCGTTCGTAGGATACCTTGAAGTGGGAGAAAGACGAAAACGTTTCCTGGACGCTGCACTCAGCTTTTTGGCTGCAGCTACAGGAGGCAACGTCATGAGTGGGGAGACCATCCTGATGAAAGACGACGGAACTCTGCGATCGCTTCTGCCGATGCGCAGCGCACTGACGCGGCGCAGCTTGCTGCAGCGCCTGGCCGTTGCCGGTGTCAGCGTGCCGGTGCTGGGTGGCCTGCTGGCCGCTTGCGGTGGCGACGACGAGGACGAGGCTGATACCGGTGATTCCGGCAGCTCCTCAGGCACCAGTACTGAGCCGGCCGGTGAGGCGACCAGCGACACCGCCGACGCCACGTCGGATAGCGGAGACTCCGGCGAGAGCGAGGATTCGGGCGATGGTGAGGTGACCAAGGGTGGCACGCTCATCTTCGGCCACGACCGCGAGCCGGATTCGCTCGACCCGCACAAGGTCACGGCTGTTATCGCGACCGACTGGATCCTGAAGATCCACGACACGATCGTCTCGGTCGAGTACGACATGGCCACGATCGGCCCGGGCCTCGCTGAGTCCTGGGAGGTGTCGGACGACGGCCTGACCTACACCTTTACATTGAAGGACGGTGTCGAGTTCCACAGCGGCGATCCGTTCACCGCTGCCGACGCCAAGTACACGATCGACCGCTGGCTGGACGACGAGACGGCTTCGCCGACCAAGCACCGCATCGCCGGTATTGCCAGCGTCGAAGCGCCGGACGACACCACGCTCGTCCTGACGCTTGAGGCGCGCAACAACGAGCTGCTGATTAA
>JBDHWD010000175.1:0-4897 GCA_039810005.1 Thermomicrobiales bacterium | reverse complement strand
TAGAGCACGAGGATTACCGCACCACGTGGCTCATCGCTCCGCGGCTGCGCGAGAATCCGCATCGCGACGAGCGCGATAGCTGGCAGCAAGAGCCCGGCGAAGCGGATGACGAAGCGCACCGATTCCCTCTCAGCTACTCATGGACGCGGCGTGATATCCGCCGTGGGAGTTGGCCCTGGCGATGGATTATCGTGCGTCGTAGAGAACGCTGGGAAAATAACCCCGAATACGAGCATGTAAACGAGCACGATGCCGACGAGCGTCAGGATAAAGCGGTTGAGTGTCATGTTCTTGTAATCCGTTCGAGGCTTGGTTTGGTCTACGAGTGAGAACAGTGATGAAAGAGGAATGTAATCATCTCCTTCATCACGAGCTGAACTCCTAATTCTCCCAGTAGCTCCCATCGCCGCTACCCTGCTGATCTACGACAGGATAATGGCTTTGAGACGGGCACGGGAGTAGGGGAGGACAATACTTGAAGTATGCCTGTCGATGGACACGGTACGTGCCCCAGCCAACTCCGCCGGTAGTCCAATGGTCGATGATGCTGTCATATTGCCAGAACGTGCCTGTGCTGACCTCGAACCAATCGTGGGTCGATGTGATGGTAGAGCCGTTGCCACACCACTCCAGAATCTGCTTGATTGTGTGTTGATGGACACCAACGCTCGTGGATTTCTTGGTATTTGTTCGTGTCCAGCAGCCAGAAGCCAGCGGTCGGATTTCTGGCACCTCGATTACAGTCGTTGTCTCACCTTCTCCGCCAAGCACGCTGTCAACGGCGCGCCTCTCTGCTATGGACAATGCAAGTTAGGCACTCTCAGGGTCGCTAGCGGATGCGATCTGCCGAGCCAGTTCGATCGCGTGCGAGTCCGTGACAACGGCTTCACTGTTCTCGTTCGCGTCGGCTGATACTCCAACTGGGATCATCATCATGACGGCAAGAAGGAGAAGAGGCAATGTACGTCGCATGGAGTGCTCCTGGTTCCTTGATCCGACAAGCTTTGGCTTCGAGTTGCTGGCCGTCCTACGCGACCGAATGTTCAAGATGTTTGGGACTAGCCTTCAACGGGGCGATCTCAGCCCACACGCGATCTAGATTCGCTCCTCTCCACTCTGTTCAATCTGACACACATATCAGCACAGCAACTATCCTTACATGCAGCAGATGCATCCGAGCAGCCAAAGGTGACATCTGCTCGAAGAGACGTCTTCTTGCGTGGGAGCATTTACTTTCAATCTGGGGCAGGGTAGCTTTGCTTGCCAAGTCTCCCAGTATAGAGGTGAAAAGTGTCTTCCTTGGGACGGGTGCCTTCTCGTGCCGTCGAGAGTACGCCCGACCACCTGAATCTGGTTCGGCAAGCGCGCGACGGTGATGCTCAGGCACTCGAGGAGCTGCTGACGCAGGTGTATCCAAGTATGTATCGGTTCTTGTGGCATCTATGCGAGGATGCTGAGTTAGCGCGCGACCTGACGCAAGACACCATGATTTCTGTTGCGCGTTCAATTATCAGCCTCAATGATGTTGAGGCTTTTACACCATGGCTCTATCGTATTGCACGAAATACGCGGGCTGCGCACTATCGCTGGATCAAGGCGAGACGATGGCTGTCCCTTGACGTCCTCTTTGAGCGGGTTGGATCAGATCGGTGGTTTTCTGATTCTCAATCCGAGGTCGAAAGCGTGGGCGAGGCTGAGATCATTCGTCATACGCTCGCCGGACTCTCGATGGCATCACGTGAGGTTCTCTATCTCCGTCATGTTGCCGGTTACACTGGGCCGGAGATAGCGTCTATCCTGTAGATTTCCCACGCAGCGGCAAAGCAGCGTCTTAGTAGAGCGGAACGTGCATTTCGGCATCGATATCAGGCTCTGACTCCCACCACCGATTTACGTGTTCATGAGGCTGATGTGTGATGGGCACGTCAGGTTGTCTGTCGGATGCGGAGATCATTGACTATCAGGATGGTCAACTTCCTCCTATAGAGGCCGAGCGAATCACCAGGCATCTCGCAATGTGTGACATTTGCCGGGATCGGGTCAGTGCGTCTGATGAGATTGGATTATTGCTGCGTATGCACGCACCAATAAACGATATCTCGATTGATCTGACCTCAGCGCTGTCTGGTATGGATGATGTTGGTCATAGACCAAATCACGGTTGGCTGGGTGTGAGTCAATGGCGATCAGCATTGGTTGGTGGGCTTGGAATAATCCTCATCATTGTCGGGCTGACGCATCCTGTCATCTCCACTGCGGCCAGCAATCGCTTGGATAGCGTGGTTACTCGGATCACGCGCGAGTTCACCTCGCAACCTGAAAGCCAGTTGGATAATCAACCTCCTCAGAGTTTAATGCGAGCACGTCCTGTGAACACGTATAATACAGACTTTGTGTCACGAATTGAGATACTACTGCCATTGAATTTACGACTGGTCCAACAACATATATCAAACGGAATACTAGACTTGAGATATAGCGACAGTAAAGGTCGCATCATTGATATCCGCCAAAAGCCAAGCGTTGGATCGCCGTCAACGTACAACAGTGCCCTTACAGAGGAAACTATAGTTGATGGGGTCGAGGTCATCCTGGAACAAGACTCGCACGGACGCTTAACCCGGTTGCAATGGGTGCATGATGATATTCATTTCGAGCTCACCGCTGGAACTGTGACGTCAGCGAGCTGGGAGGATGAGGCTCTTCTGGAGATTGTTCGTGCCATTATATCTGATCCAGACAACCCATAGATCTGATTTGATCTGAGTTTTCGTTTAGAGTCTCTCTGCAATGACTTATCTCTTGCCCACGTTGGGTGTACCGTGCGCGCCGACTGATAGCAAGAGTCCTGCACAGCGGATGGCGAGGACAGGCCCGGCCCTGCCTGTACAAAAGACTTGCATGCCGCGCCGTTTCCGCGCCGTTGCTGTGAGCGTTTTCGCGCCCCGCTCCCCGTATCATCCGTCGCTCGGTTACAATGCAGGGGACGGGCGACTTGCGGGTCGCGGCAGGACGTGCGCGGCGTTTGGCCGTGCTGAGTTCGGGGGTGGGAGTCGATGGCCTATCGCTTCGTGCTGGACGTGCCGGAGGCGGCACACGATGACGCCAAGACGGCGATCCAGAGCGTGCGCAATGCGCAGATTCTGATCGATCGCCATCCACGCCCACATACGCCCGATCCGGTGGTGACGGAAGCCGACGTGGTCGACAGCCGGGCCGAGCTTACCGTGGTCGCGCATACGCTGGATGTCATTGACGCGCTCTATGTCTGGATGAAGGAGCGCGACATCAACAGCGATGTCTACGTCGACGCGCACAAGGGTGATCGGCTGCACTTGCCTGATTACACCGCCCCGGAGCTGCGCGCGATTATTCAGGGCGATCAATACTGGCTGGCGAATACGATGCCGAACATCCACTATCCGCCGGACATGCTGATGGAGGGGGGAGCGCTCGTGTCTGAAGTTCCATACGGTGGCCGCGGTAGCTCGGCGATTCTGCCGGCTGAGACGCAGGTGACGCTCGGCGGGATCGACCATGTCGCCATCCGCGTGCGCAACATCGGCAAGGCCGAGGCGTGGTATCGCGAGTTCTTCGGCATGGACGTGATCTATCGCGCTCGACGCGAGCACGGTCGCTGGCAGCATCTGCCGGCCGATTATTCCTGGGACGAGGCTGTCCACACCGGCATCGAGCCGGAGATCATCCGGCTGGAGAATGGCCCGATCGCGATCGTCCTGATCAACATCGGCATGGGCGCAGTTATCCACGAAAACCGCGTGGCGCACATCAGCGTCAGCGCACCGGCGGAGACGGTGAATGCGATCCGTGGACGCGCGTTGTTCGCGTCCTACACGATCACCGAGGACACGCCGCGTTCGTTCGGCTTCGTCGATCCCTTTGGCCTGACCTGGCAATTGATCGCCACAGGCTCATAACAACGAACCCATACCGAGGCGGCCGATCTGGCCGCCTCGTCCGTTTTGACGCGCAGAACGAAGGCGATAGATGCTCGATGATTACCGCGAACTGATTGACCTGCTGGCCCACGCGCTGCCGGATCTGCGCGAGGCGGCGTCTACGGCGGGCGAGCCGACCGGCGACGAATGGTCGGCGGCGCAGATCTGCGGCCACCTCGCCGCGAGCGAGACGATGTTCCTCGGTTGGCTGAACGATCTGATGCAGCGCAACGATCCGCTGCTACGCGCTCCCAACGCCGCGCACTTCGCCGAGCAGGAGCGGTTGCAGCAACAGCCGGTCGATGCCAGTCTCGACGCGTTCGCCAGCTCGCGCGGCGACACGATCTCGCTGCTGATGGGCCTGTCGTTGCGCGATTGGGAGCGCCCCGGCGTCACCGAAGAGGGCGGCAGCGCCGTGACGCTTTCGCAAATCGTCGAAGGCATGGTTGACCACGACGCCGATCATCTGGCACAACTGCGGGGACTCGCCGTCTGACGGCGACCATCATCTGAATCCTTTTCCGACCGCGGGACGGGGGAACGGGGCCGGAGTGGGGGACGGAGACCGCGCTGACGTTGCAGGACGCGCGGCCTCCGAAAAGAGGGGTGAGAGGCAGGCCAACCGGTTGTGGGGAACCGGTTGGCCAGGGAAGCGGGGACACCGTTGGGTCCTTGGGCCCGAGCCGGCGGCAGCGTCGGTGGGGTACTCCGCTGACCGGTCAGGACCCGCTTATGCGGGTCCTTTTCCATTCTCCGCGCGGGCGACGAACCGCCCAAACGATGACCACCAGAATAGCACGGATGTTCTACACCGTCAACCCTCGATCTACCTCAATTCCCGCGTACGAACGCGGCGACATAACCCACTGGACGCGCCTGATTCGGTCGTCAATACCAAAGTATCTAAGCGGCAGCATCCCAGTGACTCTGTCATTCTG
>JBDHWD010000174.1:0-5000 GCA_039810005.1 Thermomicrobiales bacterium | reverse complement strand
AATCCACGGCATCTCGGACGCGCGGCGGATCGGGCTTGAGAAGCCCTCGCGGACGCCGTCCAGCTCGTCGCGGAAATCGAGGTGCGCGTCCACCTGCACCAGCGTGACCGGTCCATGCCCTTCAAAGCCGCGGAAGAATGGGATCGGCACCGAGTCGTCGCCGCCGAGCATGATCGGTACTGCGCCGCTCGCGAGGATCTGACGCGTCGCCGCCGTCGCGCGGGCCGAGTTGCCGGGAATGTCGAGCGGGTCGGCCACTGCGTCGCCGCAGTCGACGATGCGGATGTCGTGCCCATTCAACAACGGCCCGTCGTGATCGAAGTCGTAGTGCTCGATGAAGCGCCCGTAGCCGAACTTCAGCGATTGCGCCCGCAGCGCCGCTGGAGCCACAGAGCAGGGTCCGGCGACGCCGGCCATGCCATACGGCACACCGTAGGGGATGCCGAGCACTGCAATATCAGCTTCGAGATCTGTCAGGTCCATGGCCAGCGCCGTATTCAGGAATGTTGCGCCGCCGACTGGAGCTGTCGTCAGTGTGTCACCCATCTGCTCACCTCACTCTGCAACCATGTAGCGCTCGCCGTCGCGCGTCAGGCGACCATCCTCAACGAGCTTGTCCAGGTTCGCCTGCAGCGTGCTGCGCGCGGCGAACGAGAGGTGGTCGAGGATGCCGGGATAGATGATCGGCAGAAGCTCGGTCATCGTTGCCGCTCCGCCGACGACGGCGTCGTAGACCTCGGTCTCACGCGCTTGGCGATGCTCGATGTACTCCTTGATCTTGGCGCGCGTCGCCGGGATGACCGGGCCGTGGCCGGGGCAAGTCAGCGAGAACGGACGCGCCTCATCGGCAGCCAGCAGGCGACGGAGGCTGTCGATGTACTGCCGCATGCTGCCATTCGGCGGGAAGATGCCGACGCTGCCGAAGCCGGAGATCATGTCGCCGGCGATCAGAACGCGGCTGCGCGGCTCGACGAGGCAGACGTGGCCGGGCGAGTGACCTGGCGTAAAGATCGTCTCGACCGAGAAGCCGTCGCCATCGATCTGCTGACCGTCCTCGATCCAGTGATCGACAACGAGGTCGCTGCGGAAGCGCTCGATCTGCTCGCGTTCGAGCGGATGCGCCCAGACCGGGGCGCCGGTCGCTTCCTTCAGCATCGTCGCATTGCCGACATGGTCGGGGTGGCAGTGCGTCAGGACGATGCGGGTGATCCGTGATAGCTCGATGTCGCTGGCGGCGATGGCGTCGAGCAACGCCGCCTCGCTGCCGTGGTCGCCAGTATCGACGAGCATCAGTGGGCCGCCGTCCGCGACATATCCCAGAAGGAACACATTCGTCGGCTGGCCGGCCATCATGCCCTTGTTGGGCACGCCGAACATCAGGATGTCGGGCGCGTCGTCGGGGAAGGGCTCGGCGGTGTCTTCGGCATCGTCGCGCTGAAAGACGTGGGCAGTCACCGGCTCGAAGTGAGGTGCGGCGTCGTCGCGGACCTGCACCGGTAGTCCCTGCCAGCGGCCGCCCTGGTGATAGCGCGCGTAGCGCTCCTCGTCGCTCACCGAGCCCCCTTTGCTGTGGCCAGGTTGTTGACCAGCACGGGAGCGTCGAAGTAGCGGAATACAGGCTCGGTGCCGTAGAGCGCGGTTGCCTTCGCCTTCCACTCGTCGGTGTAGAGCGATTCGGCGGCCTGGTGCGATTCCCAGAGATAGAAGCCGCCGAGCGCGGTGCCGTCCTCTTCGTAGATATAGGTCTTGGTGATGAGACCGACGCGGCCTTCGTAGTTCGGCGCAGTCGTGTTGAAGCGTGCGATCGCGTCGTCGAGACTGAGCGTGCCATCGTTCTTGAACAGCACGAGTACGGCAATCATTGAATATCCCCTCCCATCGCCAGTCGATCGACTCGCAGGATACCAGCCAGCGCTGTGATGCGAGATCGCATCACTTGACGACGAATGGCGACGCGATTTCCTCACCGCCAGTCGTCCCATCAGTTCGAACAATTGGCAGCCGCGGATAGTCCCCCTGCCAGGCGTAGATCGCGGTCAGCAACTGATAGTTGCCGGTCGGCAGGTCGGCCGGGATGACGAGCGGGTAGTGCAGCGTGACGCTATCGCCCGCCTGCCAGGTGCTGGAAGGTGGATCGTAGCCGCCGGGAATCAGATCGTAGGCGGCGCGGCGATCCCCGGCGGCGTCGAGGAGCTGCACGGTCGAGGCGTAATCTGCGCCGAGCGGCCGCAGGATGTCCCACGTCACGTCGATCATGATCGTCGCGCCGGGTCGCGCCGATGCGGCGTCCCACTCGATGTGCACCAGTCGCGCAGCCGGCTCCTCGCCGACATCTGCCTTGGTGATCTCGACTGTGTGCGTCGAGCGCGTCGCCGGATGCTCGTCCAGCCATGTTTCGACCTGATACCGGCCGGGCTGCTCGGGCGTCGTCACCGGCACGACCGCGCTGGACTGCCCGGCGTTAGCCGCCAGCGGAATCTGTGTCTGCACCTGCTCTTCAAGCACAGACGAACCGTCGTCAGCGCGCCAGATCAGGTGCAGATCCGGCGGCGGGACGGTGCGCAGCAAGGCCGCGTTCGGATTCGGGTTGTCGATCAGCAGCGTCGCTTGCAATGGAAGGCCAACGCCGAATGACTCCGGCAGGCTGATCCGGATGTCATCCAGCGCGAGCGGCTCACGCTCAGCCGGGAGCACCTCGAAGACAGACGCGCCCTCCGGCTCTCCAGCGAGGCGCAGTTCCGGGAGCGTGTTGGCGAACTCGACCGCCTGCTGCCAGTCGTAGTCATCGCGATGGTGAATCACGACCCAGCGAATGCCGAGGTCCTGCACGACACCGATCTGGCGCGGGCCGATCGCCGACAGCTTGCCTTCGTTGTCGCTGAGCAGCGCCAGCAGGGCGTAGTGCGGCTCAGGCACGAAGCTGCTGTAACCGGCGACGACCGGGTGCCAGTGATGCGTCGAGAGATACATCGAGCGGATCGGCTCGAAGATACCGTTCTCCAGTGTCGTCCAGTGCGTAATCAGTCCATCAGCCGGTAGCTCCAGTACCGGACCGTCGGGATGCTCCTGCAGCCAGGCGACGACTGCCGGATCGGGCGGCACGTGGTAGGCATTCACGCCACTGCGCAGCTCGATCGCCGTCAGCAGGCTGAGCGCGACGGTGAGCACCAGACCGGCCGTGGCCGCGTGCTGACGGAAGCGCGGTGCGAGATGACGCCAGGCGGCGCTGTAGCCGAAGGCCGCCAACAGCGGGACGCCGATAGCCGTCAGCAGACCGAAGCGCGCAACGCCGCGGATCGCGCGGATCGGCGGGAAGGCGTCGTAGACGAGCGCCCACGGCATCGGCACTTGATGTCCCGCGATCTCCAGCCAGAGGCCGAACGAGAACAACGTGCCGACAATCGTCAGCAGCAGCGCGTATTGCACCGGCCAGCGCCGCCAGGCGAGCACAGCGAGCGCGGCGCCGACGAGCGCTATCGCGCCCGGAAAGAACCCGTCCGAGCTGGTGTCGAGCAGCCGTCCCCAGACGTGGTTTGTCGGGAAGACCGACAGGTAGCTGCTCAGGCCGGCAGCCAGCGTCTGCACATCATCGCGGTCGCGTTCAAAGCCGTACAGCTCGCCGACGCGCAGATGTGGCAGCAGTGTCGGCGCGAGCAGGAGATACGGGATCGCCAGCGCCACCCCGGCAGCAATCCAGTCGCGCCGAACGAGCCGTTCGCGTTCGTACCAGATGACGAACGGCAGGATCAGCCCGAGCGCGACGGTCGCCAGCACAGCCATGTGCAGCGACGCGAGCAATTGAATCGCCAGCGCCACGCCAGACAGCGCGACATAACGCAACCGCTTCGTACGGACGAAGACGAGTAACGCCCAGAGCGCCAGCGGCAGCCAACAGAGTGTCGACAGGTTCAGGTGGCTGACGTGCCCGTAGCGGCCGGCAGCGAATCCGGCCGCGATGCCCGCGATGAACGCAGCGCCGGGCAGCGCGCCCAGCTCGCGCGCCAGCAGGAAGACGGCGAAGCTCATCAGCCAGAAGGTGGCGATGAAGAGGACGTTGTAGGCCAGGATGTCGTTGCCGCTGACGAGGTAGACGGGCCAGGCCAGTAGCGCGGTTGAGATCGCCTCTTCGGAGTAGGCGAGCGAGAGCTGGAACGGATAGAAGGCGGTGCCGTCGAACAGGTGCAGCGGCTGATGCACCAGATTGTGCTGGATCGAGCGCATCACCCAGATCTGCATGAGTGGATCACCCGGATCCTGCACCGCCGAACCGGCGTAGCGCGGCAGCGGCCAGAGCATCCAGCAGGTAATCACCAGATAGATGACAGCCGCAACAAATGCCTGCTGCCTGAGCGTGCGCCGGAGTGTCAGCATACGCGCAAGTATGCCAGTACTCGCGCGATCTCTCGTTTTCGGCGATACTGCTCGCTGGCTCGGCGATGCTGCCGGGACGGCCACCATCAGAGGAGTGAGAGCGATGACTGACGATCAGCGTCCTGTCTCAATTGAAGATGCGATTACCCAGCGCGCGCCCGGCGATATTGTCATGTCGCCAGATGGCAACCGCATCATCTTCAGCCTGGGCTGGATTTCGAAGAAGGGCGAGCATGCCGAGGCCGATCTGTGGATCGCCGCGACCGATGGCTCCGGGCTGCGACGCCTGACCAGCGGCAAATCGAACGACACGCAGCCGCGCTGGTCGCCGGACGGCTCGCTGGTCGCCTTCATCTCCGACCGCGAGAAGCGCGGCACCGGCGCGCTCTTCGTCATCAGCCCGGACGGTGGCGAGGCCGTGCGCGTGTCGGAGTGGGATGCCGCCATCTCGTCGCCGGTCTGGTCGCCGGACGGCACGCGCGTCGCGGTGCTGGCAGTCGATCCCGAGACCGAGGAAGAGAAGAAGCGCAAGGAAGATCGCGACGACACCTTCGTCCATCAGGAGGACGAGAAGTTCGCGCGCCTCGCCGTCGTGACTCTCCCGGACGATCCGCTGGGTGCGGCGACGG
>JBDHWD010000173.1:0-5084 GCA_039810005.1 Thermomicrobiales bacterium | reverse complement strand
AGCGCCTGTAATCCCGCTGGCGGCGGCGTCCAGCCGACGATGCCGAGAGTCAGCACGCCGTCGCGTAACAGCTGGGCGATTTCATCGCTGTTCCCTGCCCGCACATCGATATCGACCGCCGGATGCTCGTCGCGGAATGCTGCGATGGCGCGGGCCGCAAAGCCGCCAGCCAGCGAATCGAGCAGCCCGAGCGCCAGCGACCCCTGCTCGCCAGCGGCCGTCGCGCGCGCGGCGGCAATGCCTTCGTCCAGCACCTCCAGCGCCCGGCGGGCGAACGGCAGGAATGCCTGGCCCATCTCGCTCAGCGCGATCGACCGGCCCATCCGAATGAACAGCTCGCCGCCGACCTCCTGCTCCAGCACCCGCATGCGCGCGCTGATCGTTCCCTGGGCGATGCCCAGATCCGCCGCAGCCCGGCTGAAGCTGCCGACCCGCACAATCCGCTCAAATGCCAGAAGCTGGTCGCGATCCAATGGAACCTCACCCCCCCGCCCCCTCTCCTCACAGGAGAGGGGGTGTCATGTTGTTACGGTGTTCGCCAGATCCTCCGGAACATCCCCCGACAATGGAATGCAGCAAAAAGCGAGAGCACAAACCTTCGATCCATGACACCCCTCTCCCCACGGGAGAGGGGCGGGGGGTGAGGTCCTACAAATCCACAAACACTGGCTTGCGCGCCTCAAAGCAGGTCACTGCGGCAAAGCCTGCCGCATCCAGCAGCGCCCGGGCGTCGTCGAAGTGGTAGCCGATGTGCTCAGGGCGGTGAGCGTCGGAGCCGACGGTGATGATCTCGCCACCCAGCTCGCGATACCACTGCAGCACCGGCAGATCGGGCGACGGGATGCCGACTGCCCGGCGGGCGGTGCCGGTGTTGATCTCGATCCCGATGCCGCGCTCGATGGCGCAGCGCAGGACAGCGCGCAGCGGCTCTTCGTAGGCGGTGCTGTCGTAGCCGCCGTGGACACTGAAGCCGGCCCGCTTTGGCACGTCGATGTGGCCGATGACATCGAAGCCGCCGGCCGCGACGACATCCAGCAGCTCGCGATAGTACGTCTCGTAGGCCGCGCGCGCGTCCCAGCCCTCGAAGTAGTCCGGAGTTAGCGTCATCCGTCCGGTGACCCAGTGCAGCGAGCCAATCACAAAGTCATAGGGATACGTCGCGAGGAGCTGGTGGGCTTCACTGCCGAAGCGATGCGCCTCGCCGATCTCGACGCCGGCACGGATCGTCAGTCGATCCCCGTAGCGCTCCCGACATGTCGCCAGCTCGGCGAAGTAGGCGTCCGGCTGGTAGTAGCCGGAGCAGTCATCGAGTGGCTCCCAGTCGGCGTGCTCGGTGATCGAGATCTCGCGCAGGCCGAGCGCGATGGCCGCCTCGCACTGGCCGGCCATCGTCGCCTGCGAATCGCAGGAGAGCGCGGTGTGCATGTGATAGTCGTGCGGGATCGTGGCCACTGGTGTTGACCTCCTCGATGGACGGCGCTGGCTACTCCATCGCCGCCGCGAACAGCGCGTTGAACAGCAGACGATAGGTGCCGCGGGCCTGGGCGCGGAACTGCGGGCGGAAGCCGAACAGGACGGCGCGACCGCGATCGACCGGCACGTCGAGCAGCGCAGCCTTGCCGCGCAGATGCTCGCCGCCGAGCATCCAGCCCGAGAGCAGCTGGTTCTGCAGCGGGTAGCGCCCGACAACAGCGACCTCGCCCTGTGGCGCTGCGACCTCAAACGCCGGTGAATTGACGAACAGAATCGAGGCTTCGCGCTCGTATCCCCAGGCGATTGGGTGCGTTGGATCGAGCAGCAGCCGCAGGAGCGAGCCGGGATTGTAGAACGTCTCCGGGCGGGTACCTTCCAGCGCGTTCGTGACCGGCAGATAGAGTTGCTTGATCGCGACATCGCAGGCACTGTCGAGCGTGATGAGCGTCCCGCCACCCTCAACGAAGCGGCGCAGGTTCATGATGCCGAGCTCGCCGAGGCCACCAGCGTATTCGGCCGGATAGTCGGAGATCGGGTTGCCTTCCAGAATCTCGCGGGCCGGTTGCTGCGGCAGGAGGATGACATCGAAGCGCTCGCCCAGGCCGCCCTGGCGGAGGTCGCGGTCGCGAACCGTCTCGAAGCGCATGTCGTACTGTTCGAAAATGAAGCGCGTCCAGCCCTCGTCGATGCCGTTCGGACGCCAGGAGCGATAGAGACCGATCCGCGGCGCGGCGAGGTTGGCGAGGCTGCCATTCAGGTCGGCGCTGCTGGTGGCGTTGGCGACGACGTGTGTCGTTCGCGCGATCTGCTCGACCGTCTCACGAGCCAGACCGTCGACCACCCAGGTACCGAGTGCGAGATCCGTGTCGGTCGTGGCGACACGCGAGACGCGACCGCCAGCCGCCAGCAGCAGGTTCACCGCCCGGACGCTGGCGTTTATACGCGGATCGAGCGCGAAGACATTGCCGGCACCGACCACGCCGCCCTCCGGCAGCGCGATCTCGTCGACCGGCTCCAGGCTGGCCTCGAAAGGATGCTCGACCTGCGTCGTGCTCACGCCCATCTGGATCGGCAGCGAGTGGGCGGTGATGTCGTAGGGCGGCTTCGGCGGTCCACCCGGGTAGAGCCGCAGATCCGGGTACTGCTGCGTCTCAAGCATCGTCTTGGCGAAGCGGCCAGCCGGTTGGCCGGTCAGGATGACGTGTGAACCGGCCGGGAACTCGACACCGTCGGCGGTCAGCGGCTCGGTCGCGCGCTGCACCTCAACCCCGCCGAAGCGCATGACCTCCAGCATCTCGGCCGTTCGCACCGGGTCGGACTGCTCGGACGACACGACGAAGGCGTACGGCGTCGATCCCTCGACTGCGTGGCGCTGGATGCTCAGGAAGTTGCGTACCCAGCGATCCCGCCAGGCTGCGGCGGTGTTCAGCGCCGCCCAGCTGGCGATCGTGTTGTAGTCAACGATGTCGCGCAGGGTCCAGTCGCCACCCTTCCACGGCAGCGGATGGTTCCAGCTGGCAACTAGCGGATCGAATCCGCGCCGCTCGGCGAGCTGGGAGCGGTTGAGGTGGATCGGCGAGGCGATCCGCACGCTGGCGGCCTCGGAGAGAATGCGAACGCCGCCGTGATAGTGCTGGTAGGCGCGGGAGGGCGAGTAGGCGTCGAAGATGATGTTCGTTGCCACGCCGGCTTTGCCGGCCGCCGTCAGGTCGGCGGCCATCGCCTGGCCCATCAGCGCGACTTGCGAGCGCAGGATCGGATCGACGTTCGGGTCGTACGGATCGATGAACGGCGGCAGCACGTAGCGCGCGCCGTCCTGCATCATCTGGTGCTGATCGAAGACGATGTGCGGATGCCAGACATTGTGGATCTTCTCGATCGCCAGCCGCGTCTCGGCCTGAGTGAACATAAACCAGTCGCGGTTGTTATCGTGGCCGGTGTAGGTGTGGTAGAGCGTTGGTGGCTGGGAGCCCTCGTGCGGGGTGCCGAGCGTCTGCTCGTACCAGTCGGCGACCAGCTCCATGCCGTCCGGGTTGAGGGATGGCACGAGCAGCAGGATCACTTCGTCGAGAATACGTTGCACCTCGGGATCGTCGCGGGTGGCGAGGTCGTAGACCAGCTCCGGTGTCATCTGGACCGCGCCAACCTCGGTCGCGTGGATCGAGCAGGTGAGCAGCAGAATCGTGCGCCCATCAGCGAGGAGCGGTTCGGCTTCCTCATCGGAGAGTCCGCGAGGGTCGAACAGCCGCTGCTGGACGTCGCGCAGGTGATCGAGTCGGGCGAGATTGGCGGGCGACGAGATCGTCAGCAGTACGAATGGCTGTCCCTCAGTCGCCGTCCCGAGCTGCTCGTAGTGCACGCGATCGCTTTCGGCGGCGATGTCCTGGAAGTAGGCCAGCATGTCGGGCCAGCGCACCAGCTTGCGATCGCTGCCCATCCGAAAGCCGAACCGATCCTCGGGGCGCTGGAACATGATCTTTTCCTCCTCCACAAAACAGTGGCGTCGATAGTAACCGATGCCAGTACAATGCGGGTTGACGCTGATGGTGTAAGGGCACTCAACCGATGCTGACGATCTCGAACAGGCCGCGCAGCAGCTCTTCGCGCGTGCGTGCGCGGCGCGTGCCGCTCATGGTCTCCCTGCTCGTCCTCATGCTCATGGCGATGACGGCGGCCTGCGATGTCGACGGCGCACCGGCCGCAACGCCGGTGCCGGGTGCCAGCCCGACCGGCACGCTGACGCCGGCCGGTGATGTTCTGCGGATCAATGGCGTGCCGGTCCGTCAGGTGGTGATCCCATCGGCGGACATTGGGCCGCTCTACGCGCTGGCCGGCGACCGACTCTTTCGGATGGAGAACGAGTCGTGGGATGAGATCGGCGTCGACGGCTATGCTCGCCGCTATCTCGTTGATTCCGAAGATCTGGACCGCATCTTTCGCGGTCGGCATCGTGTCTGTGGTTCCAGCCCCCCCGAAGAAGACATCCCGATGGAGGTGTCGAGCGATGGTGGAGAGCACTGGCGGCAGCTCACGCTTGGCTCAAATATCGAGCCGATCATGTTCGATCCGAACGACCACGATGTGCTCTATGGTGCTGATTGCAGCAGCCTGGTGATTTCGACCAACGCCGGGAATACCTGGAATCGGATCCGGGCGCTGCCGGGATACTCGGTCGTTGATGTACGGCTGACCGGCACGCGGCTCCTCGTGCTGGGTGTTAACCCGGCCGGCAACAGCGCGTTAACGACCGTCGATATCACCGATCCACACACGCCGGAGGTTGGCGAGGTGCTGCTGATCGCCGATGGGATGAACAGGATGGACGCCAACCGCGAGCAGATTGTTGTCGCGGGCGCGGGCATCATCCACATCTCAGCCGATGGCGGGCAGTCCTGGACGCAGACGGTCGCGACGATCGAGGAGGATTCGCTTGAGACGCCGGACAGCGACGCGACGCCGGCACGCACGCCACTCGGGAACGTGCTGGCGCTGCTGATCGGCGCGCAAGGCACGATCAAGCGTCTCTACGCCGGCACGCCGAACGGTCTGCTCGTCTCGCAGGACGACGGCCTGACCTGGGTGCGCTACGACGAGATCCCGGCCGACGCGAT
>JBDHWD010000172.1:0-5252 GCA_039810005.1 Thermomicrobiales bacterium | reverse complement strand
GCCTCGCGCCGGAATGCGTCGGCGTCGCCGGAGATAAGGTCCGTGCTTCGCAGCGCGTCGCTGATGCGTTCGAACAGGTTCATCAGCAGTCGGCTGATACCAATGCCGACTGCCAGCAGGCTGACCACGGATACGAAGTAGAGATAGAGCCGCCTGGCGCGTTGCATCGCTCACCTCATTCTCGAACGCCGCGCTTTAATACAGCGCAACGTACGGATCGTCGATCAGCCAGACGCCATTCTCATAGACGAGCGGCACCGTTTGCGTCCACGAATAGTGGTCGATGAACAGCCCGCCACTGCCGCTGTTTTCGATGCGCAGGTATACGTTGGCGCGCTCCCCGGTGATGTCAGTGCGTTGCAGGGTTATCAGTCGCGTATCGATCGTTGAGCTGGATTGGTAGCGCCACCAGCCCGGGTCGTCGTCGATCTGCTCCCGAGCGCGTTCGCTGAGCAGACGACGACCATCGGCTTCATCACCGCGACGGACCGCGTCAAGGTAGCGCTGGACGACGCCTTCGGGCGAAGCGGGGTCAAGGCTCACCCTGTCTGGATCGCCCAGCGCGAGGATGACCGCCACGGCGACAACGACAACGACGAACACCGCCCCACCGGCGATGAGGACAAGGCGCTCCGGTTTGCCCATTTCAATCACCTCGTGTCGCGTGGCCGTCAGTCGGCCGTGTCGGCAGCGTACAGCGTAGCGCTTAGTCTTCCGACCACCACCAGCGACGGCTAGTGTTCAGATTTTCGCAGCCATCCTCCGTGATCAGAATGTTGTCTTCCAGACGCAGTCCGCCTTCCGGGTGTCGGTAGAGTCCCGGCTCTGGCGTCAGGAACATGCCTGGCCGCAGGATAGTTCGGTCGCCGGTGAACAGCACCGGCGGCTCATCGTTCGACACGCCAAGGCCGTGGCCGCAGTAGGTGCTCGGACCGCCGAAGTGCATCGACTGGTAGCCATCGAAGCCCTCGGCGTGCGCGATCTCGTCGATTGCATCCTGCAGCTCCTCGGCCCGCACACCTGGCGCGGCCCTGGCGATGATCGCGTCCAGCATGCGGTCGACCGTCTCGAACATGTGACGCTGCGTGTCGTTCGGCGGGCCGATGACGGCCGAGCGGCAAATGTCAAACCCGTAGCCGCGATAGCGACCGCGAATCTCCATCTGGGCCATGTCGCCGCGCTCCAGCACGCGATCGGTGGCGAAGGGGCGAATCAGCGGCTCGCCTGACCGATAGACACCGCTCTGGCAGGTGAGCGACGTGTTGTACGCGCCGAGCGAGCGCAGCGTCCGGTCGATGTCGTCGACAACGTCCTGCTCGGTCCGACCGGCGCGGTAGGCCTGCATTGCCGTTTCGGCTCCGGCGTCGGCGATCTTCGCCGCCTCGCGCAGGATCTCCTGCTCCATTTCGTCCTTCGTCGTGCGCATTGTCCAGAGGATGTCGTCGGCGAAGTAGAAGCTGCAGTAGGGCAGGGCGGCGCGGATGTCGTTGTAGAGCAGCACCGGCATGAACTCCTCGCCGACAATGCCCCAGCGCTCGCCGTTCTCCAGCCCGTACTTGCCGATGACCCGTGCCAGTCCACGCGGCAGGTTGGTATCGACCTCGACCTGCTCAACGGTGACGTTCGGCTCGTAGTAGGGCGAGGTGACCAGCAGCGTCTCCGGCTTATCGACCGGAATGACGATGGCGCAGTAGCCACGTCCGCGTTGCTCGTACATCGACGGGTGCGAGCCGGCGATCGGCTGGTGGTTGGCGAGATAGAGGCCGTTCCCAGCGCGGTCCGGATCGCGAGACAGCACGATCAGGCCGGCAAAGCTGCGAGCGCTCGCTTCTACGCGGCAGCGTTGGCGGCGCTCCGCATACGCTTCCAGCGGAATCGGCAGATTGGCAGTGTCAGTCATGAACGCGTTTCCTCCCCAAGTCACACTCGTGATCCGGTATCCCCGTCGCGACACGTACCGTACCGTACAATCGGCATATGAACACATTCACGCCACCCGGCAGCGCGTGGGGACATGCCGATGTCGCGGAGCTTGTGCGCTCGATCACTCCGTCGGTCGCTGAGAGTGACGAGCGCTTTCTGCATTCCACGTCCAATGATGACGTCGTCAAGGCGCTGGCCGAGGTCGGCCTGCTGGGCCTGACGCTGCCGCACCGTTACGGCGGGATGGGCCGCGACTACGCTGCCCTCGGCGTGGTTTGCGAGGAGCTGGGCGCGGTTGATACCGCTCACCAGGTGAGCTTTACCGTGCATCTGGCGCTTACCTCCGCCTGCATCTTGCAGTGGGGCACGGAAGAGCAGCGCCAAAGCTGGTTGCCACGACTGGCGCACGGTGAGGAGATCGGCACGTTCGGGCTGACCGAGCCGGACGCCGGATCGGATGTCGGCGCGCTGCGCATGCAGGCTCGGCAGGTCGAGGGCGGCTTCGTTCTTAACGGCGAGAAGTCCTGGATCAGCGCCGCCAATCAGGCGTCGATCTACATCATCTTCGCTTCCGTCGATCGTGCCCTGCGCCACAAAGGTATTACTGCGTTCGTCGTGCCGGCTGATGTCCCCGGCGTGTCGTCGACGGTGCTGCACGGCAAGCTCGGCCTGCGCTCCGGGGATACCGGCACTGTTGTCTGCAACGGCGTGTTTGTGCCGGATGAGGCCGTACTCGGCAACATCGGCGAGGGCTTTGTCGTCGCCCTCTCGACGCTCGGCAATGGCCTGTTCACTGTCGGTTGCGGTGCGCTCGGCATCGCGCGCGCCTGTCGCGAGTGGACTGTCGAGTTCCTGCGTGAGGTAGGTGCCGACTCGCAGCTCGATCTCGGGCTACTAGCGAACATGGTCGCCCGCGAACAGGCATCGCGGCTCCTCCTGGTGCGGGCGGCGGAGCTGAAGAACGCTGGTCTTCCGAACGCGCAGCAGACTGGAGTAGCCAAGTGGCGCGCCTCGGCTGCAGCGGTCGAGAACGCGCGCGATGCACTGGAGATCTGGAGCCGTCATTCCGCCGGTGAGCATCCGACGCTGCTGCGCCACGCCTTCAATGCCAAAGCAACCGTGATCTACGGCGGGACGTCGGAGATCCACACCTCGATGCAGGGTGCTTATGCGCTTGGCTATCGCGTCGAGCGTCCCTTCCGCCGCCCGTCTCCGACAGCGGCCGACCTCGCCTGAGACAACTTCCAGAGGTGGTTACAATGCTCAGGCCCGGGGACGGCCCCGGCCCGACAGACACACCGTTGGGAGGGACGCATGCTCAAGCACCGCGAGGTTGGGGATTGGATTGATGAGCGCCAGGAGCGCTTTATCACCATCTCCGATACCATCTGGGAATACGCCGAGGTCGCTCTCGCCGAGACGAAATCGTGCCAGCTGCAAGCTGAAGACCTTGAGGCCGATGGCTTTCGCGTAACCCGTAATGTCGGCGGACTCCCGACAGCCATTGTCGCCGAGTGGGGCGAGGGCGCACCAATCATCGGGTTCCTCGGGGAGTACGACGCACTGCCGGAGCTCTCGCAGAAGAACCAGGCTGCTCAGGACCCGCTCGTTCCTGGTGGCGCGGGCCACGGCTGCGGCCACAACCTGCTCGGCACCGCCAGCCTGGCTGCCGCATCGGCCGTAAAGAGCTGGTTGCAGGCGACCGGCCGTAAGGGCACCGTTCGCTACTATGGCTGCCCCGCCGAAGAGACTGGTGCCGGCAAGGTGTTCATGGCGCGCGATGGCGCGTTCGCCGATCTGGATGCGGCAATCACCTGGCACCCGGGTAGCAAGATCTCGGTGATGCGCGGTAGCTCGCTGGCGATCGATCACGCGACCTTCCGCTTCTTCGGCAAGACCGCCCACGCTGCCGGTGCGCCGGAGATGGGGCGCTCGGCACTCGATGCCGTCGAGCTGATGAATATCGCCGTGAACTACCTGCGCGAGCATGTCATCGAATCGGCGCGTATCCACTATGTCATCACCAATGGCGGCGGCCAGCCGAACGTTGTGCCGGCCGAGGCGGAAGTCTGGTACTACATCCGCGCGCCGCGCCGCGATCAGGTCGATCCGATCACCCAGCGCATCCTCACCATCGCCGAGGCTGCCGCTGCGATGACCGAGACGCGCGTTGAGGTCCACGACCTTTACGGCATCCACGGCTTCCTGCCAAATCAGACACTTGCGTCGCTCGGCATGGAGGTGTTGGACCAGCTTGGCCCGATGCAGTTTACCGCCGAAGAGGAAGCCTACGCCCGCGAAGTGTCAGACGCGTTCGGCGAGGCGGCCCGTATCCGCGCGCTTGAGCACTCGGGTCTACCGAAAGACATGAAAGACCAGGTGCTGCTGACCGAGCCGGTCCAGCCGACCGACGAGGGCAAGACGATGTCCGGCTCGACCGACGTGGCCGAAGCCAGCTGGAACGCCCCGACGGTGCAGTTCTCGACGACGACCTGGGCGCTCGGCGCGCCGGGCCATTCGTGGGGCATCACCGCGACCGGCGCAATGTCGATCGGCCACAAGGGCATGCTCCACGCCGCCAAAGCGATGGCGATCACCGCTGCGCAGCTCATCGACGATCCCGACCTGCTGGCGAAAGCCCGGGCCGAGTTCGAGGAGCAGACTGACGGTTACACCTACAAAGCGCCGATCCCCGAAGGGACTGTGCCGCCTAAGGCGCGCGTTCGCTCCTAGCGTGGTTCGCTGGGCTGGGCTGCGGCAATGTGTCGCAGCCTACGCCCGCACCAGTTCGTCCAGCGCTTCGACGACCAGACCGGGGAACTCGTCACCGCCATGGCCGCCGTGCTGCATGACGGTCAGCGAGGTCGTCGTCCAACGCTTCGAAAGCTCCCACGGAATGCCAAGTGGGCTGCTGACGTCGTAGCGGCCATGAATCAGCCGGCCCGGGATGCCATTCAGCTTTGCTGCATCGCGGATGAGCTGGTCATCCTCCAGAAACGCGGCATTGCTCCAGTAGTGCGTCACTAGCCGCGCAAAGCGGAGACGGAACTCCGGATCGCTGTAGCGCAGGCTCGGCTGGAAGCCGGGCGCGAGCGATACGTGGACGTCCTCCCAAATGCACCACTCGCGGGCCGCGTGCTCCTGGATCGCCGGATCTGGATCGCGCAGCATGGCTGCGTAGGCATCGATCAGGCGCATTCCTCGATAGCGCTCGGTGACCGCGCCAGCGAAGCGATCCCACTCCTGCGGGAAAACGCGCCCCATGTCCTCGGTAATCCACTCGACTTCGCGGCGAGACGTTGTCGTGACGAGTCCGAGCACCATGCCGC
>JBDHWD010000171.1:0-5488 GCA_039810005.1 Thermomicrobiales bacterium | reverse complement strand
AGGAGAACCCGCACCTCGAAGGCGTGAACCGCACCTACGAGCACATGTCCGAAGAGACACGCCAGGCAGTGCGCGCCAACTCATCCAACTTCCGCTGGAGCAACATGGACGCCTGGAACCGAATCTTCATCGATGAGCTCAAGGCGCTCATCACCAGTGGCGCGACCGCCGACGCTGCTGCCGACGACTAGCCCTCGCCCACGACACACGACCTCATGCAGTGGGGCTCGCCGTCATTCACGGAGAGCCCCACTGCATGTTGAAGAGCGATCCTCATTGGACGGCGCCCCGATGAGATGCCACCGTGAATGGACAACTACCCCCGCTCACTGTCATCTACCGCCCGCTTGCCTTGTAGGCGATCGCGCCCGCTAGCGAACGATCTCTCATCTGCTGGATGCAATCAAACGCACAGGAGATTTCTCGCTGAGGCTCGCAATGACAACGGGAGGGGCGACCAGGGTCCACACGATACTGGTGCCGCAAGGCGATACACCAGCAATCTGCCATCCGTCATGACACCCACAACCCCATATCCTCAGCGGCGCGACGTACCGCTTCGGCGGTGTTGCCGAGCGCGACGCTGCGCTCCATCAGATCCCATGCGCGTGGCTCCAGGGCTGGCGATATGTCGTGCAGCCGCAGGCGGCGCGGGTCGAGGTCGTGGATGCGCACACGCTCCAGACCATCGGCGTCCTTCAGGACACGCAGCTCGTCCGTCCAGTCCGCGATCAGGTGGTCGGAGCGCTGGTGGTCACGGCAGAGGGTGGCGACGAGGTCGAGATCGAGCGTCGCGGCGACCTCCGGCCGGACGCTGGCGAACTCGGCCCGCACCCAGGCGGCGGCTCGCGCTCCATGATCGCGGTCGATCCCGTCATCCCAGCGCTTGATGTCGTGGAGCCCGGCCGCCCAGAGCAGCTCCTCGCTGCGCAGCGGGGCCCTGAAGCGCTCAGCAATCTGCTCCGACCAGACCAGCACACGAGTGATGTGGCCGATGCCGTGGGTTCCGGTAAAGGCGCGCTGCGCCTGGCGGTCAAACCAGGCGCGCTCGGGGATGTACTGGTCCAGCCCGGGCATCAGGCCTGCGCCCACTCGATTGCAGCGCGGATGTCGCCGACATGCTGGTCGCGGTTGGACTCCAGCCGCTCGTTGAATTCGGCGGCGAGTGCGGCATCTTCCTCGGACGAGATGGCGTTGAGATGGCGCAGCACCTCACGAACGATCACGCCGTGCGCGCGGAACGAGCCATCCTCAACCTTGATCGTGACACCCAGCCCGTGGTCGCGAATTCCCATGCACGACACACCCTCGGCGCCATCCTTCGAGACGATGCGCCCCTTCGTGACCTCCATCAGGATCGTGTTCAGGCCGCCGGTGCCGGACACCATGAACGGCGCGTTGCCCATCGCGTCGGCGATGCGACGGATGGCCTCGCGATGCTCGGGCGGCGCGGCGTCCGGGTCGGCAATTCGCGCCCAGCCGGTGGCGACATTGCGGATCGGAGCGGCGAACGCCGGCAGCGTGCAGTTGTCCAGCCCGAAGACCAGCTCGTCCCCCGGCACATCCCAGAACTGCGCGACAATCGACCGGATCGCCTGCTGGTGTGGATGATCGAGTTGATCGTAGGTCGCAGTCGGATAGCCCTTTGCAATGCAGGCGGCCAGCATGCCGGAGTGCTTGCCGGAGCAGTTCTGCGCCAGCCGCTGCGTGATCTCGTCGCCCTCTTCGGCCAGTCGCTGGCGCTCGGCATTCCACGGCGGATCGATCGCGCCGAGCAACGCCGTCGCCGGCTGGCCGATCTTCTCCAGAATGCCGGCCACCGTCTCGCGGTGCAGGGGCTCGCCGGAGTGCGACGCGCAGCAGATCGCAAGCTCCGCGTCGCTGAACGCGAACTTGTCGACCGCGCCACTCTCGACGAGGGCAACAGCCTGAAATGGCTTCATCGCCGAGCGCGGAAACGTCAACCGCTCGGGATCGCCGACTGACGCGACCAGCGTGCCGTCTCCCCGCGTCACCGCGATCCAGCCGCGATGCACGCTCTCAACGACGCCATTGCGCGTCAATTCAGCCAGAACCGGCGGAACATCATCCATACTGCCCTACCCTTTCAATCAACATTCAATATGTAGGGGCGTATCGCATACGCCCGTTTAAATCCCCAATCCCACCATAATGGGCACCCACTGCGTCCGTCTGCCGATGCCAATGGGCGCGTTTTCAGCCGGGCATATGCGATACACCCCTACATTGGGTACGGAACGCCGCGTTCAAGGCCCAGTTCGCGCAGCTCGGTAATCACCGAAGGATGCAGGGCGATGCCGCGCTCCAGGGTGTCCTTCAGCGCCATCGCCTCCGGGTCACCGGGGATCATGACGCGCTCGACGTTTGCGGTTGGCTCGGCGTTGCGCAGCGTCGAGAACATCTGGTCAACGCTGGTGTTGTACTCGCTCAGCGGACGGAACGCCTCGATGTTGATCGCAATGAACGCGTGGCTCGTGTCGGCCGGCTGCTGCCCTTTCGCGTTCGAGTAGGCGATCTGCTTGCTCCAGAGCGAGCCAGACAACTGCGAGCAGAGCATCTCGACCAGCAAGCCCAGGCCGTAGCCTTTCTGGCCGCTCGTCTTGCGCTCGCCGCCCAGCGGCAACAACGCTCGAGCCGCAAACGGATCAGTCGTCGGCTCGCCGTGCTCGTCGACAGCCAGTCCCTCCGGCAGCGTGGCATTCAGCCGCCGCGCGATTTCGACCTTGCCCCAGGCGACCGAGCTCGTTGCGGCATCGAGGACGAAGGGGTCCTGCTCGCCTCCCGGGAATGCGGCGGCGATCGGCGCGGTCGAGAGCATCGCCTCCTTGCCACCCGTCGGGACCATCAACGGCGTCGCGTTCGTCATCGCGATGCCGGCCATGCCCGGATAGCGCAGCGCCATCGTCGCGTAGTAGCCGGCGATGCCGAAGTGGTCGGAGTGGCCGACCGTCGAGAGGCAGACACCAGCGTCACGCGCCTTCTCGATCGTGCGCTCCATCGCTCGATAGGCCATCACTGGCCCGAGGCCGTTGTTGGCGTTGAAGGTTACGGTCGCGGCAGTCTCGCGCTCGATGGTCAGCTTGGCATCGGCGCGGATTGCGCCGGACAGCAGGCGATCGACGTAGAGGCGGCGCAATCGCGGCACGCCGTGCGACTCGATGCCGCGCAGGTCCGACTCGACCAGGATGTCGGCAGCGATCTCGCCGTCCTCGCGCGCCAGTCCGCAGGTCTCGAAGATATCGACGACCCAGTCACGCAGCGTCTCGCCCGGTATGCGGGGGACGTCATCCTCCGCCTCGTATCCCGCCATAGCACGCTCCATTCGTCAGATAGTTGTTCGTTAGTCGCCAATCGCCGGAATCGCTGCCAGGCGGTCGCGCACCGGGCCGGCTGTCTGCTCGTGCTCATCGCTGGCCATGCGCAGATCCTCCTGGCGGCAGAGCAGGTCGATCGCCGTCATCGCCATGATCTTCGCGCCGCGCAGAATGGCGGCATGCCCTTCCGGTGTGATCGTGCTGGCGGCGACTTCTTTGGAGTGCCAGCCGCACTCTTCGCCGCAGATGCGCAGCGTCGCCTGCGCAGCCGGCACGACGTGGCTGACGTTACCGAAGTCGGTCGATCCGGCTCCATCGCGGCTCACGCGCGCACCACCGATGCCGATCTGGACCATGTTCCGCGCGATCGTGTCGCCGACGACGTGGTTGGTGATCATGTTCTGGTACGGCTTGATGTACTGCCGCCATTCCAGCCGCGCACCGGTCGCCAGCGCCCCAGCCTCGGCACAGCGCACAACCTTATCGACGACCTCGCGCGCATAGACAGGATCGGCTGCGCGAATGCGGAAGCGGGCGGCGGTATACGGCGGGATGACGTTCGGCGCTCCGCCGCCATGCGTGATGATGCCGTGGATCCGCACGTCCGGGCGGAGCTGCTGGCGCAGCAGGCCGACGTTGTTGAACAGCTGGATCATGGCATCGAGCGCATTGATCCCGTCGTGCGGCGCGGCAGCAGCATGGGCCGGCTTGCCGTGGAACTCGAACAGGAGACCGTAGGCGACCAGCGTCGAGTCGTAGGGCACGAAGTCCTCGGTGCCCGGGTGGATCATGATCGCGGCATCGACATCGTCGAAATAGCCCTGCTCGACCAGCGGGATCTTGCCGCCGGCGTCCGGCACCGCCGATTCCTCAGCCGGACAGCCGAGGACAACGACGCGGCCGGGGAGCTGATCGGCCAGGCTGCCCAGCGCGATGCCTGCGCCGATGGCCGCCGTCGCGATGATGTTGTGGCCGCAGCCGTGCCCGACCTCGGGCAGCGCGTCGTATTCCGCCAGGATCGCAATCGTCGGCTCGTTCACCGGCGCGTCGAAGCTGGCGCGGAAGGCGGTCTCCAGCCCGGCAGCCTTGCGCTCGACGGTCGCGCCGTGCTCCTCCAGCTTCGCCATCAGGCGAGCAGACGCTTCGTGCTCCTGGTGGCCCAGCTCGGGGTTCTCGTACATCCAGTCGCTAATGCCGAACAGCTCAGTGGCAATCGCCTCAACGCGATCGATCGCAGCATTCTTCAGCGCAGCGACCTGATCCTCGCTCATGTATCCAGCGCTCACCTGGCGCTCCTCCCTCGCACTGCATCCGTTGTCATTGGTTTCCCCTTGCAGGGCGACGATAGCCGAGCCTGCACGATCCCGCAATTCCCAACTGCCATCAGCGAGTACACTGCGATGGTGAGCGGTCGAGATTCGCGGAGAAAGGGCGGCTGTGGAACCGGATCAGCACGGGTGGTTTCAGGTGCGGGACATCGGCGAGGGCATCACAATCATCGCCGAGCCACTGCACGCCGAAGGGGTCAAGTCGTACCTGGTCGAGGGCGAGCGTGATGTCGCCGTGATCGACACTGGCCTCGGCGTCGCCGATTTCGCGGCGCTCGTCAGGCAGCTTTCGGATCGCGACCCGCTGGTCATCCAGACCCACGGCCACTGGGACCACATCGGCCACACCTGGGCCTTCGAGCGCCGCCTGATCCACCCGAGCGAGGTATACACGCTCCAGCGCGGGTTCCCGAATGCGATGTACCGCCCGCTCTTCTCGCCGCAACGGTTGCGCGGAGCAGCGCTGCCACCTGAATTCGATCCCGAGACGGCTGCGATCCCGGCCTGCGAGCCGACTGGCACGCTCGATCATGGCGATGTTGTCGACCTCGGCGGGCGGACGCTGGAGGTGCTGCACACGCCCGGCCATTCGCCCGGCGGCATCAGCTTCCTCGATCGACAAACGGGCACGCTCTTCGCCGGCGATGCGATCAACTACGGTGGCTGCTGGCTCTTCCTGCCGCGCAGCGACGCCGCTGCCTTCCGCGCCACCATCCGCATGCTCGCCGAGATGTCCGACCATTTCCAGGCTATCTACCCATCACACGAGCACGCGCCGATCCCACCCAGCGACCTGCGCTTCGCCCACGAGGCGTTTGAGGAAGT
>JBDHWD010000170.1:0-5508 GCA_039810005.1 Thermomicrobiales bacterium | reverse complement strand
CTGTTCACGTAGCCGACGATTCGGCAGTCGCGCTGCTCGTTCGCATCGTCGCCAGTCTGACACTCGGTCGAGATGCTGCCACCCTGCACTGCCTGATCGGCAGGTGGCTGCTGCTGCTGAATACCGGTGCTGGAGTCCAGCGGATTGCCGCCCATCAGCAGCGTAATGATCAAGATGATGAGGCCCAGACCACCGCCGACGCCGCCGATGGCTGCGCCGCGCGGCACTCCGCCTCCGCTGCCGCGCCGATCCTCAATTTGAGATGGATCGAGCTGCGCATCTTTTCTGAATCGCGCCATATTCAACCTCCACCCGGCATCCTCCGCCGGTCCTCAAGGTCCGTGTTGCCTCCGGTCTGATGCATTTGGTTGGCGATGTTGTATCACGCCACGCGCTGCGTGGCTCATCCCCCAATGGCCGAATGAAAGCACGCAGCGTGCCGCGCACGTCCTGCTCATCTCGGGTACGATCCGCATATCCGAATCAGCACGGCACAACAGACAGGAGGGTTGCATGAGCGCGAAGACGTACGACGCCGTCATCGTTGGTGGGGGCCACAACGGCCTGACTGCCGCCTGCTACCTGGCGCGAGCCGGCTACGATGTCTGCGTGCTGGAGCGCTACCACACCGTCGGTGGTGCGGCGATCTCCGAGGAGTTCCCCAACGCGCCCGGTTATATCGCCTCGACCGGCTCCTACGTCCTGTCGCTCACGCCGCGCACGATCATCGACGACCTCGATCTCTGGGAGCACGGACTGGAGCTGCTGGAGCGCAATCCTCGCTTCTTCATGCCCTTCCCGGACGGCGAATACCTCGTCTACTGGAACGACGACGATCAGGTCATCGAACAGATCCGGCGCTTCTCCGAAAAGGACGCGCGCAACTACCATTACTATGAAGACTTCGTTGAGCGCGCCTGTCAGGTGATGGATCAGTTCATCCTGCGCCCGCCGCCCTCGTGGTCAGAGTTCGCCGCTGCCTTCTCCGGCAGCGCCGACGACGCGCGGGTGTTCCAGAAGCTGATCCTCGGTTCGGCCGCCGACTTCGCCGAATACTTCTTCGAGAGCCCCTACATCCAGGCCGGCATCGCCGCCTCGGGCCTGATCGGCACGTTCCGCGGCCCGCGTGATGCTGGCACCGGTTACGTCAAGCTGTATCACTCGATGGGCATGAGCACTGGCTATCGCGGCCGCTGGGCGTACGTGCGTGGCGCGATGGGCACGGTGACGAAGGCGCTGGCGTCGGTGGCACAACTCAACGGCGCGGAGATCCGGACCAACGCCGAAGTGGCCGAGGTCATCATCGAAGGCGGCGTGGCACGCGGCGTCGTGCTGGCAGATGGCGAGGAGGTGCGCGGCAAGGTCGTGCTCTCCAACGCCGACCCGGTGCGCACCTACACGAAGCTGGTCGATGCCGCCGCGCTGCCCGAGTCGTTCCTGCGCGACATCAACGCCATCCAGATCAAGTCGCCGGTCATGAAGATCAACCTGGCCGTCGAGGAGCTGCCGCGCTTCACCGTCCTGGAGGGCGAAGGTCGCGAGCAACGCTGGGGTCACACCGGCGGGCTCTTCATCGGCCCGACGATCGACTCGATGCAGCGCGCCTATGAGGACGCCCTGCAGGGACTACCCAGCTCCGAGCCGTTCATGAACATCCACACGCAGTCGGCGCTCGACTCGACGGTCGCGCCGGAAGGGAAGCACACGATCTCGATCTTCACGCAGTACTTCCCGTACGAGCTGGCCGAAGGCACCTGGGATGAGCGCCGCGAGGAGATCGCCTGGCATGTGCTGAAGCGCTTCGCCGAATATGCGCCGAACATCATGGATGTCGTCGTCGACATGCAGGCGCTGGCCCCGCCGGACATTGAGGCGCGCTTCGGCCTGACCGGCGGCCACATCTTCCAGGGCGAGCTGGTGCCCGAGCAGGCGTTCGACCTGCGTCCTGTCCCCGGCAGCAGCACCTACGAAGGCCCCGTCCCCGGCCTCTACCTCTGCGGTGCCGGAGCCTGGCCGGGAGGATGTGTCATGGGCGCTCCCGGCCACAACGCCGCCCACGAAGCGATCGCGAATTTGCAGGGTGGGAGGCATGGGTAGGGGGTCAGCTCGGGTTTCGAGCGGCGAAGATCAGCAGGTCGTCCCACGACTCCCTCGAGACGCGTTGGAGTGTTGACTCGATCGCGGCGAGCTGGGTGCCAATGTCAGCTTGGTAGATGCCTCCGGCAACAATGAGTATTCCTGCATGATGGATCCCCCGCTTTGCCCAGTCACGCGCCAGAGCTGGGAGTGTCGCTGCATCGTAGCTGACGAGAATCCGACCTGTTGCAGTTGCCGCTGACAGGACGCGTGAATCCTCGGAAGTGCGCCAAACTCCGACATCAACGTCTGCCAGATGAATAGCATCGAAGCCGCGCCGATTGAGCGCGGCTAACAATGCTCTTGACAGGTTCTCGTCGAGTAGCAGTGGCGGCACTGCTATACCGTAATGACGTGTTCGGGCGGCTGTTGCGCAGCAAATCGTTCGAACGCTGCGTCGTTGTCGCGTATCGCAGCGTCGATTTCGTCCTGGTAGGTACGCGCATAGGAGAGCGCGGTAGCGATATCAATCGGTGACACACCGAAGTGAACTGATAATGCTTGTACATCCTGGCCAACGCTCGTTGCCGCGCTAATGATGTGCCAAACCGCAAGGCGAGTATCGCGTAGGAAGGCTTGCCGACCTATTCCTGTATCGCGGAACACCAATCCGGGGAATTCGCGTTCGCGAAGACTCTCCTCAACCAGAATCGCCGCCGCCTCGCCGGGCGTCCTGTTCATCGATCGGGCGACGCGGTTCAGGCGCTCCAGTCGTTCGCCGCTGAGTCGGAAGCTGATGACTTTGCTCATATCTGCCACACAATCTGTCAACGATGTCAACATGTAGACATTGTAGACGATAGCTGAGCACCACGGTGGAGAGAGGCATGTCCCTACGGACGACCTGCGGCCGCTTCTCTTACCTCCATGCTACTCAGCGCACCTCGCACATCAGCGCCAGCGTGTTGTCCTCGCTGTCCTTGAAGAAGGCCATCCACAATTCATGATCGGGCATGCGGGCGATGAGGTGTGGCTCGTCGATGAAGGTGACATCTCGCGATTTGAGCGCGGCGTATGTTGCGTTGATATCGGCGACGCGGAAGTAGAGGATCGAGCCGGGGTGGTCGAACTCGGGCAGTTCCGGCTTGCTGATCAGCAGGCGGACGCCGTCGCAATCGAAGAAGGCGAGGTCGCCGGTCTGGAAGATGAAAGGCACGCCGAGCACATCGCGATAGAACGCGACTGCACGGTCGACATCCTGCGCGCGCATGGAGATCTGCCCGATCTCGCCGAGGCCCAATGCCGCAGTCGGGTTCGTCTGGCTATCCATCTGTGCAGCCCCTCGTCAGTTAGCCGGCGGATTGGCGATGAACGCGAGCATCTGCTTCCAGGCGTCTTCGCAGGCTTCTGCGTGCTCCTTGAAGGTGCGGTCGAAAAACGAGTGTGGCGCGCCGTCGTAGACGACCATCGTGTGCGGCACGTTGGCCTCGTTCAGGTCGACATCGAATTGCTCGAACGCCTCGACCGGCGTGTGGTCCGCTCCGGCCACGAGCACGAGCAACGGTGCCTGCATCGACGGGATGTAGCTCTCGATACGCGATGGCACGCCGTAGAAGCCGATTGCTCCGCTCAGGCCCGGCTGCGTGGCCGATTGCCGCCACGACGCGGCACCGCCGAAGCAGAACCCGACGCTGAAGACGCGCTCGACCGCGCCACCGTTTGCTGAGCGCAGGTGGGCGATCGCTGCCGCTGCGTCGGCGTCGACCCCTTCGGCCGTCGTCTGCTCGACGTGCGGGCGGAAGGCGAAGCTTTCGTCGCGATTGTCGGTCTCGGCCGTGCGGCCGAAGTAGTCGATCGCGATGGCATCAAAGCCGGCGACCGCGAACTGGTCGGCGAGCTCCTTGTAAAACATATGCAAGCCGCGAATATCCGGCAGGATCACGACGCCCGCGCCTGTCGGATTGGCTGGATGCGCCGCGTAGGCCATGAAGCGATTGCCATCAGCCGCTTCGAGCGTCAGGTCCCCGCCTGCGGCAACGCTGCCGCCGGAAATGGGAGGAAGCGGTGGGCGGGCGTCATCTCCGTAGCACATCGAAAACCTCCTCAGAACGTTGGATTGGTTATCGTTGGCACAGGATACGGCAGCGGGCTGAGTGGCGAAAGGGGCAGCCATGGGCGGACTGGCGAATATCATGCGTGTGGGGCTGCCCGTCTTCATCGCGTTCATCTCCAGGGGCGGCTGGATCATCCTGTTCGCGTTCGGCTCTCGGCCGCTGCGTCGACTCTGGCGCTGGTTCTGGGCCTGACGTGCTGAAGCCGCTGGCCCTTACAACCCTTCCTCTAACGCTGTTCGCCCGAGATGACCGCCGAGGATGTCCCACGGCGATTGATTCTCCGGGTGGTACTCGAAGCGGGCGCGCTCGAAGTACTGGACGGTATAGATCTCGCCCGTCTCGTTGTTGCGCTCCCGGAACTCCTCGCTGATCGGGAACCCGAAGATTGATAGACCACCATTCGCCTCCCAGTACGCGCGGAAGCCCCAGCAGAGACGGTGGCCGGTTTCAGCGTAGAAGTTGCAGTTGGCGTCCGACTTCGCGACGACTGGCTTGAACGGCACCTCGTTGTGCCGTCCTTCGGTCAACTCGACGCCGAGCAGCCCCAGCAGCACATCGTAGTGCGCCGGCCAGACGCCGGGGTGCAGCTCCATCCGCACGCGCTCGAAGTACTGCATCTGGATGCCGTCGCGAGTGAAGACGTCGGTCAAGGGGTAGCCGAAGCGGGCTAGTCCACCGAACTCATTCCAATAGCGCAGGAAGTTGCCATCGACGCTGTATCCCGTCTCCGGGAAGTAGCGCGACTGTGGCTCCAGGAAGGCACTGGCCGTCTGGAACTCGTACCCGCGAGCGCGGAGCTGATCGATCATGCTGGGGAGGGCCGCCGCATCCTGCGAGGCTGCGCCGACGTGCATCAGGACGATGCCACCCGGTCGCGCGTCGTTCAGCACGCGGGCGTTGATCTCGCTGACCGTTGCGCCGTTCCAGCCGAGCGTGTCGGTCGTCCACATGACGTTGACGGTGTAACCACTGGCGGCGAGGTCACGCAGGGTTGCCGCATCGTACTCACCGTACGGGGGGCGGAAGTAGGGCTTCATCCAGACGCCGGTCAGGTCGTGCACCAGGTTCTCGGTGCGACTGAGCTGGCTTTGTCGCTCAGCCGTCGTCAGCGACGGGAACGATGGATGATTCCAGGAGTGATTGATGAGCTGGTGACCCTCATTCACCATGCGCTGGACAAGCCCCGGGTTCGCCTGCGCCCAGACGCCGGTCATCCCGAAGGTCGCCTTCACGCCCTTACGGTTCAGCGTATCGAGGATTTGCGCGGCGTAGCCGGTGTCGGAACCGGCATCGAACGTGAGCGCCATCAGCTTCTGGT
>JBDHWD010000169.1:0-5563 GCA_039810005.1 Thermomicrobiales bacterium | reverse complement strand
ATCGGGATGACGACCTGGTTGTTGAAGCACATTCTGGAGGGTTCGGCGTTGCGTCGACCGGGCGAGGGGAGCAACGAGGCGGGGCGCGGGCTGCGGACGGCGCGGGCGCGGGCGCGGCGTGAGGCGCTGCTGGACCCGACGCTGCTCTCGTTGCGCGGGGCGATGGCTGAGGTGGCTGCTGGACGGCCCGGTCCGGCGAGCGAGCGGGCGATCGTCGCGCTGGACCGCTACGCCGCGGCACTGGTCGAGGAGCATGCCGAGCGATGAACGCGTTCTTCCTTCTCTATGCACTGACAATCAGTGTCGAGCTGGTGCTGACGATCGTGATGCTCGTATTCCTCTATCTCATCGTCGCGCCAGTTGGTGGTCCGACGCACGAGCCGGATGTGCCGCCGCAGCCGACGTCTGCGCCCGCAACGACGGTTGAGCAAGCATTGGCCAAAGCGTTCACGACCGTAAGCCAGCAGCATGACGATCTGGTAGCGATCACGACGGCGCGAGCGATGCTTGTGCGGTTCGCGCAGACAAATGAGTCGGTGCAGACTGGTGATCGCTGAGATCTGAAACTGGAAGTTGCCAATCCTTTGCAGACGATGCAACATAGCCTAGGGTGCGTCGCTGCTGTCGTGTGGGATTGACAGCGCAGCGGCGCGTGTAGGGGTGGTCCCGGACGCTACGATAGCCAATTGATCCGACACCTTCTCCGGAGATGCCGGCACTGGTATACCCGCGCCCGGTTAGGCTGAGAGGTGGCTCCAACTGGTCGAAGCGATACTTATCGCAGCCGTCGCACTCGGCGCTGGCGTGCTGGGCTCGATGCTCGGGCTCGGTGGCGGCGTCTTCCTCGTCCCTATTCTGTCGCTGATCTTCGGTCTGCCGCTGAAGCCGGTCATCGCCGCAAGCGCGATCGCGGTCGTATCGAACTCCGCATCCGGCTCGGCGGTGTATCTCAAGGCGCGCTTCACGAACGTCCGCCTGGCGCTGGTGATGCTCGTCGCGATGGTGGCGGGTGCGATCGCCGGTGGCTTTCTGGCGGTCAACTTACCCGAGTCGGTCCTGAAGGGATCGTTCGGCCTGCTGCTGCTGTATGTCTCGTCGGTCATGTATCGCAGATCGCGGAGCGGTCCGGCCCGCGCTGCTGCGCCGGTCGACATCAGCGAAGATGCCCCCGATCCGTATCGGCTGGGTGGACGCTATCACGACCCCGCCACGGGCTCGATTGTGCGCTATGTCCCGCGCAAGCTGCGGATCGGTCTGCCGGGCGCAGGGCTGGCAGGCATCGCGTCCGGCATGTTCGGCATCGGCGGTGGCCCGATCACCGTCCCGCTCTACACGATCATCATGGGCCTGCCGATGAAGGCGGCGACGAGCACGAGCGCGTTCATGTTTGGCCTGACTGCCTCGGCCTCGGCGCTGGTCTACTACCAGAATGATCTGGTCGATCCGACCATCACAGTACCGGCAGTTCTCGGCATCATCAGCGGCGCGCGCGTCGGCGCAGCAGTCGTCCGACGCATTCACTCCTCGCAGCTGACGCAGGTGTTCGTCTACGTGCTTGGCCTGCTGGCGATCTCGATGTTGCTAGATGCGTTTGGAGTCTACTGATGATGAAGACGCAGGAGCCTGTGCCGGTTGAAACCGACGATGTCGATCCCGAGCTCGAAAACCTCTATGATCGCATCGCCCAGATTCTGGCAATTGGCTTCTGGGCGAGCATCGCGGTTATCGTGTTCGGCCTGCTCGTGGCGCTGGTCCGTGGCGAGGATATTCAGGACACGACGCACCATATGGAGAAGGTCCTCGGTGAGGCGATCAAGCTCAATCCGAGCGGGCTGGTCGATCTCGGGCTGCTTGGCCTGTTGCTGACGCCGCTGGCCTACGTCGCGGCCGCGATGCTGACATCACTGCGCCAGCGCGACCGACTCTTCGTCGCTGTTTGCGCCGCGCTGATCCTGCTCTTCGCAATGACGATCGTGCTGGCGCTGATTTGAGCGAGCCCATGCGCGTCGCTGTTCTCTGCGCGATGGAGTCGGAGGCGATCCACCTCCGCGAGCGACTGGGCGGGGCCGAAGAGCTGCCGCTCGCACGCTGGCGGCGGACGCGCGGTGAACTGGCTGGGCAACGCGTCGAAGTCATCGTCTGCGGGATCGGCATGATCAACGCGGCTGCCTGCGCCTCGGCGCTCTGCGTCCTCGACCGCCCGCCGATCCTGCTGAACTACGGCTGCTCCGGTGCGCATCGCGACGATCTCGGGCCTGGCGACATCGTCATCGGCGACCGCGTCGTCCACTTCTCAGCCCAGATCATCCGGCCGGACGGCAGCAACGAGTACATGGGGTTCGATTACGCCGTCGACGGTGTGCGAACTCAGTCGGAAACAATTCCATCCGCGCCGGACCTGGTTGCGCGCGCCGAAGCGTGTGGTCGCACGCTGACAATCCCGCCCTGGCCCGGCTATCAGGATGCCCCGCGCGTGCATGTCGGCCCGGTCGCCTCGGCCGACATCTGGACGCAGCACGCCGCAACGATCCGTGGGCACCACGACCGCCACGGCTCACTCTGCGAAGAGATGGAGGCCGCCGCAATCGCGCAGGTTGCGGCGATCTTCGGCGTGCCGTTCCTGCCGATCAAGGACATCTCCAACAACGAGCTCATCCGCTCAACCCCCGGCGCGACCAAACGCGGCTGGCCCTCGCTTGGCGAGCAGGAGAACGAGGTCGGCCGACGGGCGGCGCTGCTCGTCGAGGCGCTGATCGCGGACCTGGCAACCCATTAATCATGTTGGGCGTATCGCATACGCCCGGCCAAATACGCGACCCGCTAATTCGGCAGCCGCCAAGTTGCATGTCCCGCACGAACGGATCGTGGGACTAGCCAGGCGTATGCGATACGCCCCCACATTGAATGTCCCATACAATCTCCGCATCGAAATCGGCCAAACGCGAGGAGGAATCGCCCTATGCCGGCAGGACGCACACCGACACTGACGCCCGACGAGGCGCGCCAACTGCACACCGAAGCGCTGGTGATCGACACCCAGCAGCCGCCGATCACCACAGGGATTGTCTACACAGAGGGCATGCGCGAGGCGCTGGAGGCCTGCGTGCGGCAGGGCCGGACGCGCGGCGAAGCAGGGCCGATCCTGGAGGCCGCGCTTGTCCGTGACATCCAGCAGACCGAAGAGGGGCGCGCGCAGTACCTCGACATGTGGCGACGCTCCGGCGTGACAGTCGCCTGCGGCACCTACGCCGGGCCGGATCGGCTGGCGACCGCGTTCGAGCGCTCGGTGCGCAAGATCGCCAACGCCCAGGCGATCATCGACGCATTGCGCGACGACATGCTGCTCATCCGCAACGCCGGCGATATCGAGCGCGCCCACGCCGAGGGCCGCCACGGCGTCATCATCGACTTTCAGAACACGCTGTCGTTTGGCGACGATCTCGACCGCATCGACCTGTTCTACGGCCTCGGCCTGCGCATGGTGCAGCTCACCTACAACCTGCACACGCTCGTCGGCGATGGCTGCACCGATCGCCATCAGGGCGGCCTGACCTGGTTCGGGCAGGAGATGGTGCGGCGGCTCAACGCCGCCAACATCATCGTTGACGTCAGCCACTGCAGCGAGCAGATCGGCTGGGACGCGATGGAGATCTCGACCGCGCCGGTGATCGTCTCGCATTCATCCAGCAAGGCCGTCGCCGACCACGACCGTGGCAAGTCGGACGAGCTGGCTCGGGCGGTCGCCGAGCAGGGCGGCTACTTCGGTGTCGTCACGCTGCCGGGCTTCATCCGCGAGACGCCGGGCGCGTCGCTCGACGACGTTGTGGCGCAGATCACGCACCTGGTTGATGTCTGCGGTATCGACCACGTCGGCATTGGTACCGACAAGGCCGGCCCTGGTCCGGGCACCAGCTCGCAGGTCGAGTATCCGGCCTCGATGCCGGCCGCACTGGAGGGCGACTTCAACTGGACCGGCTTCCGCGTCGAGGAGCATCGCATCGGCGAGGAGTTCCAGCTCGACGGCTTTGAGAGCCTGGCCGACTGGCCAAACATCACCGTCGCGCTCTCCCAGGCTGGCTTCAACGAAGATGAGCTGCGCAAGCTGCTCGGTCTGAACTACCTGCGCGTGTTCCGCGAGATCGTGGGGTGACCGGCGGGCGGCCCTCACCCCCCGGCCCCCTCTCCCAATGCTGGGAGAGGGGGTGTCACCACCCGGGCGAGGTGGCTGCCGCTTCGTGCTCCTCTCCCTTTGTAGGGGAGAGGCTGGGAGAGGGGTCTGCTGGCTGTCAACATCTCTGATCGGTACTCAACCACCGTCGCGTTGGACACCCTCCCTCTCCCCACGGGAGAGGGAGGGCCGGGGAGGGTGAGGTTATCCCCGCCGCAGCCCAAGCATTTCCAACTCCGCGAAAGCCGCAACGAGGGCGGCTTGCAGGATGACGAAGGCGATGCCGAGGCCGGTCGGGTCGACGCGACCGCTGACGAGCAGGCCGATGCTGGCGACGACCCAGAGCAGGTTGCCGGCGATGAGCATCTGCACGGCGGTTCGCGCCGGGACAGGTCGCATGCCGAGCAGGAAGACGAGCGTACCGAACGGGATCAGGAACAGCCCGACGCCGCGCAGCAGCGATGTTGGCAGGCCGAGGAGATCATTCAACGGTCCGGCAGCGGCGGCAACGAGCAGCCCCGTCACCGCGCAGACCACCCCATCGGCGATGATGACGTTGCGCAGCAACTCGCCGCGCGATGGCGAAGATCGGGTGATCGTTGTTTCCATGATGTGACCTCGCTATTCGTTCGATTCTCCGAGGGGATCATCAGCCGTGCTACTCCGGGTTGAAGAATCCGGTGATCGAGCGCAGGCGACCATCCGTTGACACGACTCCGAAATCGACGCCGCTGAATGCGGGCGGTCCGCCGTCTGGCCCGATGAGCTGCCAGGCGAAGCGTAGTCGGTCGTTGTGGGAGTCGATCGGCCCAACCTGCTTGAAGCGGTAGCCGGGGTAGGTGTCGTGAACGAGCGCGACCATCGCGTCGATGCCGCCATGTCCGTCGCCGGACAAGCGCGGATCACGATACTCCGCGTCCTCACTCCACGCCTCGGCGATCAGCTCGCGGCGCGCGTCGCCATCCGGCTCATTCCAGGCTGCGAAGTAGCGCTCAACAATCGTGCTTGCATCCTGCATCTGGATCTCCATCCAACCTGCCGCGATCAGCGCGGTTTCAAATCAACTGTGCTGAGTGTGAGGGCAGGAGGGAGGGAAAGCGATTACGTGGGAGGTAATGGCTACGCAATGCGCCGCGGATACAATCTCTCCCATGCACACCACACATCGACCAGTCGGAGATCTATTACGAGATTGGCGGCAGCGCAGGCGGCGGAGTCAGCTGGATCTGGCGCTGGATGCTGAGGTGTCGGCGCGGCATCTGAGCTTCATCGAGACGGGCCGGGCGCAGCCGAGTCGCGAGATGGTGCTGCGGCTGGCCGAGCATCTGGAAGTGCCGCTGCGCGAGCGGAACGCGCTGCTGATGGCAGCTGGCTACGCGCCGGTCTATTCCGCGA
>JBDHWD010000168.1:0-5582 GCA_039810005.1 Thermomicrobiales bacterium | reverse complement strand
ATGGCGATCGGCACGAACAGGATGATGTAGCCGAGGATGAGCAGGCTGCTCGTCTGATACAGCGGATAGAGCCAGCGCACCGACAGATAGACCAGCGCCAGCGACATGACGACGCCGGGCAGCGCGTGCGCGATCCAGGTCGAGCGTTCGACGGCGGTCGCGAGTCGGCCAGGATAGCGGACACTCAGCATGCTGACCGGGAACGCCGCCACCGTTGCAACCAGGGCGGTAATCAGCGCGTAGCGCCCAGTGTTGGCTGCCGCGTCAAGGAGGATGCCCCAGTCGACACCCGCGCCGGAGTGGCTGATGACCCGCGCCATCCCGACGGCCATCGAGAAGAGCGGCACGCCGAGCGCAAGCCCGAGGAACGCGCCAGAGATGCCAAGCCAGAGTGGCTTGGTCACGCCAAGTCGCCACGGCTCCGGGCGTCGAGCCACGCCTGCACCGGTGCGCACCGCTATGGGTCGTCCACGGAACAGACGATCGCTGGCCAGGAAGATGAGCGCGCCGAGCGCCAGCACCGTCGAGAGCGTGCGCGCAGCCTCCGGCGCGCTCAGCACAGTCACGCGCTGGACGATCGCCGTCGTGAGTGTCGGGTAGCGCAACAGTTCGAGCGCGCCAAACTCGGCCAGCATGTGCAGGGCGATGATCAGGCCGCCACCGGCGATGGCAACGCGCAACTGCGGCAAGGTGACGCGGAAGAAGGCTTCGACGGCACCTGCGCCGAGTGCGCGAGCGACCTCTTCCTGCGCCGGGTCCAGATCGCGAAGCGCCGCCACCACCGGCAGGTAGATATAGGGGTAGACCGCCAGGCTCAGCACCAGCACCGCGCCGCCCAGCCCATAGAGGAAGGTCGCCTGTGGGAAGAGCTCGTAGCTGGCGGCCACCCATGTGTAGGAACTGACGAAGGCCGGGATGCCGAGCGGCAGGGCGAAGAGCACCGTCCAGGCGCGTCGGAACGGCAGGTCGGTGCGAACGACCAGCAGCGCCAGACCAACCCCGAGAATGGCGCACACCGTTGTGACGCTGAATGCCAGCAGCGCGCTGTTGAGGATGAGTCTGCTAGTGGTCGGGCTGGATAGTTCGTGCAGGAATCGCTGGAGCGACAGACCCTCCCGAAACAGCAGGTAGCCGATGGGCGACAGTGAGACCAACGCCACCAGCAGTGCCGGAAGAACGAGAATCGCCGGCGGCCGCGCTCGACGCGGTTGCCAGCGATCCTCGCGGATGCGTTCAGGTTCAGCTGTTGTTTCGAGTGCCTGCTGTACCATGCATATCTCGGTCGCTATCCGGTTCTAGACGATGCCCGCTTCAATGATCAGGTCACGCGCCTTGCTGACATCCTGCAGCGACCCCTGGTCAAACGCTGGCGGATCAAGCTCGGAGAGTGGCTTCAAGTCCATCGAGCTCGTCACATCCGGTGCCAGCGGATACTGCGGCGTGGTTGTCGCGATGATCTGCTGTCCACCGTCCGGGGCTGTCAACCAGGCCAGGAAACGCTGCGCCTCGGCCTGATGCGTGCTCGTCTTGAGCACTGCCGCGCCCGAAGCCAGCACCAGCGCTCCAGGGTCGCCAGCGTCCATATAGTGAACCTTCGATGTCAGCTTATCCGCTCCGCCCTCCTGCTGGGCGAGGATATACCAATAGTAGTGATTGCTCAGGCCAAACGGGATCTGACCAGCTTCGACCGCGTCGCGGATCGCGCCGTTCTTCTGCAGGTTCTCGCCGTTCGCCTTGATGCCCTTCAGCCATTCCAGCGTGGCATCTTCACCGATCGTGTTGATCAGGTAGGTGACGGTCGCCGTGAACGCGCCGCTCGGTGCGTAGGCAAACTTGCCCTTCCACTCAGGGTTCACCAGGTCGAGAATGCTCTTGGGCAACTCCGACTCGCTGATCTTGTCAGGATTGTAGAAGATGACGCGTGACCGGGCGGCGTAGCCCACCCAGTTGCCCGAGCCGGGGTTGAAACGCTCATCAATCTGCGCCAGAGTCTCCGGATCGACCGCCGCGAACAGATCACGGCCATCAAGCGCACCGAGTTGGCTCGGCTCTTCGGTGAGGAAGATATCTGCCTTCGCCCGATCGCCCTCTTCAATGATCTGGTTGCCCAGCTCGGCATCGCTGCCAGCACGCACATCAACCTTGATGCCGGTCGCCTGGGTGAAGCCATCGGTCAGCGCGGTCGTCAGTGATTCGTGTTGCCCCGAATAGATCGTCAGGGTGACGTCGCTCGCCGGTTCAGTCGCGGCTGCGGCATCGGGTGTGGCAGCGGTGTCCACAGTCGCATCCGCAGCACCGGTCGTCACCGTAGGCTCAGTGGCCACGGTCGCAGCCGCAGCATCGGTCGTCGCCGTAGGCTCAGTGGCGACCGTCGCAGTCGACGACTCGCTGCCACCACAGGCAGCGGTCATAAGCAGGATGCAGAGACTCAGCGCCAACAGTGTCCCAGCGCCCCGCCGGATAGCGAGTATGCGACCAGGTCCAGTACGTCTCAAGCTCGGGATCCCTTCCCTTGTATCTGCCCGCTGTGGCCCATGCCACAACCAATTTCGCACTGCGTAACTGACGTCGCCGATGCCCGGGCAACGCCATGGACTTGGTATAGCGATCGTTATGTCACGGAGTCATCTGAAAAGCCTGGGCTTCGACCCCTCCGGCAACCCGAACGGAGACGGTGTCTCCGACCTTCGGGAGAGCGTGGCCCTGGGTTCGCACAAGTACCATCGGTCCGCTGCCGTCTACGCCCAGCCGCAATCGCACGATTCCGTCATGGCCATAGAACACGGTGCTGACAACCTGCGCCGGCGTCCCGCTATCCGACAGCTCGAGTTGCTCCGGGCGCAGCATGACCATGCAATCCTCGCCGGTCAGCGCGCAGGTGCCGAGCAGGCCGATACGCCCAAGTGCGCAGTCGACGCAGGGTGCCGGCGTGCGTCCGACAACCATCCGGGCTGGCAGGAGTACTGCATCGCCGATGAACTCGGCGATATGCGGGTCGTTCGGCGCGCCGTAGACACCGTGCGGCGAATCAACCTGCACGATCTTGCCGTTGCGCATCACTGCGATGTGATCGGCCAGTGAGAGCGCCTCGTCCTGATCGTGGGTCACCAGCACCGCGGTTGTACCGACCCGACGCAGCAGGTCACGCACCTCAACGCGCAATTCCGCCCGCAGGTCGGCGTCCAGCGACGAGAACGGCTCGTCGAGCAGGACGACTTCAGGGCCGGGCGCGAGGGCACGAGCCAGCGCCACGCGCTGCTGCTGTCCACCAGAGAGCTCGTCGGGGCGGCGTTTGCCGTAGCCCGCTAGCCCGACCAGCTCCAGCATCTCGTCAATCCGCGCCGCGCGATTGCGCCGGGCCCGCCCGGAGAGCGAGCGAAGATGATTACGGCCGAGGCCGAAGCCGACGTTCTGAGCCACATCAAGGTGGGGAAAGAGCGCCCCTTCCTGCGGGACGATGCCGATGCCCCGTCGTTCTGGCGGAACGTGCGTACTCTGGCCAGTCAGCAATCGATCGGCGAGCCGCACCTCACCCTGATCAGGCCGGTCGAACCCGGCAATCACCCGCAGCAACGTTGTCTTGCCGCAGCCGGATGCGCCCAGAACCGCCGTGAAGCTGCCGTCGACGACAGTGAGATCCACCTGCTCCAGCGCGTGAACTGGATGTGGTCGGGCAGCGTAGGTCTTCGAAACTCCACTGACTGTCAGCATGCCCCGCTCCAATATCGCACTGGTGTTAATCGGCTAACCACAGTCACAGCAAACGCCCCCACGTTTCGTCAGCGCCTGAGCGCTGCTTGCTGATCACCACACAGTAGCGACCAAAGCCGACTGTGCCTGTCGGGATTATCGTACGGAGCGCAGCGACTGTATGTCAAGACCGGGTTCGTGATGGCGCGGACGGTGTCTGCATAGTGAATCGGAATAGAAGCGGGTGAGCATCATCCGCAAAGCTCGAACTCAGGCTGATTTTCGGCTTCATACTACGCTCCTTCAATTTTTGGCGTAGCAGATACAAGAGCGTGCGGCTCGTCGGGCACCTCACGTGGCAGGAACACGAGCGCGATGATGCCGCCGAGGACGCGCAACAGGGCGCTGACGCTCAGGACGGGGACGAGGCCGATGGCGTCGCCCAGCACACCACCAGCGGCGAAGCCAATGACCATTGCCAGTCCGCTGACGGAGCCGAGCGCGCCGAAGACCCGCCCGCGGTAGGCATCCGGTGCCTCCTCCTGGACGAGTGACTGGCGTCCGACACTCCCGGCGACAACCGGAAACCCGGCGACACCCATGATCCCCATGACCGCACCAACCGCCGGCGTGCCCGGCGGCACGAAGCGGAAGACGTTGAACGAGCTGAAGTCGCACAGACCGACACCGGCCATGCCACCGCCGAGCAGCCACCGTTTGGACAGCCGCGCGCCGATGCGGATGACGATCAGGCCGGCCGCGAAACCGCCGAGCGCCTGCGCCCCGGCGATCCAGCCAACCTGCGCCGGCGTACCGCCGAGGACATCCAGCACGAGCGGCGAGAGGCCGAGCGTCGCGAAGACCCCCTCGGCGACACCGGACAGCAGTGCCGCCACGACCAACACACGTAATGCGCGATTGCGCCCGATCATGCTCAGCCCCTGCCCGAGGTCGCTCTTGACGCGGCGCACCGCCGATCCGCTGCGATCCGGATCGCTGCGCTCTGGTCGCGCATCAGTCTCGATGAACGCGATCAGGATGCCTGAGGCCAGGTAGGTCGCGGCATTGATGAGCACGACCCCACCGATACCAGCCGCCGCGTAGAGCGTCGCGCCGATGACCGGGCCGATCAGCAGACCGATGTTGTCATTGAGCGCATTGAGCGCATTGGCCTGAACGAGATGCTCCTTGCCGACCAGTCGCGGCAGTAGCGCGCCTTCGGCCGGGCTGAAGAAGAGACCGATAGTGCCCTGCACGGCGGCGATCGTGTAGAGCACGACCAGATGGTCGGGGGCGAAGACGATCGGCAGCAACAACGGCGCGCGGATGAGATCGGCAATGAGCATCACGCGCTTGCGATCCCAGTGATCAACGAAGACGCCAGCGATCGAGCCAAGCAGCACACGCGGCGCGAAGGTCGCCACCAGCACACCGGCCGTCGCGACGGTCGAGTCGGTCAGGCGGTAGACGTGCAGCGGCAGCGCGATGAATAGCGCGATATCCCCGGCGATGGAAATGAGCCCGGCCAGCCACAGCAAGCCGAAGTCGCGGATGCGCAGCAGCGCGAACATCAAGCCTCCGGTCGTCTACCCCGTCGGAGAGAAAACGGCTGGGGATGATAGCACAGTGGAAGGAGGTTTGGGGGGTGCAGAAAGAAGGGACTATTTAGAGGAGATCGAACGCGGAGCCCTGGGCGATACCGGTGAGGCGCTGGTAGGTGTCAGCGACCTGATGCTCGGTCATCGACGCGATCAGATCGATCACGAGGCGGGCGCGTTCGGTTTTGTTGTTTGCCTGCTCAAGGAGCTCACGATAGTACGGCGGAAAGAGCGTGTAGCGCTTGGCGTGAGCTGCTGAGGTCGCGCGTGCGTCGGCATAGAACGTTTCGAACA
>JBDHWD010000167.1:0-5662 GCA_039810005.1 Thermomicrobiales bacterium | reverse complement strand
CTGCCAGCGTGATGCAACCCGCGCACAAGACGCGACCCCGACCATCAAGGTCGGGGTCGCGAGCGTTCGCAGTGTCTACAGATGATCGTGCGACGCTTTACTGCAATGTCTTGATATAGGCGATGATATCAGCGATCTGCTGGTCATCGACCTGGCCCTTGAAGCTTGGCATGATCGGTGAGAAGCCTTCAACGACCTTTGCGTTCGGATCGACAATCGACTCGTGGATATAGGCATCGTCGACGGTGACCTTCGAGCCATCGGTCAGCGTGACCTCGTGGCCGTAGACACCCTTCCACGTCGGGCCAACCAGTGTCGAGCCATCGACAGAGTGGCAGGCCACGCAGCCCAGGCTGGTTGCCAGGGACTTCCCATTTTCCGCGTCACCCTCTGCCGGAGCTGCGCCGCCGGTTGTGCCCTCAGGTGCCGCCTCGGACGCCGACTCGGTCGCGGCCGCTTCAACCTGAGTGGCTACCGGAGATGCGCCAGCAGTTGAGGCTCCAACGACCGACGTTGCCGGCTTGGCATCCTCGCTACTGCCGCAGGCAACCCCAACGACAAGCAGCAGTACTACGGCGAGTACCGCACATGCACGTTTCATCCCTCTATGATCCTCCGCTTCGTCCAACCCACTGCGACGCCATCACATATTTTGCTGAGCGCGTGTCCGCGCTAGTGCCCATGCCCGTGCATTTCCCATTCCACGAGCATCGTTTCCCAGTCCCGGACAGTACCGCTCTTTTCTGCAGCCAGCTTCTCGGCTGCATCTTTGCTACTGAACGCTACCACGCCCATGCCCATTGGGGTCATCAGATCGTGCGAATCGACATAGAACGCGGTAGTGCCGTCGATCCACTCGACCGAGTCGAAGTCGTGGACCCAGACGCGCCGTTCATTCAGCCCGTCCGTCTGTACCGTCGCGATCATTTCGCCAATGTCGTCGAAGATCATCGTTGTGCCGTCGCTCGCGACCAGGCCAGATGCGTACTTCTCTTCCGAGATGATCATATGGCATCGGCTACATGTATCCACACCGTATTTGATCTCTGGTGGCTGGTCGGCTCGTGCTTCACCACCACAGCCAGCCAGCGTTATGGCGGTCAGGACAATCAGTATGAGCAGCCCAGGCAATCGTAGCAGTCGAGTGGTCATCTCACATCCACCTTTCGGAAGATCCAGTAGCCAACTGGCAGTGGCACGATGATCCAGAGCGCAATCGCGCCGAACAGCACCGTTGTCAGTGCTGAGCCGAAGCGGTCGATTGCGTAGACGCCGGCCGGACCGAGTACCTCCAACGAGGTGTGCAGGACGTTGACACTCAGCAGCTTGTAGGCGTCGAGCGGGTTCGTCAGCGTCGCGATGAGGAGCGTCGAGGGCTGCAGGCGCATAACCAGCGAGCTACCCATCAGGCCGAGATCGCCGATGATGATGAGAACCAGCCAGATTGAGACGGCGATGCCCAGCGCAGCCGCTGTCTGCGGCGAGAAGCTGGAGATCAGGAAGCCGACGCTCAGCATCGCCAGTCCGAGCAGAATCGTCATGCCGACCAGCAGGGCGAAATCCGACGGGCTTCCGGCAGCACCGCGGGCGGCCAGCGCGACACCGGCCCAGCCGAAACCGAAGACAAGCATCAGCACGAGCGACAGCGCCGCGCCGAGGTACTTGCCGAAGAATACCTCGGCCGGTGAGACCGGCAGTGCCAGCATGTACTCCAGGCTGCGGTCCTGCCGGTCGCTGACGATCGACTGCGCGCCGATGGTCAGGCCGATCAGCGGCACCATCAGCAGCATCAGGTTCAGCAGGCCAGCCGATGTTCGGCCGAAGCCCGCCTGCCCGGTGAGATCACTCCCGGCCAGCGCGACCCAGGAGAACCCGACGCTCAGCACCAGGAACACGACGGCGTACAGGATGAACCAGCGATTGCGTAGACCGGCGCGCGCCTCGCGACCGGCGATCGTCATTACTGCTGACCAGTCCATAGTCCTCGCTCCAGCTCAAAGTCATCGATCTCAACGCCACGGCGGGCGAGTGCCGAGAGCACCCGCGCCTTCTCGCGATGCTCGATCGTCACTACCAGACGCTTCCCGGAGATATCCGCCGACAGGCCCAGGCTCGCCAGCGTCTCGGCGGCCTCGGTCGCGTGGCCATTCGAGAGCGTAACGATCAGGCGTGCTTCGCTGCCGGTTGCTGCCGCGAACTCCTGCGGCGTGACGATCTCTTCCAGCTGGCCGGCGCGCATCAGCAGGATGCGATCGGCCAGCGCCAGAATGTCGTCCGGTCGGTGCGATGAAAAGATGAGTGTCTTGCCGCGCTGCTTCTGCTCGCGCAGCAGATCGAGCAGTTCGGCGCGGCCAGCCGCATCCAGATTGGCGGTCGGCTCGTCCAGCAGCAGGATCGACGGGTCGCCGATCAGCGCCAGCGCGAGCGCGAGGCGCTGCTTCATGCCGCCGGAGAGCGCGCTCAGCGTCTTATCGCGAGCGTCAGCGATCCCCAGCATCTCCAGGTGCGCGAAGCCCTCGTCGGATGGTGCGCGCTTGAGCGCCGCTACGAACTCGACCATCTCGGCGACGGTCATCGCCGAGGGGGCGAGGTCCTGTGGGACGTAGCCGACCTGTCGCCGCGCCCCGCGGCCATCCCGAGCCGGGTTTGCGCCGTTGATGCGGATGTCGCCACTATAGCGCGCGACGCCGAGGAGGCAGCGCAGGATCGTCGTCTTCCCGGCGCCGTTCGGCCCCCAGAGCGCAATCGCCTCGGCGCGGTCGGCGCTGAACGACATGGCGTCGACAGCGGCGACGCGCCCGTAGCGCTTGGTGACGTTGCGGACCGCGACAACCGCGTCCGCCGATGGAATGTCCGGCTGCGGACGCGCTGCCGCGACCGGGGCTGGTGTGCTCATGGGTGCCTCCGTGGACTCATTGGGTGTAACCGCCGCGACGGGCGATCGTCGGCGAACCGACAGGATCATCCCGAGCGCCGCGCCGCCGATCAGCAGCCAGACCGCGCCGCCGACGAGCCGCTGCGAGGTTGATTGCCCAGCAATGCCCGGTAGATCGGCAATGGCCGGCGCTGCCATCAACGGCGCGTCATCGACGAAGCGGGTGCGTGGTCGAACGGCCGGGAATGCCTCAGCGGCGAAGTCGACCGCCATCGCGGCCGGGCTGAACAGGAACAGCCGCAACTGCGGGTGATCGTCCATCAGCGATTCGAAGAGGTGCTGCGACAGGTACGGCACATCGCCGACGCCATCGCCGTTGGCGTCGTAGCCGGCGTAGTCGCTCCAGTAGTTACCGCGCCCGTCGACCGACCAGGTGATGCCCTTCAGCTCGCCGCCACCGAGGATGGTCACGTTCTGCACATTATCAATGAAGGAGTTCTCGGTCAGTGTATTGCGCTTCACCGAGGGCATGATGCCCAGCGCGACCTCGTTGTAGGCGAAGACGTTGCCGATCCAGTAGTGCTCGATGTTCGGCTCACGCGGAGAGGTGTCGACCTGCGCGCCGATGCGGTTATTGACAAAGCGGTTGGCCTCGACGGTCAGCCCGTCGACATCTTTCAGACCCAGTCCACCGCCGCTCGGCCCGTGGTTGTTCGAGAGGATGTTGCCGCGCACGATCGCGTCGCGGCTGTACATGATGTAGAGGCCGATCGAGTTCTGGGAGAGCGAGTTGTACTCGACTGTCGCGCTGTCGCTGAACATCAGGTGCAGGCCGTAGCGTCCGCCATTGAACTCGTTGTTGCGCACGATCCCGCGGTTTGAATACCAGAGGATGACATCGCGGCCATCGTCGGCCTGGTTGCCCTCGATGACCATGTCGTCGCTATACCAGACCTTTACGCCATCGCCGCGCAGGGCGATTGGCAGGGGCTTGGAGCGCACGATGTTGTCGCGCAGGATGCTGCCGGGGGATTCCTTCAGGTAGATGCCGAAGAGGCTGTCCTCGATGATGTTGTCGACGATTGTCGCATGCCCCTTCTCGACCAGAATCCCGCTGTCCTCGTGGTCGAGGGTCGTGCCGGTGCCGCGGATGATGAAGCCGCTGATGGTGACGGCCGCGCCGGTTGCGTGGATGATCGTACCTTCACCGCCGCCGTCGATCACCGGTCGGTCGATGCCGATCAGCTCGACATCGCGGTCGATCACGAGCGGGGCTGCGTAGCTGCCGCCGCGCACCTCGATGCGGGCACCGTCCGGCGCTTGCGCCAGTGCATCCTGCAGCGTGGTGACTTCGCAGGTCGCGCAGACGACCAGATCGGGAGCTTCGGTCGCGGCCGAGACGGGCATCGGCCAGGGGATGCCAACGATCAGCAGGATGGCGGCAACAACGATGATCCGGGAGGTTGCCCGGTTAAGTCGTGCTGTCATCGTGTGACCGTCCTCGTATTGTCACGGCCAACACGATGATCGCTGCGAGCACGGCGAGATAGAAGCCAATTCGGAATGTTGCTTCGGTACTGAACTGGCCGATGATCCCGGTGCCGAGGATCGTTGGCGTGAACTCGGAGATCGAAGAGCTAAGAGCGGCCTTCGGGTCCAGGGAGTGACCCGCGTAGTAGAGCCAGGCGAACAGATCGAGACCGAACACGATCGGGTAGATGATGATCGGCAACGCCAGGAGCCAGCGCAAGCGGTTCTTGACCCAGAACGACAGCACGGCGAGCACGGCGATTGCCGGAATCGCGATCCGCGAGATCGTGCGCTCGATCCTGGCTGCGTTTTCCAGCTTCATCATGCCGATATAGTGGTTGAGGCCATCGACCTCGGAGACATCGCCGCGCATCTCGTTGACGAACGCGTCGATCGTGAGCCCCTTGGGGTATTGCGGTGCGTGCAGCGTAATCGACCAGTACGGCAGGAAGATCGTCAGGATCAGCAGCACGGCCGCCAGGAGCAACCCGCCCAGATGCAGCGCATCGGTGCGTGACATGCTCGCTCGCTCAGCTTTCGTGGCTCCTCCTATCGGCGTGCTGTCTGCCGTTGTCGTGGCATGTTCTAGAGCAGTCATCGTGATCACCTTCTTCAGGAACCCCGGTTACCCCGCGCGATATTGGCCGGGCTGGTGGGTCACGTCACCAGCCCGGCCGCCGGATCAGGCCGGCTCGACGATGAAGTAGCCCATCATCTCGAGGTGCAGCGCCGAGCAGAACTCGGTGCAGTAGAACGGGTAGACACCGGCGCGATCGGCGGTGAATGTCACCGTCGTCGTCTCGCCCGGCTCGATACTCAGCTGAATATGCTGGCCGGGGAAGGCGAAGCCGTGTGTCGCGTCCTGCGCCATCTCGATGTTGGTGATGTTCAGGACGATCTCGTTGCCTTCGGTCACCTCAATCGTGTCCGGTGTGAAGTGCGAGCGGATTGAGGTCATGTTGATCGTGACTTTGTTGCCCTCACGTACGACAGATTCCTGACCGGCGAGTGTCGCGACCGGCGATGGGGCCTGCGCCTGCGGGTCCCAGCCGACCTCGGGATAGGTCGTCCAGGCCTTGATCTTGTCGGCCGAGATCGTCTGGACGTAGTGCGGCTCGCCGACGCCAATCGGCGAATCGTAGAGCAGGTCCATCTTCTCGCCGGTGATGTCGATCAGCTGGAAGTTCTGCGGGTGCAGCGGTCCGACCGGCGTGAAGCGGTCGATCGCCCACTTGTTCAGCGCGATCAGGTACTTGC
>JBDHWD010000166.1:0-5666 GCA_039810005.1 Thermomicrobiales bacterium | reverse complement strand
TCGCAATCGCGAGTTGCAGATTACGAAGTCACAGTCGATGTCGCGCCCGATGTCGTCGTCGCGCATACCGGAACCGAGTCGGGCCGCAAGTCGCTGCCGGACGGCCGGACGCGCTACACGCTCACGGCGAGCGACGTGCGCGACTTCGCGCTGGCCCTGTCGCGCCGCTTCAGCGTCCAGGAGCGCACGCTGTCGGATGGCACGCTCGCGCGCTACTACAGCCACCCGGCCAGTCCGGGCGGCGCGGCGTCGGTCGCGTTCGATGCGGCTGAGGAGACGGTGTCGCTGATGAACGGGCTCGTCGGGCCGTATCCGTATCCGACGCTGAGCATCGTCGATGTCGGACCACGCATGCCGGGCGGCCTGGAGTTTCCCGGCCTGATCTACATCAATGGCGCCTATGCGCCGCTGGATCGGCTCGTCGTCCATGAGATCGCGCACCAGTGGATGTACGCAATCATCGGCAACCGCACGCTGGTCGATGGCTGGATTGACGAAGGTGCGGCCGAGTTTTTCGAGCGCGGTCTGCTGACCGGCTTCACCGAGGTGCCGTCGCCGCCGGACGGTGGCTACCAGTTCTGGCTGGATGCCGACGCCCGCGAGCTGGCCGCAGCGGACGGCCGCCAGTGGTACTACTCGATCTACGAGCAGGGCGCGCGCTTCTATTATCAAGTCGCCTGGCAGATGGGCTGGGATGCGTTCTGGGATGCCTGGCGCGATCTGTACCAGCGCCACGCCTTCGACGTCGTTACGCCCGTCGAAATACTCTCGATCTTCCAGTCGCACAGCCCAACGGACTTGCGCCCCCTCTTCGACGACTACTTTCGCTACCCGTGGATCTGGGATCTGCTGCCCGCTGGTGGGTGATTCCGCGCTGTCGGAGTGATCCGATTCATGGGTTCATCCAGAGCGTTCGCGCTGGATCGTAGGACAGGGGATCGATCCATACGAACAGTAGATGCAACAGTCTCCGGGTTTCGGCTGCATTTGCGCCCCACACTGGGTGCAGACATAGCGGACAACTCACCGATGCTCTGGCATCGTCTCGGTGTGGGCGAATCCGCATCGAGGGCACGTAACCACTGACTGGTCAACGATCATGTTCATGGATCGCCGTTCTTTCTAGCTCTTCGCCGTCTGGTGCGCTTTCACGAGATCAAGGAGAGCGTCTCGCCCGACAGGCGGCTGTTGTCTCCACGAGACAGTGTACGCGCGGGTGGCGATATTGGTGCTGACGTTGTGAATGTGGTGCGCTTCGCGTGTCGCGCGACGACTGAGGAGCGGATGGCTCGTGGCCTGTGCCCCGATGAGCTGATTGACGACCCAGCCAAATGGCTCGATCCCGGCTCGACGCAGATCATCCTGCAGCCGACTTGCCTCGAGGATCGGTGTGGTTTCTGGGAGTGTCACGACCAGAATGCGGGCGAAATCCGGATCCTGCAGCCGCATGAGCGGCGTAGTCAGCCGGCCAGTTACCCCCGATGTCGTGCGCATGATCTCGTGATGATAGGCACCGGTCGTGTCCATCAGCAGTAGTGTGTGACCGGTCGGCGCGGTGTCGAGGACAACGAAACTGGAGCGTGCTTTTCCCAGAAGTCGGGAAAATGCGCGGAAGACGGCGACCTCCTCGGTACACGGTGAGCGCAGATCCTCCTCCAGCAGCGCCAGTTCGGCTGATTCCAGTTGGCCGGCGGATCGGATGACATCCGCTCGGTAGCGCTCGGTCTCGACTTGAGGATCGATGCGACTGACGCTGAGATTCGTGGGGAGGTCACCGGCGAGTGCGTCGAGCACGTGCGCGGCCGGGTCGGTCGTCGACAGGTGTACGCGTTGGCCTCGCTCGGCCAGCGCGACGGCGATCGCGGCGGCCACCGTCGTCTTTCCGACCCCGCCCTTCCCCATGGTCATGATCACGCCCGGGCCCTGTGCTTCCAGCTCGGCAACGAGCTCTTCCAGCCCTGCAGCGAGCTCGAGATCGAACGGTACCGGCGGATCGGCGTTGAGATCTCGACCGTGCGCGAGCGCGCGGAGTGCGTCCGTCCCGATCAGGTCGGAGGCTACCAGCGGAACCATCGATGTTGTGACGGCGGCCAGGGCTTCCGGGATGTCGTCGAGGGCTGCCGACTGCCGCGCGATCAGCGCTGTCGCGATGGCGTCGGAATCCGACGGCTGGACGAACAGGCCGTTGATGATCAGCTGTTGGTTGGTGATGCCGAGCTCTGCCAGCTCCGCACCGGTACGGCCGGCTTCGCGCAACGCGCCAGGCTCCGGCCGCGAGACCAGAACGAGTGTTGTGCGCTCCGCGTCTGCCAGCTCACGGACGGCTGCTGCGTACCGGTCACGCTGCATGTCGATGCCGGCCAACGGGCCGAGGCAGCTCGCGCCGCGAGGGCTCTCTGTCAGATAGCTGCTCCAGGCATTGGCCAGACTCAAGAGCCGGAGCGTGTGTCCAGTTGGCGCGGTATCGAAGACGACGTGGTCGAATGGCGTGGTCCAGACGGGATCTGCCAACAAGCGGGTGAATTCGTCGAACGCAGCAATTTCGACCGTGCAGGCACCGGAGAGCTGTTCCTCCGCTGCGCGAATCTCCTCGGCGCTGGCAACTCCACGCAATGGCGCAACCGTACGCTCGCGATACGCCTCCGCCGTTCGGTGGGGATCAATGTTCAGCAACATGAGGCCCGGAACATCAGCAACCGGGGTTGGCGTATCACCGATCGTCGTCTGGAAGACATCGTCGAGGTTCGACGCAGGATCGGTGCTGACGAGCAGGACGCGTTTGCCGCTATCGGCGAGAGCGACGGCGACGCTGCTGGCGACTGTCGTCTTGCCGACGCCTCCCTTGCCGGTAAAGAACAGGAACGGTGTCCCCCAACCGGTCCAGTCGAGTAGCGGCATTGTTGGTATTGATGCGGCGGCAGTGTCGAGTTCAGTGTTTCTGATCATTCAAGCCCTCATCTCAGCACCGAAGATGCTGCATCCTCAATGTCGATTATTCGAACGACTGAACCCACGATCGCAATTGCACGGCGATCTCGTCACGAACCTGGCTGAATGCGCGCAGGCGCTCCGCATCGGTGCCTTCTGCGAGGCTGGGATCCTTGAATGACCAATGGATGCGCGTTGGCGCGCCGGGGAAGTAGGGGCAGCTTTCGTTTGCGGCGTCGCAGACGGTGATGACATAGTCGAACTTGTCGTTGATGAATTCGTCGAGGTGCTTCGACCGCGCGCCCGAAATGTCGATGTCGACGTTTGCCATCGCCTGCACCGCCAATGGGTGTACCCGCGTTGCCTCAGTTCCGGCAGATGAAACCTCGAACCGAGCGCCACCAATCTGCCGTAGCAGTGCTTCGGCCATCTGAGATCGAGCTGAGTTGTGGGTGCAGAGAATCAGGATCTTCACCGACGGTTGCTCGTCATTCACGTTCAAGTCCCTTTGGCTGTTATTGCTGGTTATTCATGTGACATCGAGAACGTATCGACGTTCGCCGGAGAGCAGCACGACGGAGCGACCTCAGGCAGTCGGCTCGGCGACAGGAACGCCGACAGCAGATCACCCAGGTCTGAAAGCGCCTCGCGATTGACGGAGTAATAGATCCAGCGGGCATCGTTTGTGTCGCGGCGGGCGTCGATCAGACCACTGCCGCGCAGGATGCCGAGGTGGTGGGAGATGAGGTTCGGTGCCAGACCGAGCAGTCCGCCCATCTCGCAGTTGCAGCGCTCGCCGCCCATCAACAGGTTGAAAATCCGCAGGCGGGTGGGATCGGCCAGAACCTTCAGGGTTACGGCGATCTCTTCGATCGATTTCGTCGGCGAAAGGGTCATTGTCATCATGCGATCCTCGTGTTATTACTTCAATGTTCGTTGAAGTATATGCGCTGGGCACGCAGCTCGGCAAGTCGCCAACGACAATGCCCGGCGCAGAACCACAGGAGGAACCTCTGATGAGTGACGTACACGCGGAGGATGTTCGCGCGACCGTCCAGCGAAAATACGCCGAGGCCGCCACAGCGGTGATCAACGGCAGCACAGCGAGTTGCTGTGGATCGTCGGCGTCGGCCTGCTGCGGCACCAGCGCCGTCCCGCTCAGCTCGTTGCTGGCCGACCGCGACTACTCGGTCGACGAGACCAGCGCTCTGCCCGAAGCTGCTGTCCTGGCTTCGCTGGGCTGTGGCAACCCGACCGCGCTCGCGCAGCTTGAGTCGGGGCAGGTCGTCCTCGATCTCGGTTCGGGCGGCGGGATCGATGTTCTGCTCTCGGCGCGCCGGGTCGGGCCGGACGGCTTCGTCTACGGGCTGGACATGACCGACGAGATGCTGGCGCTGGCTGAGAAGAATCGCGCCGAGGCTGGTGTCGAGAACGTCCGCTTCCTGAAGGGGGAGATCGAGAACATCCCGTTGCCGGATAACAGCGTCGATGTCATTATCTCCAACTGCGTGATCAATCTGTCTGCCGACAAGCCGCGAGTCCTGCGGGAGGCGTATCGGGTGCTACGACCGGGCGGCCTGTTTGCCGTCTCGGATGTCGTTGTTCAAGGCAGCCTGCCGGACTCGGTTCGCTCCGATATGGAGGCGTGGGCTGGTTGTATTGCTGGCGCGCTGGAGGAGGGTGAGTATCTGGATGGCCTGGCGGCCGCCGGGTTCGCTGAAGCCAGCATCGAGATGACAAACACCTACGGCGCTGATGCGGTGGGTGGCTGCTGCGGCACTGCTTCTGCCGATGAGGCCCCGTCCGATGGTCGCCTGATCAGCGGCTTCATCCGCGCGCGCAAGCCCGTCTGAACCAATGCCGGTGAGCGAGGAAAAGTCGGTTCCGCGACCACGACGTATCTACTACGGCTGGGTTATGGTGCTGACACTCTCGCTCACCGAGATCACTTCGTGGGGCATCCTCTATTACGCCTTCTCCGTCTTTCTGACTCCGATCAAAGACTCGCAAGGCTGGTCGGTCGCCGAGATCACCGGCGCGTACTCGTTGGCGCTGTTGCTGTCCGGCGTGGCGGCAATCCCGGTTGGGCGCTGGCTCGATCGGCACGGTCCGCGCGTCCTGATGACGATCGGTTCGATCGCCGCGACTGCGCTCGTTGTCGCCTGGTCGCGCGTCGATTCGCTCCTCGGCTTCTACCTCGTCTGGGCCGGGATCGGGTTGGCGATGGCAGCGGTGCTCTACGAGCCGGCCTTTCAGGTCGTCGCGATCTGGTTCCGTCGCCACCGCGCAAGAGCGCTGACGGTGCTGACGTTCATCGCCGGGCTGGCGAGCGTCATCTATATCCCGCTCAGCGAGCGGCTGGTCAGCGCTTACGGTTGGCGCGAGGCGCTGCTGATCCTGGCCGTGATCCTCGGCTGCCTGACCATTCCGCTCCATGCGCTCGTGCTGCGGCGCAGCCCGGAACAGGTTGGGCAAACGCCGGATGGCCTGCTGGTGTCTGCGCCGGTCGCTACGCGCGACGCGCCTGAGGCCGCCGTGACACCGCGCGACGCCCTGCGCAGCCCGGCGTTCTGGTGGCTGACCGGCTCGTTCGTGCTGGCCATGCTGGCGACGATGACGATGACCGTCCACCTCATCCCGTATCTGATCGATCGTGGCTTTTCGTCTGGATTCGCCGCCTCTGCGGCTGGGGCCATCGGCCTGCTGGCATTACCCGGTCGGCTGATCTTCACGCCGCT
>JBDHWD010000165.1:0-5690 GCA_039810005.1 Thermomicrobiales bacterium | reverse complement strand
CATCGTGGTAGCGCGTATACAGCGGATCATCGCCCGCCCATGTACACCGCCCCAGCGCTTCCTCTGCGCACACAGCCGCCGTCCTCTCGCTTGCTCGTCAGCCAGACCGAAGAAGTATGCCCCGCTTCAGGCGCGGGAAATGTCCCAGCCGAGCAGGCACTCGCAGCAGGCATCTCATTCGGGCAGGTGCTGACATTTTGGTCAGTAAGTGAAACAACAATTTCCTTTATCGAGTGATTCTGAGTCAACACCGAATCTCCCGAAACGGCTTCCGTCCCGTTATCGCCAGACTCCTGTCTACCGAGGTATTGACAAGCATTCACACCCATGTGATGCTGCCGCCTGCGTCGCCTCGAAACCAGCAACAGTCGTGAGTCGGGATCAGGAAGCTTGTACGTGTCGCTGACACGGCAAGCACTCGGATAGCTGTAATCATCCGCGCCTGCGGAATCTCCTGTGCCCCGCCATTGGTGTCGCTCGTTGTCCTGACGACCGCATCACCTCAACGCTGAGGACGCTCGCGCTGCCGCGAGCCAACGCAATGTCGCTCATCACATGCCCAACGTGCGTGCAGGTGGATCCTGGTTGATCGCGCCCAGATCGACGTATTCGGCATACGCATGAAACGAAAGGATTTCGAGGACCCGCGGCAGATCACAGCGGTTTGAGCGACCGCTTACGTGGCATTGAGGGGAATGGGAACAGTGAGCACGAAACCAGCCGTCGGCTTCGTCTATGACGATCGCTACCTTCAGCACAACCCCGGTCTGCAGACCGCCTGGGGCTCAGGCAGACAGGTACCGTTCGTTGAGCCCACCATGCATCCGTCGAACTATCGCCTCGTCATGCGGACAAAGCACCTCGTCGACATGACCGGGCTATCAAAGGATCTGACGCAGATCGCTGCGTATCCGGCGCAGGAATCGGACATCACCGTCTATCACACGCCGGAGTACGTCGAGCGCGTGAAGCAGATCTGCGCTGAGGGCGGCGGAGACACCGGCGAGGGCGCACCAGCCAGTCCGGATTCGTACGACATCGCGCTGCTGGCCGCCGGTGGTGGCATGGCCGCGGTCGATGCCGTCGTTGAAGGACGCGTCCGACGCGCGTTCGCCAACGTCCGGCCGCCGGGCCACCACGCGATGTCCGACAAGGGCATGGGCTTTTGCATCTTCAACAACGTCGTCATCGCTGCCCGCCACGCGCAGAACCGCCACGGACTGAAGCGCGTCCTGGTGCTCGACTGGGATGTTCACGACGGCAACGGCACGCAGGACGCCTTCTACGACGATCCAAACGTCCTGTTCTTCTCGCTGCATCAGGATCAGCTCTACCCACCGGGCTTTGGCGAAATTGCGCAGACCGGCAGCGGCGCAGGTGAAGGCTTCACCGTGAATGTCGCGTTACCGCCCGGCAGTGGCGACGCGACCTACATGGCCGCGTTCGAGCAGATCATTCGCCCGATCGCCGACGAGTTCAAGCCGGAGATCGTCCTCGTCTCCGCCGGGCAGGACGCCAGCACGATGGACCCGCTCGGCCGCATGTGCCTGACTACCGAAGCATATCGCCGCATGACGCAGGCAATGATCGACATCGCTGAGCAGCACGCCAACGGTCGGCTGGTCATCCTGCAGGAGGGCGGCTACAGCGAGCTGTACGGGCCGTACTGCACGCTCGCGATCGTCGAGACACTGGCTGAGCAGCGCATGAACGCTGACGAACCACTGGCGCTTGACGGGCTCAAGAACCAGCCACAGTACAGCACAGTCGGGGAGAGTGGCGAGGCCGCAATCGCCAGGATCCGGGACACGCAAAAGGCCTATTGGAAATTCCTGTCGTAGCCACCGAACACCATCACACAGATGCGAGGAGCTAGCCCGTGGAACTCCACACCTTGTCGTCTCACCGGATCACACGCCGCACCATGCTCCGTCTCGGCGCACTTGCCGGCCTGAGCACCGTCGTTCTGCCGAGCCTGTTGGCCGCCTGCGGGGGCGACGACGATTTTGGCAAAGATGACACAACGACTCCAGGTGGCCCGACGGCCACAGCCTCCAGCGAATCGCAGGGCGAAGCCGAAGCCGGCGAGCCGAAGTCGGGCGGGACGCTCGTCTGGGGCATGGGCGGCGACGCCGACGCGCTCGACCCACACACCACCAACGCCTGGGCCGCCTGGCGGCAGTCAACCATGATGTACGAGAGCCTTGTCCGCAAAGATCTGGCGGCAACGGAAGGCACTCCCGAGATCGTGCCGCTCCTCGCCGAGAGCTGGGAAGCGACCGAAGACGGGCTGACCTGGACCTTCAAGCTTCGCGAAGGCGTGAAGTTTCACGACGGAACTGACTTCGATTCCGCCGCGGTCATGGCGAACTACGAGCGCATGGCCGTCGCAGACTCCAAGTTCTATTACGAAACCGCCTGGCACGGGCAGTTCGCGTTTCAGTACGCAACCGAGGTGACCGCGCCGGACGCGACTACCTGGACGATCACACACGATCGCCCGGTCGCCGAGTTCCTGTCGACGATTGGCGACTACTACTGGTTCGGTATCGCCAGCCCAACGCAGATTGAGAAGGTCGGCAACGAGAATCTCGCGGCCAACCCATCCGGCACCGGGCCGTTCCGTTTCGTCGAGCGCGTCGAGGGCCAGCGCACCAAGTTCGAGCGCAACGATGACTACTGGGGCGACAAGCCGTATCTGGACGAAGTCATCATTCGCCCGATCCTTGAGGATCAGGCGCGCGTTGTCGCGTTGCAGACCGGCGAGATCGATCTGATGAGCGATCCGCCACCCGACGTGATCCAGAGCCTCATCGACGAAGGGTTCACGCACTCGGATGGCATGACGCCGCAGGTCGCCTACTACAGATTCCAGTTCCGCAACGAGTACGGCAAGGACGTCCGCATTCGCCAGGCGATCAGCTACGCGATCAACCGCGAGGCGATCGCACGCGACCTGTTCCGCAACTCGGCGATTCCGGCCTATGGCCTGCTCTCGCCGGGTGCGCCGGCCTACGACCCGGATTGGAAGCCCTTCCCCTATGACCCGGATAAGGCGCGTGAGCTGCTCGCCGAAGCTGGCTATCCCGATGGCTTCAAGACGAAGCTGCTGGGCGTCCCAACGGCTTCGGGCTGGCCGCAAGCCGGCGCGGTCGCGCAGTTCATCAAGGACAACCTCGCTGAAGTCGGGATCGACCTTGAGCTGGAGCTGACGGAGTGGGTCACCTACCTCGGCATCATCTTCCGCGAGCGCACCGACATGATCATGTGGGGCACCGCCTGGGGCATGCCGACGAACTTCTTCGTCAACATCCAGGCTGAGTCACGCTATCGGTCCGAGCAGGACGCCGGAGATGCGGGCTACACCAACCGGGAGAACCCGAACGTTGAGCTGGACGAGTTCCTCGTCGCCGGATCCGAGGCGACGGATGCCGCCACCTCGAACGAGCTGTATCGCAAGGCCAACGAGAAGGCCATGGTCGAAGACTGCGCCTTCGTTGCGATCACCCACGACAAGCTGCCGCATCTGATGAAGCCATCGCTCAAGGGGTTCGTCCACTCGGTCAACGTCAACTATGACCTGACCAAACTCTGGATCGACGAATAGCCCGACCGGTACCCATCGCGCATGCGTGATGGGCACCGGTCATCCAGACGGAAAGGTCGTGCGACGCATGGGCAGATACATCATTCGCCGGTTGATAGCGACGGTCGCCGTCCTGTTCGGCGTCTCCATCCTCATCTTCACGATCGTCCATCTCACACCCGGAGACGCTGCGCGCGCACAGTTGCCGTCGAACGCACCCGAGGAGCAGATTCAGAAGATTCGCCGCGCCATGGGACTCGACAAGCCGATGCCGATCCAGTACGTCTACTGGTTGCGCAACGCTGTCCAGGGTGACTTTGGACGCTCCTACCAGCACCGCATCAGCGCGTTCGGCATCGTCAAGGATCGCTTTCCGAACACGGTCATCCTCGCCGGATCATCACTGGTGGTCGCCGTCATTATCGGTCTGACGGTCGGTGTCATCGCCGGCACGCGACCGAACTCGCGAACAGACCGCACAGCGACCATCCTGGGGATCATCGGCGCAAGCCTGCCGTCGTTCTGGCTGGCGATCATGCTGCTGATCATCTTCTCGCTGAAGCTTGGCTGGTTCCCAGCCGTCGGCATGTACGACGTCCGCGGTGATGGGGGATTAGTTGATCTCGCGAAGCACCTGGTGCTTCCAACAATCGCGACAGCAGCGGTTCCGGCGGCGGTCATAGCCCGGCAAGTACGTTCGTCGATTCTCGAAATCATGAATCTCGACTTCGTGCGCACGGCACGCGCGAAGGGACTCGCCGAACACATCGTCGTCCTGCGCCACGCACTGCGGAATGCGATGCCGACGTTCATCACGATCGTCGCGCTGCAGGCCGGCTATCTGCTGGGCGGATCGCTCATCACCGAGGTCGTGTTCTCCTGGCCGGGCATGGGCCAACAGCTCTACACGAGCATCGGCGCACGTGATGTGCCGGTCATCATGACGATCACCGTCCTCATCGCCCTTGTCTTCACATCCCTGAACTTGATCGCCGATGTCCTCCAGGGGGTCATCGATCCGCGCATCCGTTTGATGTAGGAGGAGGACATGCGTGAGTCTCAGCTCTAGCAGCGCAACCATCGAGGAGGATGGGCGCGACGCACGCGCACTCATCTCCGATTCTCTTCGTCCCTCACAATCCGGCTGGCGCGCCGCGCTGCGCGGGTTTTCGCAGGACAAGGCCGCAGTGGCCGGCGCGATCGTCATCCTGTTCATTGCACTGGCGGCGATTTTCGCTCCGCTCGTCAGCCCCTACGATCCGATCGCGAGCGATTCGCGGATGCGCCTCGAGCCGATGGGCACCGAGGGCCACATCCTCGGCCTGGACTTCCAGGGACGGGACATGCTGAGCCGCCTGATCTGGGGCGGGCGTGTCTCGCTGCCGAACGCACTCATTCCGGTGGTGATTGCGTCGGTCATTAGCCTGTTCCTCGGCCTGACAGCAGGCTATCTCGGCGGATTCATCGACACGATCATCATGCGGCTGATGGACGTGCTCTTTGCACTGCCGAGTGTCATTCTCGCGATTGCGATCGCCGCCGCAATGGGGCCAGGGTCACGATCGGTGATCCTGGCCACGACCCTGGTGACGATCGCGCCGCTTACCCGGATGACGTATACGGCGACGCGCGAGCAGGCGCACTCGGAGTACGTCACCGCCGCCCGCGCGATCGGAGCGCCGTTCACCAGCATTATCGGGCGGCACATGCTGCCAAACGTGATGGCCCCGGTGCTGGTGTACGCGACGACGATCATCGGATTGCTCGTTGTCTTCACCGCCAGCCTGAGCTTCCTCGGTCTGGGCGTGTCGCCACCGACCGCCGAGTGGGGGCTGATGGTTGACGAGGGCCGCCGGGTGCTGAGCGTCGCGCCTCACGTCTCTTCGCTGCCGGGCGTCATCATCGCCATCACCGCGCTGTGCTTCAACCTGATCGGTGACGGCCTGCGCTACGCACTGGACCCGCGGCAACGCCGGGTGTAGCAATCCACACGTTCCGAGCGTGAGGTTCCGTTGTCGCTGACGTCGGAACCTCTCTCCATCCCGGGTGTTTCCCAGCACTCGCACACGAGCGTGCTTGCCACAATCCACGGCCATCCAGACCT
>JBDHWD010000164.1:0-5804 GCA_039810005.1 Thermomicrobiales bacterium | reverse complement strand
GGGATATCAAGCACCAGCCAGAGCAGGCGCACGATCACCCATGTAACGATCGCAACGACGATCATCGACAGCACTGCGGCCAGATCAAGAACGCTGTCGCCGCTTGACGGATTCGTGAAGATACCCTCGAACGGTCGGACGAACGGGTTCGTAAAGCCATTCACGAAGCTGACGAATCCACTACTCGTGTTCGCGTTCAGTAGCAGGAATGCGATCCGCAACGCCAGCATGATGGCGATGAGCCCGCAGAAGAACCACAGGATATTCTCGATCCGGGACAACATGGACCGCCGCGCCGTGACGTGATCGACGATCACGTCTTCGCGTACGGAATGAACCTCATCGACAGGATCAACGCGCACATAGGCTGCGTTGGGATCAACCGGCCGCTGCACCCGCGGATCAGTTTCGACGTAGTCTGACTCAGTCGTAACTCGTTCCTGGTCAAAGGGCCTGTCTGGTGCCATGCCAATCCTCCCGTTTCATCCAACAGTTTTCGCGCCCGTGGTGGTGCTGATAGTCAGCTGTCAGTCACCCTTAGGCACGTCGCGTGCCACGTCATCGGGAGGAACAGCAATAGAAAGAGCTGGACGCATTTGCGGCGCCCAGCTCTCAGTTCTGCGAAATATTCGGCTAGTAGCCCGTTGTGCGTGGAATCGGCACATCGATGATAGTCGGGCCGGTGCGCTCGAACGCGTCTCGGATTGCGGATGCCATCTCCGCGGGAGAGTTGGCGCGCACACCCGGAATGCCATACGCATCCGCCAGCTTCACGTAGTCCGGGTTGACCAGGTCGGTCGCCATGACATTGCCGGAGAAGCTGTGCTTCATCGCGCCTTCGACAGCGGTGTAGGTCGAGTCATTGAAGATCACGATTGGCACCGTTACGTCAAACTGAATCGCAGTCGCCAGCTCCTGCATCGTGAACTGGAACCCTCCGTCGCCGACAACCGCGACGACTGGCGTGTCTGGTCGCCCCACCTTCGCGCCGATGGCTGCCGGCACAGAGAAACCGAGCGTGCCAAAGTTCGACGGAAACAGATAGGTTCGTGGCTGGTAGACCGGAAACGCGTCATTCATCCGGTAGCTCATCATCGTCATGTCATGAACGATGATTCCCTCGCGCGGAAGGGCTTCACGCATGGCGTCGATGTAGCCGCCGTAGGTGGCGTCGGCACGAACGTCGCGAATGCGATCGCGGACGGCCGCAATCTCCTCGGCAGTCCAGCGTGGGGCCACGTCTCCACGCGCTCGCAACGCCTCGAGAATGGATTCGGCCGTGGCTCGCGCGTCGGCGACGATGCCGATCTCGGGATCAGGATAATTGAGGTTGATCTCCGAAGGATCGATGTCGACGCGGATCATGCGCGACGGCAGCGGCATCTTCCAGTAGTTCGTCTCCTGCGCGCCGAGCTTCGTGCCGATGACGATCGCCAGATCCGACTCCTGCAGCAACTCATCGGCCGGATTCTCGCCGCCCCACGGGTCCCAGGCATGGCCGAGCGAGTAGGCGTGGTCGTCAGCGACGACGCCCTTGCCCATGATCGAGCAGATGACCGGCGCACCGATCAGCTCCGCCAGAGCGGTGATCGGCTCGCTGGCGTCCACTGCTCCGCCACCGACGTAGATGACTGGGCGCTTTGCGCTCGCAATCGCAGCAGCTGCCTTTGTCGTCTCCTCTACTGACGGCGTGGCGCGGTAGGTTGGAACGAGCTCGGGTTCCGCGAATGTCCCCATTTCGGCGAGCACATCCAACGGCACTTCGACGTGGACTGGGCGGGGGCGTCCTGCAGTCGACATCTGAATTGCGCCGTAAACCTGGTCGGCGATTGCGTCGTGGGCGTCAACGACAGTCGATTGCTTGGTCACGACGCTCATCAGGCCGGACTGATCGCGCAGATCATGCAGATTGCCGCGCATCTTGCCGGCCCACTCGCGCTCGACCTGCGACGAGAGGACGACGACCGGTGATGAATCGGCATATGCCTCGCCGACCGCAGTCGACACATTGGTTATGCCGGGGCCGGTGATGATGAGGGCGACGCCCGGCTTACCGGTCGCGCGCGCATACCCATCGGCCATGAAACCCGCGCCCTGCTCGTGGCGCGCAAGAATGTGTCTGATGCTGCGTCCGTGCAACGCATCGTAAAACGCGAGAGTATGAACCCCCGGGATGCCGAACACAACATCAACACCGGCTGCTTCCAGCGCTGCAATCGCAGCCTTGCCGCCCGTCATTTCCTCAGCCATGCTGTTGCTGATACCTCCATAATGCGATCCTGTTGTTGGTCAGATTCTAAAGTCTAGCCGAGCAGACTCGCATTTGTCTCGGTTGCCTTCAGTCCGTTGCCCGTCAGCAAGATGACATGGTCGCCATCTGATAAGTCCATGCCGCTTGCCACGGCTTGGCGGAATGCCGCAGCACCGACAGCGGCGGTCGGTTCGACGTACAAGCCCTGCCGCCACAGATCCTGTAACGCCGCCTTGATCTCGTCCTCGCTTACCGCGAACGCGGAACCTCCTGACGATCGGATTGCCTGCAGCATTTGTCGGCCGCGGGCCGGAGCGCCGATTTTCGTGCCCTCAGCGAGCGTTGCGCCTGCTTCAACCGGCGCGACATCGTCAGCGTTTGCCGCATAGGCTGCTACCAGTGGCGCACAGGCAGCCGGTTGCGCTGCCATCATCCTCGGCATTGCCTGGTCGGTCGCCCCGAATCCTCGCCAGGCGCCAACAAACGCGCTCCCTCCGCCGGTCGGCACCCAGGCAGTGGCCGGCGTCCTGAAGCCAAGCTGCTCCCACACTTCGAGAGCCCAGGTCTTCACGCCTTCAACGAACAACGGGTGCCAGTTGTGGCTGGCATAGATTGCGCTTGAGTCGTTCTCAGCCGCGCCCTGCGCGGCGGTTGCGACGGCATCGCGCGAGCCGTCGACTGCGACGACATCTGCGCCGAAAGCGCGCGATTGCACAAGCTTGCCCGGAGATGTCGTCGCCGGCGCGAAGACAACGCACTTCAAGCCATTGGCCGCCGAAAGCCCGGCCATGGCGGCAGCGGCGTTTCCCGACGAGTCAATGATGAGCCGGTTTGCACCGACTTCGCTAAGGTAGGCGACCATGACGGCAGCGCCACGATCCTTAAATGACCCGGTTGGCAGCAACGAGTCCAGCTTGAAAAGCACGTCATGGCCGGCAAGCGTACCCGGCACGAGCGGCGTCATGCCGGCACCGAGCGCAACTGCGTCTTTTTGCGCCACTGGTAGCGCGGCTTGATAGCGCCAGAGCGAATGATCGCTGCGATTGATGTCGGATGGCGCGATTGTCCCTGAGCTTGTCAGCTCAAGAGCGCCGCCGCACATTGCGCACTTCCATACAAGGTCGCTCAGCGGGCTCGTGTCGCCGCATCGCTCGCACCGATACCTAATTGTGGACATGTCGTATCGTTCCTCTTCACCACAGCGAACTCTGCGGAGTGTAGCAGTCTGCGGTGCCAACCATTGATGCGCAAGGACGCCTGACAGAGTAGGCTTGCTGGCGTGATGGTATTGGTATTGAACATAGAGTCCCGGCTAAAGTCCTCGATGCTGTCCGTCTCAATGGACATGGGCAGCGAGATCGTCTGCCTGATTGGCCCCAGTGGCTCCGGCAAAAGCGTCATCTTGCGATCGATCGCAGGTGTCTATCAGCCTGACAACGGCTCAATCGAGATCCTCGGACGCCAGGTGCTCTCGTCTGGTCTGGGTATTAACCTGCCTCCTCGCGAACGGTACGTTGGCTTTGTGCCGCAAGCGCACGCGCTGTTCGATCATCTGACCGTTGACGAGAACATCGCTTACCCGCTGCTGAAGATGAATGACTTGTCGCCGAGCGTCATTGCAACCCGGGTGGACCGGCTGTGTGATCTGCTTGAGCTCGATGACGTGCGCGATTTGCATCCGCTCGATCTCTCGCCGGTCGAGATGATTCGCGTTGCGCTGGGACGCGCGCTCGTAAGTGACCCGGACATCCTTCTGCTTGACGACCCGTTTGGCCATTTCGACCGTGACACACGGAAGTCTGCCCGTGACGAGATCGGTGCGCTGTTGCGCCGTATCGGCGTGCCCACGCTCTTCGCTACCGTTGAGCTTGAAGAGGGTTATCAGATTGCGGATCGCGTCGGGCTGCTCGACAAGGGGCGACTCCTCCAGATTGATGAGCCGCGCACGTTGATGCTCCATCCAATAAACCGCCGGGTCGCAGAGCTGGTGCGCAGTGTTAACGTGTTAGAGGGTCGCGTCATCCGAGTCACTGGCGAAATGGCGACGATCGACACGAGCGTCGGCACCGTGCAGATGCCCTTGTCGGCGAGCGTCGGAGAAAAGCTCGATGTTGTGATCCGGCCAGAGCACGTGCAGATTCAGCCAGCTGCGGCCCATTCCGAAGTCGAGAATGCCATCAGCGGCACGATTGCTGAACTCGTGCCGCACGGCGAGGTGCGCGCAGTAACGATCACGGTGACCGGCCCGCGTGGGCAGGTCAACATCGAGGCGTTTGCGAGTAAGGACGTCATCGACGAGACGGGCCTGGATGCTGGCAGCCGCTGCGTCGCATCACTACCGGCACGAGCGTTGCATGTTATGCCCGCGCCTCCCGACATTCCTTAGCCCGCTCAACGGCTTCTGCACGGCAGCGGGATGATCCTGCCTGGTACCTTGTGAGCGTATGCGTCGTATTGCGGGTAACGATCTCGAAGCAGACGTTCTTCGTGTCTGGCCTTCGCATTGAAGAAGATGGCGGCCATCGGTAAGGCTGCGAATGCGCCCGGCGCACGCGACCAGAGAGCCCAACCAATCATTCCCAGAAACGCACTGAGATACAGCGGGTGCCGCACGACGCCATAGATGCCGGATTCGACGAGATGGCCGTCGTCAACCGGGGTTGGTGCCATGGTGAGGTTGTCGCCAATCTCTCGCGTTGCGTTTGAAGCGATGGCGATGGCTGCCACGGCGGGAGCGGCTGCGAGGATTGATGTTCCAATCCCTGGACGGCCCGCATGTCTCATGTGGCGGACGCCGCCGATTCCACTTAGCGCGAACAGAACGAGCTGGCCACCGATCCAGAATTGGTCACGTTCCGCGACTGACGCTCGCATGTACGCCTCCCCTTGAGATTGCTCATACAATGATCGCTGCAGCAAGGTAAGAGATGCCGATACAATGATACGGACGGCACTGCTCCGGCGAGAGTGCCAATGAGGGCGGCTTCACGATGTCAGGGGAGACGGTGGGAGATCGCGGACACATCCTCGTTGTCGAGGATGACATGATCATCGCGGATCTGATTGACCAGATCCTGAGCTTCGAGTCGTTTCGTGTTTCGCATGTGATCGACGGAAAGTCGGCAGTTGAGTTCGTTGTCGCTCAGCGACCGGACCTTGTGCTGATGGATCTGATGTTGCCGATCATGAGCGGCATCGAGGCGAGCCGCCAGATCAAGGCTCACCCGGTTGAGATCGTGTCGTCGACACCAGTTGTCGCGATGTCTGCAGGCGTCAATCTGCGTGCAGCTGCCGGCGATCTACCGGTCGAAGGCGTGCTCGCTAAGCCGTTCGATATTGATGAGTTGCTGGCAACGGTGAAGGTCCATCTCAGGTCACCAGACGGCGACCGCGCCCGAACCTCTCGCTGATCCGATCTCTCTCAAAGGAGACACAGAGCAGCCGCAGACCTGATTGGTCTGCGGCTGGTGGTAGCGGGGGCAGGATTCGAACCTGCGACCTTTGGGTTATGAGCCCAACGAGCTGCCACTGCTCCACCCCGCGGTGGTGGGCA
>JBDHWD010000163.1:0-5865 GCA_039810005.1 Thermomicrobiales bacterium | reverse complement strand
ACATCGAGGAGACGCGTGTGGCGATGCACTACCGCGACGCGCGCATCCTGCGCATCGGCGGCGGCACCGACGAGATTCAGCGTGAGATTCTGGCGAAGCGGATGGGGCTGTAGGAAAGCGAAACATGTAGGGGCGTATCGCATACGCCCGGCACGATACGCATTCCCGTTCTCGCAGGGCACCAGACGACGGTATGTACCGGTCCGGCGTGATCAGGAGCGGAACGGGCGTATGCGATACGCCCCTACATTTCTGCGGTTTACCAGATGCCCAGCTCGTCGCGGGCGTCTTCGCTCATCATGGCCGGCGACCAGGGCGGGGACCAGACGATCTTGACGTCGATCTTGCCGATGCCCATCAGACCGCCCAGCGCACGCTGCACCTCATCGAAGATGACCGGACCCAGCGGACAGCCCATCGAGGTGAGGGTCATGACGACCTGGACGTTGTTCTGCTCGTCGATGAGCGCGTCGTAGACCAGGCCGAGGTCAACGATGTTGACGCCCAGCTCCGGGTCGAAGACGTCCTTGAGCATTTCCATAATGAGGTCTTTGTTCAGTTGCACCATATCGGCGCGGCGCTCCCATCGGTTGGTCGAATGTCCTGACCGCTAAGGATAGCGTGCGCAGGCAACGCTGGTGTGGCTTGTGCGGTACGCTCAGAGGTGACGCCGGGGAATTCTCGGCGCAGACCGTCCGTGCACGATCGAGGGTGAGCATCCATGTCCTGGCGAGATTTTCTGAAACGTCGTGAACAGCCCGAGGATGCCGACCAGCCGAAACCCGAGCTGCCGATGATTCGCACCGGCGGTGTTCAGTCGTCCGCCGGTGCGCCAGTCGTTGGTCGCCGCCGCCTGCCGGACGACCCGGAGGCGCGCGCGCGCCGCAAGGCGAGGCTGGAGCAGCGCGTGCTCGATCTGCGCTACGACATCCAGCAGGCCGAAAGCGCGCTCGATGAGTCGAACCGCTGGACCGGGCGCATCGCCGAGCTGGACGCCGCTATCAAGCAGGCCGGGACCGACATTGAGGCGATCCGCACGGCAACGCCGCAGGAGCCGGGCATTCCGCTGCCACCATGGCCCGTCGAGGTGGTGTCGCTACGCGGGACCGAACCGGCCGACATTCAGCTGCGGATCGGCGCTGTGCCATTCCATTACGTTGAAGACCTCGACTGGTCGGAGCGTGGACATCAGCGCGCGCCGACCGAGCTGCGTCGCACTGAGGGCGACCTCAATGCGCTGATGCCGGACGCGGTGCCTGACGAGCGCCGCGATCAGCTGCGCGAGCATCTCGCGCACGGGCTGGCGACGCTAGTTGAGGATCTGCGTGAGCGCGCGCTCGATGGCAAGCCACTGCCGACGCTGACGCTGGCCGATCTGGCCAGCCCGTGTCCAGAGTGTGGTGGCTGGCGCGATCTGCGCGGCCGCTGCCCAGCCTGTCAGCAGCGCGAGTGGCAGATTGGTGCGCTTGAGGACGACGTGCGTCGACTGCGCAAGGAGCGCGTCGAGACGCTCGAGGAGATGCAGACGTTGCGCGACCGCCTGCCGCTGCTGCGCCGCCGCCTGGCCGACGCCGAGGTTGAGGCCGCGCGGGCCTGAGCCCCAGGCACGTATTCCCAACAGACCGGCTGTGAAAACGAGCTGCCGAACCGAGAGTGGGTTAGTTGTGTTCGATAATATTAGGCTTGCCTAAATTCTGAATGTCCGTTACGCTAGATCATAGTTGCTATTGTCAAATCTCAACAGCGGCTATCGGCTAATAGTGACCGCAACGTTGTGTAGAGGCTGATGCGGACAGCAGAGAACGGACGACAGATCACGCGAGGGAGCTACTGGCTGACGGTGGTTCTTCTCATCGCACTCGGACTCCTCGTCGCAGCCTGCGGCAGCGAGGCCGGCAGCGCCCCGGCAGACATTGCTGAACGGCAGATCCGGGTTGTGGCCACGACCGGCATGATCGCGGACGTTGTTGCGCATGTCGGTGGCGAGCGCGTCGACGTCGATGCGCTGATGGGGCCGGGGGTCGATCCACACCTGTACAAGGCAAGCGCGAAGGATGTCGTCGTCCTCGATGAGGCGGACATCATCTTCTACAACGGCTTGCACCTCGAAGGCCGGATGACAAGCATCTTCGAGCGCCTGCAGGCCACGCGCCTGACCTTGCCAGTGGCCGAGAACATCCCGACCGAGCGCTTGCGTCGACCGCCCGAATTCGAAGGCGCCTGGGACCCACACGTCTGGTTCGACGTTGAGCTGTGGGCGACGACAGTCGATGTTATTCGTGAGGGATTGACCGAGCTCGATCCGTCCCACGCCGATATCTATCAGGCAAATGCAAACGCGTACGCCGACGAGCTTGCGGCGCTCGATCGCTGGGTCGCCGAGCAGTTCGCGACGATCCCTGAGCAATCGCGCGTGCTCATCACCGCCCACGACGCGTTCGGCTACATGGGTGACGCCTATGGGCTTGAGGTGCGTGGGCTGCAGGGCACCAGCACGGCATCGGAAGCGGGCGCGGCCGACGTGCGCGCTCTCGCCGAGACGATCGTCGAGCGCTCGATCAAGGCGATCTTCATCGAATCCAGCGTCCCGACATCGACGATCGAGGCAGTGCAATCTGCCGTGCGCAGCCGCGGACACGAGGTCGCAATCGGCGGAGAGCTGTTCTCCGACGCGATGGGTGACCCGGACAGCGCCGAAGGCACCTACATCGGCATGGTCCGCTACAACGTCAACACGATCGTCGCGGCGCTGCGCTAATGGCCTGGGGGATAAGGGGAATGACTATGCATGAATCGTCGCTACCCGTCGTCGCGCACGACCTGACGGTGGCCTATCGCGAGACGCCGGTTCTCTGGGATATCGACCTGGAGATCCCGGAGGGGCAGCTGGTCGCGATTGTCGGACCGAACGGCGCAGGCAAATCGACGCTCATCAAGACGATCCTCGGGCTGGTGAAGCCGGCCAGTGGGAGCGTGCGCATCTTCGGCAAGCCGTACCGCGAGCAGCGCAAGCTGGTCGGCTACGTGCCGCAGCGCGGCAGCGTCGACTGGGACTTCCCGACGAACGTGATCGACGTCGTCCAGATGGGTCTCTATGGCCATCTCGGCTGGATTCGCCGGCCGGGCAAGCGGGAGCGCGAGACGGCGTTCGCCTGCCTGGAGCAGGTCGGGATGGCACACCTCGCCGACCGGCAGATCAGCCAGCTCTCCGGCGGCCAGCAGCAGCGCGTCTTCCTGGCGCGCGCGCTGGCGCAGGATGCGCGCATCTACTTCCTCGACGAGCCGTTCGCCGGCGTTGATGCGACAACCGAGCGCGCGATCATCGACGTGCTGCGCGAGCTGCGTTCGCGGGGTAAGACGCTGGTCGTTGTGCATCACGACCTGGAGACGCTGCGCGAGTATTTCGACTGGATCGTCATGCTGAACGTGCAGTTGATTGCGTCGGGGCCGGTCGAGTCAACGTTCAATCGTGAGACGTTTGAGGCGACCTATGGGTCGCGCCAGGCGACGTTCTCGGGCCTCTTCGTTCGTGAGCCGCTAGCAATTGTCGGTAGCGAATGATCCCGTCTATCCTCCACGACCTCATATTTGATTACACGCTACGCAATGTTGCCCTCGGCTCAGCCATCCTCGGGATCGTCGGTGGCGTGCTGGGCTCGTTCGCGTTGCTGCGGCGGCAGGGGCTTGTCGGCGATGCGCTGGCCCACGCGGCGCTACCGGGCATCTGCCTGGCATTCATGCTGACCGGCGCGCGGACGCCAATCGTCCTGATGCTGGGCGCGGCGATCTCCGGCTGGATCGGCACGCTGCTGATCCTGCGGATCGTCCGCGACACGCGACTGAGCGAGGACACGGCACTCGGCGTCATCCTGACCGTCTTCTTCGGGTTGGGCATCGTGCTGCTGACGCAGATCCAGCACAGCGACAACGCCAACCAGGCCGGGCTGGATCACTATCTCTTCGGACAGGCGGCGACGCTGGTCAGTGAGGATGTGCGGACGATGGCGGTCGTCGGCGGGATAGCGCTGGCGATCGTCGGGCTGCTGTTCAAGGAAATGAAGCTGCTGGCGTTCGATCCGGAGTTCGCGGCCAGCATCGGGTTTCCGACCGATCGGCTGAGCATCCTGCTGACATCATCGATCGTGCTGGCGGTCGTCATTGGCCTGCAGACAGTCGGCGTCGTGCTGATGGCGGCAATGCTGGTCGGGCCGGCGGCGGCGGCGCGGCAATGGACGAACCGGCTCGGCGTGATGGTCGTGCTGGCCGGAGTATTCGGCGCGGCTGCCGGTGTGACCGGCGCGATGATCAGCGTCTCGGCGCGGCAGATTCCGACGGGGCCGATGATCGTGCTCTGCGTCACGGCGCTTGTCATCATCTCGCTGCTGTTCGCGCCGGAGCGCGGCATCGTCTGGGACTCGCTGCGACGGCGGGCGCTGTCGCGAACGGTGCTGGCGAGCGGACCGGGAGAGCGGAAATGAGCGCGCAAGAGACGATCATGCTCACGGCGGTCTTCGCCGGAGCGGCCTGCTCGCTCGTCGGTGTCTTCCTTGTGCTGCGCCGGATGGCGATGATGGCTGACGCGATCAGTCACGCGATCCTGCCTGGGTTGGTGGCGTCATACGTGCTGGCCAACGGGCCGAACCTGGCGGCCGGCATCCTGGGGGCCAGCGCAGCCGGCCTGCTAACGGTCGTACTGGTCGAGGCGCTGCAACGGAGCGGGCGGGTGAAGTCGGACGGCGCGATCGGGATCGTCTTCCCGGCGCTGTTCGCGCTCGGCACACTCGTCATCTCGCGCTGGTTCGCCAACGTCCATCTCGATGCTGACGCGATCCTCTTCGGCGAGATCGCCTTTGCGCCGTTCGATCGTCTGATCATCGGCGGGCAGGACATCGGCTCGCAGCCGCTGATCGTGCTGGCTGCGCTGACCGCGATCAACCTCGGCCTGCTGCTGCTCTTCTTCAAGGAGCTGAAGCTGGCAACATTCGATGCCGGGCTGGCTGCGGCGCTGGGGTTCTCGCCGGTGGTGATCCACTATGGGCTGATGGTCGCGGTGTCGGTGACGACGGTGGGCGGCTTTGCGGCCGTCGGCGCCATCCTCGTCGTCGCGCTGATGATCGTGCCGGCTGCGACGGCCTACCTGCTGACTGATCGGCTCGGCTGGATGATCGCAATTGCGGTCACCGTCGGGGCCGGCAGCGGCATCGTCGGTTACCAGATCGCCTGGGCGCTGGATGTCTCGATCAGTGGGATGATCGCGGTCGTGATGGGCGCGGCGTTCGCGCTGGCGGCGACGTTCTCGCCATCGCACGGGGTTGTGGCCCGGATGATCCAGCGCAATCGGCAGCGCGAGCAGTTCTCGGCTGATGTGCTGCTGCTGCACCTGAACCACCACCCGACCGGCGCAGAGTCGTTGGCGGCGCTGACGAAGGAGCTGGGCTGGACAGCAGGTCGACTCGCTTCCGCCGCCCGCCGGATTGAGCGCACGCAGCTCGTGACAACCGTCGGAGATGAGCTGCGCCTGACGCCACTTGGGCAGGAGGAGGCCAGGCGACTAGCGGCGGGGTTAGGCGTGAAGTGACCTCACCCCCCTCGCCCCCTCTCCCGTGGGGAGAGGGGGTGTCCTGTAGAGGCGAAGGCGCTGCCGGTGAGCGAGGTGGCCACCGATCCCTTAACGGAAGCCAAACCCGTCCTACCCATGACACCGCCTCTCCCGTGGGGAGAGGGGGCAGGGGGGTGAGGTCACTCCCCGTCGCGCTCGTCGACAAACTGCTGGATGAGCGCGAGGTTGTCGCTGGTGAAGCCGTCGACGCCCCAGGCGAGGACTTCGTCCATGCGCGACTGGCTGTTGATCGGCCAGGTGATGAC
>JBDHWD010000162.1:0-6012 GCA_039810005.1 Thermomicrobiales bacterium | reverse complement strand
ACTTCTGGCTGGGCACGCTGCTGATCCTCGTGACATCGCGCTACTTCCACTGGTTCCCGGCGGCGAACTACGTGTCGTTCGTCGATGACCCGTGGAAGAACATCCAGATCTTCATCCTGCCCGCCATCTCGCTCGGCGCGGCGCTGGCAGCCATCACGATGCGCATGATGCGCTCGTCGCTGCTGGAAGTGCTGCGGCGCGAATACATCACCACGGCGCGCGCCAAGGGCTTGTCCAACAACACCGTCATCTCACGCCACGCCATTCGCAACGCCATGATCCCGGTCATCACCGTCGTCGGCATTCAGATTGGGCGTCTGCTGGGCGGGGCGATCATTATCGAAGAGCTCTTCAACCTGCCCGGCATGGGGCGGCTGGCGATCGACGCGATCGAGCAGCGCGACTACCCGATGATCCAGGGGGTCGTGATGGTCACGACGATCGCCTTCGTGCTGATCAATCTCGCGGTGGACATCTTCTATTCCTACATCGACCCCCGCATCCGATATTCATGATCAGCCGAAGTAGCAGACCTGACGCACATCAGCCCTCGGCCGCGAGGAGGAGCGCATGAGCCAGACTCAGGAGATCACCCCATCAACACTCGGGGAAGCGAGCGTGCCGAAGACGCGCTCGCTTCCCAGCCGCGCCCTGCGGCAGTTGCGCGGCAGCGTGAGTGGCAAGATCGGTTTGGCGCTCGTGTTGCTGGTGATCATCATGGCGCTCTTCGCGCCGATCATCGCGCCGCACAGCCCATACACGATCCGCAATGAGCACCGGCTGCTCGGGCCATCGTCGTACTACCCGCTCGGCACCGATGAGTTCGGGCGCGACATCCTGAGCCGCATCATCTATGGCGCGCGCATCTCGCTGCAGGTCGGCGCGATCTCGGTCATCATCGCCCTGATCGTTGGCGGCATCCTCGGGCTGATCTCCGGGTACTATGGTGGTTGGACCGATACGATCATCAGCCGCCTGCTCGATATCGTCTTCGCCTTCCCGGATATCCTGCTGGCCATCGCCCTGCTGGCCGTGCTGGGTCCGGACCTGAGGAACGTCATGATCGCGATCGGCGTCGTCTACACACCATCGTTCGCGCGTGTCGTGCGTGGGCCGGTGCTGGCGGTCCGCTCGCAGGAGTACGTCGAGGCGAGCCGGGTGATCGGTGCCAGTGCCGGACGGACAATGTTCCGCCACGTCCTGCCGAACGTGACGGCACCGCTGATCGTCCAGGCGACGATCGCGTTCTCGTTCGCCATCCTGACTGAGGCGGCGCTGTCGTTCCTGGGCCTCGGCGCGCAGCCGCCGGAACCGTCGTGGGGCTCAATGCTCAACGCCGGCAAGCGCTTCATGGAGCTAGCCCCCTGGATGGCGATCTTCCCCGGACTGGCGATCATGATCGCTGTCCTGGGCTTCAACCTGATTGGCGACTGGCTGCGCGATGTGCTCGACCCGCGCACCGCATCGTCTCGCTAGCAGATGTGAGAAGGGAGAGCAACTCGCAGCAGACAGACGTTGGAAAGACATTCTGCTCGGTCGCGCGCCCGGCCGGCCGCGACAGTAAGGGAATCGTACGGAGGAGTGATACTCGATGAGTGACCAACAGACTCGCATCCTGGACCAGCTGGTCCGCCTGCGCAACGATGGCAGGCTGAGCCGCCGCCAGTTCGTCAAGCTGACGAGCGGCGGCGTCGGGCTGGCGGCGATGAGCGCCGTCGTGGCCGCCTGCGGCAGCGAGCCAGACTCGCCAACCGCCACAACGACCGGCTCCGGCGCAGCTGACCCGACCAACACGGTCGAGACCTTCAGTGGCGGCAGCACCGGCCTGGCGACCAAGGAAGCGACCCCTGAAGCAACCGCTGAGGCCACAGCGGCAGCAACCGAAGCGGCTGCCTCAGCAACAACGGGCACGGCATCCGGCACGCCGAAGATGGGTGGCAAGCTCATCTCGGCGCTCGACACCAACCCGGTCGGCATCGATCCGCATACCGGCTCCAGCTTCGCCGGCCAGATGGTCTTCGAGCAGGTCTACGACACCCTGTTCGAGTTCACGCCGACGCTGGAGATCGTCCCGGCGCTGGCCACCAACCTGGAGGTCATCGACGACCTCACGTACAAGATCACCATCCGTGATGATGTCACGTTCCACAATGGGCGCAAGTTCGTTGCGGAGGATGTCAAGTACTCGATCGAGCGCGCGGCGGATGCATCTATCGGCAGCGTCCGCGCGGCCTGGTACACCCCGCTCGATGGCATCGAAGCGCCGGACGAGACGACCGTCATCGTCAACCTCAAGAGCGCGTTCGCCCCGCTGGTCTCCTACATGGCGATGCCCGGCTCGGCGATGATCCCGCGCGAAGTTGTTGAAGAGCACGGCGACCTGACCGCTGTTGCGGTCGGCACCGGCCCGATGATGCTGGAGAAGTTCCAGAACAACGAGTATGCGCTGCTGAAGAAGTTCGCCGACCACTGGCGCGAAGGCATTCCGCTGGTCGACGAGCACGAGATCCGCATCGCGACCGACGAGCAATCGCGCGTCGCGGCCATCCGCGCCAAGGAGCACGATTTCTCGCGCATGTTCGACCCGCAGAACGCCTGGACCCTTGAGAAGGAAGGATTCAAGCTGTTCAAGGGTCTGACCGCATCGCGACCGCTGACCGTGATCAATTGCCGGCAGGGACCGCTGTCCGACAAGCGCGTCCGCCAGGCGCTCTCGTGGGCGATCGATCGCCAGGCCATGATGGAAACGACCATCTTCGGCGATGGCGTGCTCTCCGGCTACATCCCGGTGGCCGATGAGACCTGGGGCGTGCCGGTCTCCGAGTTCGAGCCATATAGCGGCCCGGATCTCGACCGCGCCCGCTCGCTGCTCGCCGAAGCCGGCTATCCGGACGGCTTCGAGTGCGTGATGAAGGCGTCGCCGCAGTATGCGTTCGACCTGTCCAACGGGCAGATCATGCAGCAGCAGCTCGCCGCAATCGGCGTCAACATGAAGATCGAGCAGCTTGAGTGGGGCAACCTGCTCGACACCTATCGCTCGACGCGTGACTTCGATCTGCTCAACATCATCCTGACCTACAGCCCGGACCCGGATGGCTACATGTACGACCTGCTGCACAGCGCGTCGACAACAAACCACGCCGGCATTGCCGACCCGCAGCTCGACGATCTGCTGGAACGCGGCCGCACAACGGTCGACCTGGAGGAGCGTAAGAAGATCTACCGCGAAGCGCAGCTTCTGCTGGAGAACGATCTCTGCCCGATCCTGACGACCTTTGAGTACAACCAGTACTGGCCGGCCCAGCCGTATGTCATGGACTACAAGACCATCCCGTCGATCTCGCGCATCTACATGCGGGATATCTGGCTCGATAAGTAACAACGGGGCCAGGGGGTAGAATCGAACGGGACGGGCAGCATGCGTGCCCGTCCCGTTCGCATTATCTCGGGAGGCAGACAATGGAGCTCGTGGCCGATCCCCGCAAGCGGATCGTGATCGAACCGGCTGTCGTCGGCCCCGGCGCGATGTACCACCTGATGAACGCCGCGATTGCACCACGCCCGGTCGCCTGGGTCTCGACGCTTGCACCAAACGGCACCCCGAACCTCGCCCCGCACTCGTACACGACGATCTTCTCGACCGACCCGCCGATCGTCGGCTTCGTCTCCGTCGGTCGCAAGGACTCATTGAATAACTGCGAAGCAACCGGCGAATTCGTGCTCAACATCGCCAGCCAGCCGCTGCTCGAGCAACTGAACACAACTGCTGCCGACTTCCCGCCCGCTGAGGATGAATTCGGCTGGGCCAATCTCAGTCGGGTTGCCTGCGACCTGATCGCCGCCCCGCGCGTTGGAGAGGCACCGATATCGTTCGAGACGCGCGTGGTGACAACGCAGCCGGTCGGCAACTGCTTCCTCATTCTCGGCGAGGTCCTGCGCGTCCACATCGCCAGCGACATCTGGCACAACGGACGCATCGATCCACTACGGCTGGATCCGATCCTGCGGCTGGCCGGCTCCGGCTTTGGTCGCCTCGGCGAGACATTCAACCTGCGTCGCCCAACCTGGCAGGATATCCAGAACCGCACCGCCAATCGAGAGGAGTCATCGTGAACGCAATAGAGCCACTGGCCGGCTATCACCACCTGACGATGGTCACCCGCGACGCACTGCAGAACGTGCGCTTCTACCGCGACCTGCTGGGACTGCGACTGGTCAAGAAGACGGTTAACTTCGACATGCCGCAGACCTACCACCTGTACTACGGCGACGAGTCCGGCACGCCCGGCTCGCTGCTGACCTTCTTCGAGTGGCCGAACGCGAAATCGCCCGGACAGACCGGCTGGGGCGGCACCGAGCACATCGCGCTGAGCGTCTCCAGCGGTGCGTCGATTGCCTGGTGGCGCGGGCACCTGGAGCGCGAAGGGGTGGAAGTCTCCGACCCGTTCGACGACCACGGGCGGCCCGCCATCCGCTTCCGCGATCCAGAAGGGCTGATCATTGAGCTGGTCGCCGCGCCGGGCGAGCTCGTCCCGGACGGCGCGCCGTCGCTGCGGATACCTGGCATCGAGATCGGCGCAATCGACCACGTTGGCATGCTGGCCACCGAGCGCGACACCGCCATCGTTTACTACGAACAACTGCTCGGCTTCACGCTGCTCGGCGATCTGCCGAACCCGCTCGACGCCGACCGCACCGACCTCATCTTCGAGCTCGATGATGACGAGGAGGGGCAGCGCCTCATCGTCACGCTCGTCGATCGCGAGACGACCGAGCGTGCCGTCGATGGTCCCGGCCAGACCCACCACGTCGCCTTCGGCGTGCCCGACGATCCCGCCGAGCTGAGCTGGCAGGAGCGGATCGAATCGGCCGGCGTGACGTCCTCCGAGGTCCGCGATCGCCAGTACTTCCACAGCATCTATTTCCGCGATCCGGACGGGCACTTGCTGGAGATCGCGACCGCCAATCCCGGCTTCGCCGTCGATGAGCCAGCGGAATCGCTGGGCACAGAGCTGATGTTGCCGCCGTGGCTGGAGGAGCGCCGCGAGCAGCTCACCCAGCGCCTGCAGCCGCTCGACGGTGGAGACGCATGAGCCGACGCCAGATCCGCTCGGCGATCATGGTCGTCGGTGTCCTCCTCGCGCTGGTGCTGCTGGTCGCAATCGCTGCCAGCGTCTCTGGCGCGGCGCGCATTGTCGTCCTCGCCCTGCTTGCGCCGGTGCTGGTATTCACGATCCTCCTCGTCGGACGCAGCCTCAGCGTGGCCGGAGCGCAGGAGGCGCGCCGACTGGCGATGGTGGCGGCGCTGCAGCGTGACGGCATTGTTGGCGTGCTGGCCTGGCCGCCATCGCCGCGCTGGGAAGAGCGCATCCACCGCACGTTCATCCTGCCCGCCGGGCGACACCTGCTCGTCCTCGACCAGCGCACCGAATCGACGCCGACTGGCGGTCGCGCCCGCGCCGCGCTGGAGGCGCTGCTCGGCCCAATCGACGGCCCGGAGCGCGCCGTCCTGGCGCTCGTCGAGGCGGACGGCGCGGTCCACGGCTGGGATATCAGCGCGATCCTGCGCCGGATCGAGGCCGGCGACACCGCCGCAGACAGGGAACTCTCCGAGTTGGCCGCGCTCGTCCAGCAACGCGCACTCAACCACCTGACCGGCCCCACCTAACCACCATCGCTCCCTCGTGACAGATAGTCACAGGCGTGGTATCCTGATCTGTACGTACACGGTGGATGTTCAGGCGGGGGCGACCGATGGCGCAGGCACGGCGAGCGGGACGATCAATGTATGGCTACACCGTTGACGAGGTGTCGCGGTTCTTGCAATACGACCCGGCAGCTGTGCGCTACTGGCTCCGCACCGGCCACCTGGCCGGCGCCTTCGACCCCACCATCAACGACTGGCGCGTCACCGCCAACGACCTGGTCATCTTCCTGCGGCAGTCCAGCGAACCAATGCCCACCGGCGTCGTCATCTACGACGATGTCACCCCCGCCACCGAGCCAACCCAC
>JBDHWD010000161.1:0-6043 GCA_039810005.1 Thermomicrobiales bacterium | reverse complement strand
TCGGAGAAGCCGGCGAGCAGGAGCTCGTCGCGCGGGTAGCGCTGGCGAACGAGCGATGAGAGACCGAGGGCGAGCTGCTTGGCGGCGAGGAGGTAGCCGCGTTCACCCATTGAGCGACTGAGGTCGATGGCGAGCATCGTTGCGGCGCGGCTGCTGTCCTCACGCTCGAAGACGGTGAAGTCTGCAGCGGTGAGCGCGACCGGCACACCAGCACCGCGCCGGACGGCCTGCATGACGGTGCTGCCGAGATCGAGGGTGAGTGGATCGCCGAAGCGGTAGGGGCGGCTGGCGCCGGTCAGCTCGTGCTGGCCCGTGGCTGGTGTGCGTCTGTCGCCGGCGCGGTGGGCGCTGATACGTTCCAGCGTTTTCGCGAGCAGCTCATCGCCGATGATGCGGATGGCGCGGGCGGAGAGCTGACGTTGGCCGGCCCCGCCGCGCAGGTAGCCGGAATCGGTGAAGGCTTGCAGGCTGGCAGTCATGAGCTGGAAGCCATCGGCAGCGTGATCGCCGAGCACCTGGCGGATGAGCTGGTCGTCGACTGCGTGGACATCCTCGACGCGGCGGACGCGGCGGACTTGCTGCTCAAGATCGTCCAGCGCGCTGAGGCGGGCGAGCTGCTGCAGGAGTCCTTGCCCATCGCCACCGAGTGAGAGGTTGACGTCGTCGGAATCGAGCTGGCGGGTGGAGTCGGCAAGGCGCTCGCGAAGTGCGGCGTCGAGTGGGAAGCGCTGGTCGGCGTCGAGGCTGGAGATCATGCGGGCGGCGGAGGGCGCGTTCGCGGTGAGTGCGTCGAGCAGGCGGCTGAGATCGGCGTCGAGACCCTGGGTTCCACCTTGCTTCTGGAGCTGGTCGACGAGGCGCTGGAGCTCAGGATCATTGGCGATGGCTTCGATAAGCTCGCGACGTTGCTGTCGGAGCATGTCGCGGAGATCGTCGAGGCCGAGCGCGTCGATATCGTCGACGGAAAGGCCACGATGCAGCGCGCGATCGAGGGCGCGGTCGATATCGCCGGCCAACAGATCGTCGCTGAGGAGCGTGAGGAGGTCGGCAGGCGGAATGATTGCGCCGTCCTGCGACCCATCCCAGGCGCTATAGCGGTACCTGGAGCTGCTGGTTTGTCGATCCTCCACGCGCACCCCCAATCTGTTGGAGATTATAGGAAGCGCAGCAGACTACGTTGGTATCGGCGTATGCGGAATCGGTAGAATGACAGAACGCCTATTTTCCGGCGACTGCGCCTGCTGGACTCCAGCAGGCCGGGACGAAACGGACGAAGAAAGCGTTGGACCCGGTTGACGAATGGCGTGACACTCAGGTGAACGACGAACACTCGCGGGACGAACCTGGCCCCTATCTACCAGCCCTCCTGGACGAGCTCGAGCGTGTACAGATCGATGTTGAGATTGCCCGGCGCACTGCCAGGGTCGAGGAGTTGCGCGCGCAAATCACTGCCGAGCAAGCAAACCAGCAGACGCTGAGAATGCAGATTGACGACCGCATCGGGCTGCTGCGCCGCGATGTTGAGCGCATCGGTGCGGAGATCCAGCGCTTGGAGGCGCGCCTTGAGCGGCTGGCGTTTGCGAGTCGCGCGCTGTCGGACAACGAGCTGGATCAGGAAGAGCAGACGGAGCGTGCCGAAGAGGCGCAGTTCTGGGCCGAGTGGCGGCAGCATCGCGATGCGCGCGCCGGGACAATGGTCGCCCGAACACCGCGTCATGATGCCGACGAAACGCTGAAGCAGGTGTATCGAGCACTGGCGCGGCTGATCCATCCCGATCTCGCGACGAGTAGCGGCGATCGCGCGCGGCGCGAGGCGGTGATGCGACTGGCGAACGCCGCCAATGACGCGGGTGATGTCGATCAGCTCCGGCGGCTGCTGACGATCTGGTCGAAGGCGAATGTGTCCGACGTTTCCCGCGATACGCGGACGATGCGGGCCAGGCTCACCGAGCGCGAGGTTGAGATTGCGGAGCTGGAAAGCGAGCTCGCCGATCTTGTGGACAGCTCACTGGGGCGGCTTGCGCGGCGGCCACGCGCTGATCTGGCCAACTTCATCAAGCGCGAAGAAGAACGCCTGCGCCGCGAAGTGGCGACGTTGCGACTTCGACGCCGACGGCTGTTGAGCTCAGTCGAAGGTCGGCGACAGGAACTCACCAAGGCGTCCGACTGATCCTCCTCTAACGTATTCCGATACGGGCGACTGCCTCGCAGGCACGCTATAGACAGCACCTCAGATATTCCGTACGATGCCGGGCGCTTGCCTCGTGGCAGGTGGGCAAGGTATTGGGGTGTTGTGTGACGTGGAGGATAGAACATGAGCAACGACATGGAACGATTCCGCAATTCAATGCGGAACGCTCGCCTGTCGCGGATGTCACGACGTGGCTTCCTGGGGAAAACGATCTTCGGCGCAGCGGGCCTGACCGTGCTTGGCGGCCTGTTGGCAGCCTGCGGCGGCGATGACAACGAAGATACGCCAGCAGCAACCAGCACAACGGCGTCGGAGTCGGGTGCAGAGCCAACGCAGACCGAGGCGGCTGAGGCGAGCCCGACCGGCGCTGCCGAGCCAACTGAGGCGACCGCGGCGGGCAGCCCTGAGGGCGAGGCGACCCCAGCGGGTTCACCTGCGGCAGGCGGTGGGACGCGCATTGACGGCGGCGATCGGCTGATGGGCAAGGATATTGAGGAGCCGCAGCAGACCGGTGGCACACTCATCCAGGCAGATAGCCTCGACATCCGAACGCTCAACCCGATCCTGCAAAACGACGTGCCGTCGGGCAACGTCATTTCGCTGATCCTCGAAAGCATGATCGAGACGAACCCGGATACCTTGGAGCCAACCGGCAACCTTGCGGTCGCCTGGGAGGTCAATGAGGACGCGTCAGAGTGGACGTTTTACCTGCGTGAGGGCGTGACCTGGCACGACGGAGAGCCGTTCACCGCGCAGGACGTCAAGATGACGTATGACCTGTTCATGAACCCCGACAGTGGATCGAACCAGACGTCGACGCTGACCTCGAAGATTGACACGGTTGAGCTTGTTGACGACTTCACGATTCACTTCAAGCTGAAGATGCCGGTCGTTGACTTCCCGATCGATTCCGGCAGCTACCGCATCCTGGCCAACCACATCTGGGCTGATATCCCGGCCGCACAGGTCCAGCAGGACCCGGGCTCAACCGGCAACGACCCGTCGCGAGTGGTTGGCACCGGCCCGTTCAAGTTCAAGGAGTGGATTACCAGCGACCATGTGACGCTGGTACGCAACGACGACTACTGGGATGGCGCTCCGTCACTAGACGAGTTCATCTACAAGATCGTGCCAGATACGGCGTCGGCAATTCAGCAACTGAAGACGGGCGAAGTTGATGTCTATGTCGGTGTCGAAGGTTCGCAGGTCGCTGACTTCCAGAACACGGATGTGAACATCGAGGTCTACCCGCAGCTGAGCTTCACGTTCTACGGCACGAACATGGATGAATCGATCACAACCAAGTTCGTGGACGCCAAGGTTCGCCAGGCGCTGATGTACGCGCTCGATCGCCAGGCGATTGTCGACAACATCTACTTCGGCTACGCGGAGGTCGCAATCGGGACGCTGCCAACCGCCTCGTGGGCAGCCAACCCGGAAGGAATCGAGCCGGATCTGCGCTACGACTACGATCCGGACAAGGCGAACCAGTTGCTGGATGAGGCCGGCTGGTTGGCGGGGAGCGACGGCATCCGCGAGAAGGACGGCCAGCGGATGTCGTTTGATATGTACGGCATCTCTGGGAACAACATCGCCGTTCAGTCGCTGCAGGCGATGCAGGAGTACTGGAAGGCTGTTGGCATCGAAATGACGCCGCAGCCCGAGCCATTCCAGCAGCTCGTCTCGCGCATCACCGAGACGTTCGATTTCGAGATCTTCCTCGTCGGATTCAGTTGGGATGCCACGCCGGACCAGTCATCAATGTGGGCCTGCGACTCGTACAAGGCGGGCTTCAACATGGTCAAGTACTGCAACCCGGAGGTGGACGATCTGCTCAAGCAGGCGGCGGCTGAGTCGGACAAGCAGAAGCGGATCGAGCTATACACCGAGTTCCAGAATAAGCTCCTCGTTGACATCCCGATGGGCGTGACTGTGTTCACGCAGGGCATCACTGGCGTCAGCAAGCGGGTGCATAACTTCTTCCCAAGCCAGCAGAACACGCGGTTCAACGCTGAGACCTGGTGGGTCGAGCAGTAGGCCGCGCATATCGCGTCATCGGCAAGTGCGGAGAGGGCGACCGTTTGGTCGCCCTCGTTGTTTGCTGTTCGGCTTACCGACTGAAGGTCACTCGCGCGGTGACTGCCATTCGATCGCCTGCTCAACTGTGGCAACGGCCTGGATCAGCTCCCAGACGACGGCGTTCTGCTCGCGGCGCAGCTCGTTGAGCAGAACCGGGCGGAAGCCGGGGTCGGCATCCGGCAGCTGCAGCGCGCAGGCGAGGGCCGGGAGCGTCGGGATGCCGCGCGCCGGATCCTGGCGGAAGCGCCCGTCGCGGGTGTAGCCGAGCGTGACGAGGATGCGAGCGATGTCGACCTGGGCATCGTTGGCTGCTGACCGTCGGTCGTCGTCATCTCCGATCGTGGCGAACGCCTCATACATCTCGTCGAGCGCATCACGCAGCGCTTCGAGCGCGTCCTGCGTCGGTTCCAGGTCGAAGTCGTGCCCGGCCGCTTCCTGGTATCGGGCGACGGCTGCGCTCAGCTCATCGACGGTCGCGCGGTAGTCAAACGGCAAGACGGGTGCATTGAGCGTGCGCAGGATCGCGGTGGCATAGACGCGCATGTCGCGCAACAGGTTGTCGCGGTCGGCGATGTCGATCGTGTCGTCCTCGGTGTGCCAGGCGATATTGCCGCCGCAGCCGCCGACCGAGTAGTAGCCTTTCTCGGCGACAAGCTCCTGCGGCATCGTCGAGGAGAGCATGAAGTAGGTCGTGACGCCGAGGTTGTTGAAGGAGCAGTCGCCGGCGCGCAGGACATGACCTTCACCGGAGGAGTCCATGCCTGCGACATCGCGAATGACGGACTGAACGAAGTCACCGGCTTCGCTCATCCAGGAGACATTCTCGTAGACGGTCGCCCAGCGGCAGCCGGGCGAGTCGCAGTTGACGTGGGCGATGCAGTTCTGCAGGATGTCGAGCGCGAATTCGTCGGCGTACCAGGTCGAACCGGCGTAGCGACCGTGCGAGTGACCGCTCCACCAGGCGACGCGGATGGCGCGATCCAGCTTGTCGCGATGCTGGTTGAAGACGCGGGCGAGCTCGAGCAGGGTCGCGTCGCCAGTGGCGTTGTCACCGACGCCGACGTGCCATGAATCGATATGGCCATGGAAGAGCAGGAAGTCGTCCGATTCAGCGCGGCCGGGGATTTCGGCGACGACGACCGGGATCTCACGCCAGCTGGTGTCGGTCTGGTTCGAGAACGCGACATGCACCGGACCGTTGCTGAGCATGTCAATCAGCGCCTGACCGTCCGGCCGGTTGATCGCCAGGATCGGCACCGGCGGGGTGCGATCGGTCGAGGTGAGGTCCGGCGAGCCCCAACTGGTGGTCGTGATGCCTTCGTGGATGCGCTCGCCGGGGTTGATGAAGAGCGCGGCGACTGCGCCGGAGCCGGCGAGGTCGAACCCGCGAGCGGCGATGCCAAGCCCTTCGGTCATGACAATCTTGCCGCGCAGATCCTGACCAACGGCGGTGCGCTGCTCGGAGAAGAGCTCGTTGATCCCGGCGGCCTGGCTGCCAGGGATATAGACGAGCTCGGCTTCGACTTCCTGGCCGTCCGTTGTTGGCGAGAAGGATGGCGTCTTGACGGTGAAGTTGCGACCATCAGGCCCGAGGGTGCGTAGCGTTGCCGGGCCGGGGAGACTGATCAGACAGGTCGGGTGGTAGACGGCGTGCTCGATGCCCCAGTCTGAGAGGCGCGAGGTAATGTAGTCAACCGCGCGAGCTTCGTCTTCGGAGCCGGACAGCCGCGTGAGCGTGCTGAAGTGCTCAACGAGCGCCCAGGGTTCATCAAG
>JBDHWD010000160.1:0-6126 GCA_039810005.1 Thermomicrobiales bacterium | reverse complement strand
AGGAAACAGCGGCTTCGCGGTCTGATCCGTCCAGATCCAGCAGTCTGCGCGACCGCAGGTGCCGCTTGCGGCAGAAAATCCTTGTCTAGCGCTCGGATACAGGCGATCTTCACCTCAAACGCCACGCCACTTGGGGAATGCAGGCTTTTATGTATTGGAGGCGCCGATGGAGGCCTGGAATTACGCCAACCTTTGGGAGAGCGTGGCGGCGGCCGCGCCGGACCGGCCCGCCCTGATCCAGGGGCCGCGGGTGGTCAGCTACCGAGACTTCGACCGCCGCGCCAACGCGCTCGCCCGCCGTATGCTGGAGGCGGGCGTCTCGCACCAGTCCAAGGTCGGCGCCTACCTCTACAACGCCCCGGAATACCTCGAGAGCTACTTCGCCGCCTTCAAGGCCGGCCTGGCGCCGTTCAACATCAACTATCGGTACGGCGGCGAGGAGCTGACCTACCTGCTCGACAACGCCGACGCCGAGGTGGTGGTGTTCCACGCCTCGTTCGCCGAGACCGCAAACAAGGTCCGCCCGAACCTGCCGAAGGTGAAGCTGTGGCTGGCGGTCCCAGAGCCGGGCGTCGCCATTCCCGACTGGGCCGAGGACTACGAGGCCGTCGCCGCAGCCGGCGCCGACCGCGTCGTCGCCCCCTGGGGCCGCTCGGGCGACGACATCATCATGATGTACACCGGCGGCACCACCGGCATGCCCAAGGGCGTGATGTGGCGCCAGGAGGACCTGTTCAAGAGCCTGGGCGGCGGGGCCAACCTGCTGCTGGGCCTGGGCCCGCTCGAAACCGTCGCCGAGGCTGGCGAGCGGGTGAAGGCGGTCGTCGCCAGCGGCGCGCCGCAGGCGGTGACGATGGCGGTGGCCCCGCTGATGCACGCCACCGCGCAATACATCTCCCTGTGGGCGCTCAACACCGGGACCGCGGTGGCCGTGCTGCCGTCGCGCAAGTTCGATCCCGTCGAGCTGTTCGACGAGGTCGACCGGCTTGGCGTCTCGGGCCTGATCATCGTGGGCCTGGCGTTCGCCGCGCCGATGCTCGAGACGCTCGACGCCAACCCCGGCCGCTGGAAGCTGACCTGCCTGCAGCGCATCGTCTCCTCCGGCACCATGTGGAGCGCCGAGAACAAGCAGGGCCTGCTCAAGCACATGCCGCAGGTGACGCTGATCGACTCGCTCGGCTCGTCGGAAGCGCCGGGCCTGGCCGGCTCGATGGCCAACGCCGCCGCCCCGGCCCAGACCGCCAAGTTCGCGGTGGGCGCGAACGCGGCGGTGTTCACCGAAGACGGCCGGCGGGTGCAGCCGGGCTCGGGCGAGCGCGGCCTGCTGGCGGTCGGCGGCCATGTGCCCCTGGGCTACTACAAGGACGAGGAGAAGTCGGCGAAGACCTTCCGGGTCTTCGAGGGCCAGCGCTATTCCGTGCCTGGAGACTGGGCCACGGTCGAGGCCGACGGGACCATCACCCTGCTCGGCCGCGGGTCGCAGGTGATCAACACCGGCGGCGAGAAGGTCTTCCCGGAAGAGGTCGAGGAGGCCCTGAAGCGCTTCCCGGGCGTGCGCGACGCCGCCGTGGTCGGCGTGCCGGACGCCCGCTTCGGCGAGCGGATCTGCGCCGTGGTGGACTTCGTCGGCGACCGGGCCCCGACGCTGCAGGACATGGCCGGCCACGTGAAGTCGATCCTGGCCGACTACAAGGCGCCCCGCGAGCTGGTGCTGGCCAAGGTGGAGCGGGCCCCGAATGGCAAGCTCGACTATCGGTCCGTGAAGGAGATGGCGCTGAAGGCGCTGGCCGCGCCGGCGACCTAACGAAAAAGTAATGAGCGTAGTTGGGGCCGGACGAGGCATGGTCCGCCCCAACTATGCATCATCCAAGGTGTTTTTCTGCACTATACCTCACAGATAAACGGGCAAGCGCTGACATTTTGAGCGCGTTATCGGGGTTTGTTTCACGGAGGCGATAGGCCGCAATTCCGCGAGGCAACTAAACGATCGTGCGCTGATATCAGATAATGCTCAACCACATAGCGGGCGAGCGATGGAGTTCGACTTCACCGATGAGGTCGATCCCAATTGATGCAGGCCGGCGGCCCTTTCGGACCGAGACACGGGCAGTTCCTACACCAGAAGAATGCGCCGCCCTCGCTGATCACGCGTTCACTGCGCGGCGTACCACTCGCGGTTTCTGAGACGAAGCATGATAGCCCGTTCAGGGTGGCGGCATGTACCGTGACCAACACGAGTGCCGCGATTAGGCCAAGGTGTTCGAAGAATGCGTTCAGCGCTATGAAGCGGTCATGGCCGTCGAGCGCCCAGAAATTATTGGCCGTCAGCATGGCGACCGCCGTCAGCACGCCGAGGCCACCGGCGCCGAGCCACACCCAGCGATTGGCGATGACCAGGGCGGAGCCGCCGATTTCGACGACGATAGCCGCTACCGCCCACAGCCAGCCCGGCCGAAGCCCGAAATGTTCCTGTTCGGCAATGGCGCCGGCGAAGTCGAACAGCTTGGTGAAGCCGCCCTAAAATATCCTGCCTGGTCCTGCCGACCACTTGATTTCGATTTCCTCGGTAGCTAATCATGGCCGGCCAAATTGGTCGACCAGTACTTTGGAGGAATCTTGAGGATCTCGGTCGAATCCGCCCTGCTTCAGTAGATATCAGGTTGAGGAAATTGAAGCATCTGAAACGCGCCAAATCCACCTAAAGAATTGATTTCCTAGCATGGACAGCTTTGAGACGGATCTGTTTGTCATAGGTGGCGGCTCGGGCGGCGTGCGCGCCGCGCGGATCGCCGCTGGCCATGGCGCCCGCGTCATGATCGCCGAGGAATATCGGATGGGCGGCACTTGCGTCATTCGCGGGTGCGTACCGAAGAAGCTATTCGCCTACGCCTCGCATTTCAGCCACGACATCGCGGATGCCGCGGGCTTCGGCTGGACCGTTCCGCCGGCGACGTTCGACTGGGCCACCCTGATCGCCAACAAAGACAAGGAGATCGCCCGGCTGGAAGCGGCCTACACCGCCAACGTGGAGAAATCCGGCGCACAGGTCATCAGGTCGCGCGCCGTGTTCGAGGATCCGCATACGTTGGTGCTCGATGACGGCAAGAAAATCCGCGCGAAATACATCCTGATCGCCACCGGCGGCGCGCCGAACCACGGCAAGATGATCCCCGGCATCGAGCATGTGATTTCCTCGAACGAGGCGTTTCATCTGCCCGCATTGCCGAAGCGCATCGTGATCCAGGGCGGCGGCTATATCGCGCTGGAATTCGCCTGCATCTTCGCCGGCCTCGGCTCCGACGTGACGGTGATCTATCGCGGCGACAACATTCTGCGCGGCTTCGACGACGATGTGCGCGCCCATGTCCGCGCCGAGATGGAGAAGGACGGCATCACGCTGCTCACCGGCTGCACGGTGGACAAGATCGAGAAACATGGCGACGAGTACACTTCGCATTTGTCGAACGGCTCCAGCATCGCCTCCGACAAGGTGATGTTCGCCATCGGCCGCCATCCCAACGTCGCCAATCTCGGGCTGGAGAAGGCGGGCGTCGCCATCAATCCGAAGAACGGCGGCATTGCCGTCAACGAGTTCTCGCAAAGCTCGGTGCCGCATATCTACGCGGTCGGCGACGTCACCCATCGCTTCAACCTGACGCCGGTGGCGATCCGCGAGGGCCACGCCTTCGCCGATACCGTGTTCGGCAAGCGCGAGGTGAAGGTCGATCACGCCGACATTCCGACGGCGGTGTTCACGCAGCCGCAGGTCGGCACCGTCGGCCTGACGGAAGCGCAGGCGCGGGCGCAGTTCGCCACCGTCGATGTCTACAAGACCACCTTCCGCCCGCTGAAGGCGACACTGTCGGACAGCCAGTCGCGGGTGCTGATGAAGCTGGTGGTGGATGGCGCCAGCGACCGCGTCCTCGGTTGCCATATCGTCGGGCCGGAAGCGGCCGAACTCACTCAGGTCATCGCCATCGCCGTGAAGATGAAGGCGACAAAGGCCGACTTCGACGCCACTATGGCGCTGCACCCGACCTCCGCCGAGGAGCTCGTGACGATGCGCACCCGTACTGCACGTTACGCGCGCGACGCGGCGGCGTAGAAAGCTCAGTTCCGATCGATTATGCGAGTTCAGGCCATGAGCGCGCCGTTATGCGGCGGCGCTCAAAACTCACTTGACAATACGGTTGTGATCGTACCAAACTGGTCCGACCAATATCGGTGAACTACCCAGCAAAGAATAACCTCGCCATCCGCAGTCGCTTGTAGTCGAGGTGCTTGGGATGCGAAATTTCGGTTCTGGCGAAGAAGATTGGGCCCGCCATGGAAGTGGATTTTTTGACTGACCTGCCGCGACGCATCCACCTCATTGTGAATGAGGGGGCCAAAGCAGGAGCCTCCCGGCCGGCCATTACTGACGAGCAGGGCATCGTCTGGTCCTATCGAAGATTGATCGATACGATCGAGGCCGTCGCAGGTGATATGGCGCGTCTAGGAATCCGTCCCGGTGATCGGGTCATGGTGGTGGGCGAGAACTCAATTAGCGCCATCGTCCTGATGTATGCGGCGAGCCGGCTTGATGCGTGGGCGGTGATGACGAACGCCCGGCTCGGCCCGCACGAACTGGACGCCATTGAGAGTGATTGCAAACCCAGACGCGTATTCTATACGCACGGAATATCGGCGGAAGCAGACGCAGCGGCGTGCCGGCGCGGGGCCGAAGCCGAAACATTCGCGGGGATTGGAGCGATCAAGGTAGGTAAGCTGGAGGCGAGCACCGTCCCAGAGGAGGTCTATGAGGATCCTGCCCGCCAGGTTGCTGTTCTCATCTACACGACTGGAACCACCGGTCGCCCGAAGGGAGTGATGCTCAGTCACCGCAACCTCGCTTACGTGGCGGGCCGAGGCAAAAGAACCAACACGCTCTTTCCCGAGGACGTCACGCTCTGCGTTATGCCGATCTCTCATTCGTACGGGCTGACGTTGCTGCAAGGTATGCTGTTCGCCGGCGCGCACCTGAGGATCATGCCGAGGTTCTCTCTCACGCGAGCAATTGATGCCGTCGTGAATGGTTCATTGACCATCTTCACTGCTGTTCCCGCGCTGCTGTCGCGGATCATTGCTTACGTCGATCAGAACAATATCAAGCTCACGCCCAATAACCTTCGGTATGTCTATACAGGAACGGCACCGCTCGATCTGTCTCTGCGACAGAGCGTCGAGCGAGCGTTCGGCGTGGTGCTCCACAATGGTTACGGACTGACTGAGACGTCTCCGACCATCAGTCGGACGGTGTATGCCATCGGCAGTAACGAAATCAATATCGGACCGCCAATCCCGGGAATCGAAACCAAGATCGTTGGACCTGATGGGCGGGAAGTACCCGATGGCGAAGCGGGCGAACTGCTCGTTCGCGGGCCTAACGTGATGTTGGGGTACTATGGTCAGCCGGACATGACCGCGGCGGCGATCGATCGCGAAGGGTATTTGAAGACCGGAGATATCGTCAGCCGGTCGCCCGGCGGTGAACTGGTGATCCAGGGGCGGTCGAAGGAGCTAATTATCAGATCCGGCTTCAACGTCTATCCGCCCGAAATCGAGGCTGTCCTCAATACTCATCCGGCGGTTCTAAATTCCGCGGTAGTCGGGCGATCAATCGAGGGCAACGAGGAAATTATCGCCTTCGTCGAGCCAACGCCTGGAAGTACCATCGAAGTGGCCGAGTTGCTCGCACTCGTGGAGCGGCAACTGGCGCCATACAAGAAACCGCAGCAGATCATTGTCGTGCCGCAACTTCCGGTGGCTCCAAACGGGAAGATTAGAAAGCACGACTTGAAAAAGCACGCCGAGGAGTCGCTGTTAGCGGCTGACTCCGTTTAACGAACTATAGACCGGGACGGATGGAAACGGTGACAAGTCGCGAGCAGGTGTACCCCGATACAAAGTTGTTCATCGATGGATCCTGGCGGGACGGAACGAGCGGAAAGGTCGAGCCCGTCCTTAATCCGGCGACGGGAAAATTTATCGGAACGGTCGCGCACGCGTCTATCCTCGATCTCGACCACGCACTTGAGTCCGCCGTGCGCGGGTTCGAATTGTGGCGGAGGACGTCTTCCTTCGAGC
>JBDHWD010000159.1:0-6184 GCA_039810005.1 Thermomicrobiales bacterium | reverse complement strand
GGCCCGTTATCCGCTACACTGCCGCATACGTACACACCAAACTGAACGTATCGTCGCGCCGATTGCGGAGGAGGCACCCAGATGGACCTCATCATCTGGCTTATCACTGGCCTGATCGCTGGAGCACTCGCGATGTTCGTCGTCTACCGCACGATCCCACGGGAGCCAGGCAGCCTGATCGGCGCGCTGGTCGTCGGGCTGCTGGGCGGCATTCTCGGCGGGTGGATCGCCGGATTGATCGGCCTGGATGCGGTCAACTGGATCGGCTCGATCGTCGTCGCGTTCATCGGTGCGTTCGGCCTGCTGTGGCTGATCAACCGAATGACGCCGAGCCGGGGGCAGCGCCCGTAGCATTGACGAATTTGCTACGATTTCGGTAACGGCGATGATGGAATCGCGCCGACGGTTGATCGTGCGTCAGCGAACCCGGGCGAGGTGTGAGCCGGGCTGCAGATTGATCGTTCGGCATCCTTCCTGAGCTGTCATCCGAACAGGCCAACGCCTCAGTAGACATGACCGGGTACGCCACCCGTTACCACCGGCGCAACGAGCGGGCCGCACCGTGTGCGGCCAAGCGAGGTGGTACCGCGGGAGCAATCTCGTCCTCAGTTGAGGGCGGGATTTTTTGTTGTGTGGGGGGAGCGGCCCTCACCCCCCCGCCCCCTCTCCCAACTTTGGGAGAGGGGGAGAAGGTAACGACGGTGGTTGCTGCCGTGGATCGGCAGCCATTCATTCCAGCCCACGACACCCCCTCTCCTAGCGTTGGGAGAGGGGGCAGGGGGGTGAGGGCCCACAGAGAGGCAACACAAATGACACAAGCAACTGACAGAACATTCCAGGAAGTCGATACGCGCGCGGACTTTCCGGCGCTGGAGCGGAAGCGGCTGGACTGGTGGTACACCACCGGCGTTGTTGAGCAGTATCTGAAGCGCAACGAGCGCTCGGAGCGGCGCTGGTCGTTTCTGGATGGGCCGATCACGGCCAACAACCCGATGGGCGTGCATCACGCCTGGGGGCGGACGTACAAAGATCTGTACATCCGCTATCACACGATGCTGGGCGAAAAGCAGCGCTATCAGAACGGCTTCGACTGTCAAGGGTTGTGGGTCGAGGTTGAGGTCGAGAAGGAGCTGGGGCTCGGCAGCAAGCGCGAGATCGAGGAGTTCGGCATCGACCGCTTCGTGAATCTGTGCAAGGAACGGGTATGGAAATACTCGGGCATCCAGACGGAGCAGACGAAGCGCCTCGGTAACTTCATGGACTGGGACAATTCGTATTACACGATGTCCGACGTCAACAACTATACGATCTGGCTCTTCCTGAAGACCTGCCACGAGCGCGGCTGGATCTACAAGGGCGACGACGTGATGCCGTGGTGCCCGCGCTGCGGTACCGGCCTGTCCGAGATGGAGCTGGTCGAGGGCTATCAGGATCGGACGCACCGCTCGGTCTACGTCAAATTCCCGCTGGTCGATGAGGACGCGGCGCTGCTGGTCTGGACGACGACGCCGTGGACGCTGACGTCGAACGTCGCAGCGGCGGTCAGTCCCGATCTGGATTACGTGAAGGTGGCTGGCGAGGGGACCAACGGGCAGGTGCTGTATCTGGCGAAGGGTGCCCTGCCGCACGCGATCAAGGGGGACGTCGAGATCCTCGCCGAGGTGAAAGGTGCCGATCTGGCGGGACGTGTCTACCGCGGGCCGTTCGATGAGCTGCCGGCCGAGAAGGACGTGCGCCATCGCGTCATCCTGTGGGACGACGTGGCGGCCGACGAGGGCACCGGCATCGTCCACATCGCGCCGGGCTGCGGTAAGGAAGACTACGGGCTGTCCAAGGAACAGGGGCTCCAGGTCGTCGCGCCGATCGACGAGTTCGGCGTGTATGTCGATGGGTTCGACTGGCTGACCGGCATGTCGGTTGGCGACGTGGCTGCGCCGATCATCAAGAACCTGCGCGAGAAGGGCATCCTGTATCGCGACCACGACTACACCCACCGCTACCCGACCTGCTGGCGCTGCAAGACGGACCTCGTCTTCCGCCTCGTCGATGAGTGGTTCATCGCCATCGACCCGATGCGCGAGCGGATGCAGGAGATCACCCGCGAGATCCGCTGGATCCCCTCGTTCGGCGAGGATCGCGAGATCGACTGGCTGCGCAACATGGACGACTGGATGATCTCCAAGAAGCGCTACTGGGGTCTGGCGCTGCCGATCTACGAGTGCCAGGCCTGCGGCACGTTCGAGGTGATCGGCTCCAAAGAGGAGCTGCACGAGCGCGCCGTCGAGGGCTGGGACGAGTTCGAGGGCAACTCACCGCACCGGCCATGGGTGGACGCGGTGAAGATCGCCTGCCCGTCTTGCGGTGCGCACGTCTCGCGGATCAAGGATGTCGGGAACCCGTGGCTGGACGCCGGGATCGTGCCGTTCTCCACAATGGGCTACACCGAGGACCGCGAGGAGTGGGAGAAGTGGTTCCCGGCCGACTTCATCACCGAGTCGTTCCCCGGCCAGTTCCGCAACTGGTTCTACTCGATGCTGGCGCAGTCGACCGCGCTGGTGGACGCGCCGCCGTATAAGACGGTCCTGGGCTTCGCCCTGCTGCGCGACGAGCACGGCAAGGAGATGCACAAGAGCGCCGGCAACGCCATCTGGTTCGACGATGCGGCGGACGAGATGGGCGCCGACGTGATGCGCTGGCTGTACTGCTCGCACAACCCGACAGTGAACCTCAACTTCGGCTTCCACATCGGTGACGAGGTGCGGCGTCGGTTCATCATCCCGCTGTGGAACTCGTACGCGTTCTTCGCCAACTACGCGGCGCTGGATGGCTTCGATCCGTCCGATCCGGCCAACGCCGTGCCGCTTGCAGAGCGCACGCTGCTGGATCGCTGGATTCTCTCGCGGCTGCAAGGGGTAATCGACGAGGTGCGCGCGGCGCTGAACGACTACGACGCGCAGAGCGCCACCCGCGCGCTGGAGCGCTTCGTCGTCGAGGAGCTGTCGAACTGGTACATCCGGCGCAACCGGCGGCGCTTCTGGAAGACGGAGGCGGACCGCGACAAGGCGGCCGCCTACCTGACGCTGCACGAGGTGCTGGTGACGTTGACGACGCTGCTCGCGCCGTTCCTGCCGTTCACCACCGAAGAGATGTACGACAACCTCGTGCGCTCGATCGACCCGGCCGCGCCGGTGTCGGTGCATCTGTGCGACTACCCGCTGGCCGACGCGAGCACGGTGGACGCGCAGCTCGACCGCGACATGGCGGCGCTGCTGGCGGCGGTCAATCTGGGACGCTCGGCACGCAACAAGGCCAGCGTCAAGGTGCGACAGCCGCTGCCGGCGGTGCTGGTCTGGGCGCGTGAGCCGGAAACGTACGCTGCGATCGAGCGCATGCAGGATCAGCTGCTCGACGAGCTGAACGTCAAGGCGCTGGGCCAGATCGACGATCCATCGACCTACGCGACCTACGTCATCCGCCCGAACCTCGCCAAGCTGGGGCCGAAGTACGGCAAGGCGCTGGGCGCCATCCGCGCGGCGCTGGCCGAGGCCGACCCGGCGACGGTCGCAGCGACGGTGCGCGACGGCGGCTCGCTGGAATTAACCGCCGGCGGGCAGACCTACACACTGACGCCGGACGAGATTCTGGTGGACGTGAAGGAGCGCGAGGGCTTCAACGTCGCCGAAGAGGGCGACCTGCTGGTGGCGCTGGACACGACGCTGACGCCGGCACTGATCCACGAGGGGCTGGCGCGCGACTTCATTCGCGGCGTGCAGGACGCCCGCAAGGAGGCTGGGCTGCGGGTCGAGGACACCATCCGGCTCGCCTGGCAGACGGAATCCGGCACCGAGGTGGCGCAGGCGATCGAGGTGCATCTGGAAGACATCGCCGCCGAGACACTGGCCCGCGAGGCTGCGCCCGGCTGGGTCGAGGCCGCCGACTTCGAGGCCGAGGTCAAGGTCGGCAGCGAGAAGGTGACGATCGGGATCACGAAGATCGGGACGTTGCTGGAGGAGCGCTAGGGGAACCCCTCCCCCCGCCCCTCCCCTGCGAAGGGAGGGGAGTCAGGGACGGAGAGACGGACGTGCTTTCGGCTCCGTACGGACGGGCCCGGCCTTTCCTCGCGGGGTGCCAACGCCCAAGCGGCACCCGGGCGATGGCGACGCTCCCGCATGGTTGGGCGATGTGTTGGGAGGGCAACGTACTTGCTGAGCGATTCCCAATTCCTGACCCCTGGAGCTTAGGAATGGGGAATCGCCCACGTGCCACTGGCCGTGCAGAAATCACGCCTGTGTTGCGGCCTCCGGCTCGGCATCGTCGATGGCGTAGTGGCGGAGATACTGCTCGACGGCGCGGAGTGCCTGCTCATCCACTGGATCCTGCGTTCGCAGGTTTTCCAGCAGTATCGTGCCGGCTTTGTGAGCCTGTTCCGCGCTCAGATCGGGGCGGAGCACGAAGCGCTCACTGCCGTCAGATGAGTCAATCGGAATTGCCAAGTCGATCAGATTGGACTTCATGTCATGGCCCAGGGTCATGCATTGCGCAGGCTCCCAGGCAAACGGAATCCAGCTGACCTCTGCTTCCCAGAAGGATGGGATCTGGTCGTATGGCTTCCCGGTTGTTGAGGTGATGAAGACGTTCTCTATCCCCAGCGCATTGGCGTGCGCTTTGACCTGCTGCATCGTCGTGAGGTCGTTCGGCGGCACACTATGAACGATGTGCAGGGTTTGGGCGCGCAAGTCGTTCGCCCAGGCGGGGACTCCGATATTCAGGTAGTCACTGTATGGCCCTTCGAACAGAACGGCCGCATCGCACAGCGCGGGCAACGTGCCTCCAAAGCCGCCCGCAAATATGTCCTGGTAGATGGAATTTGACGCCAGGTCGGCGCGAGGCACGTTGAGGAGCACTGTACCCGGCTCACTGGATGTCCCGGCGGGCCACTTCTGCTTGACGTACTCATACGTGTCTCGATAGAACGCCCACATGGTCCCGGGCTTCAGGATGTCCTTTATGGTTCCATGTTGCCAGTTACCAGTGGTCACCATTTCCCCGAATGTCCACGTGCCGGCGGCATCTTGATAGATGTATTCATCAGGGCACGGACCTTCGTCCAGATAGATGCCATCCAGATGAATGCCGTAATCCGTCTGCAAGAGATGCCAGGCATCGATGTCGTCCTTGACGTTCTGGAATGTGGGGAGCGTCATCCCCGGGTGATACCAGCCATGAAGTACCGCTCGAACTGTATCGAAGGCATCGATGCCTCCGAAGGCGTGCCCAGTCGGGACGTAGCCAAGCACCTTGATCTTGCGGCTGCGTGCCGTCTGAATGTCGGCTTTGATCGCGGCCGGATTCGGGCTCTTTGCAATTGCCGTCCGCAATGATCTATCGAGTAACAGATACTTCGTCGGTCCTGTGTGGAAATCGACGTCAGTAAAGAGGTGCGTTGTGGGATCGAACTGCGACACATGGTAGGTGCGCATCACCCGCCGCCAGTCTCGATCGTGAACGGTGGGATCGGGAAGAAAGTCGATGGGGACTGCGAGCTCCTGCAGGTGGTAGGTCATCTTAAACGGCAAGCAGATGTGCAACGTCGCTGGCATGGTGGCTTCCGTTCATTGTTGCTCGAGTCGCGTATTCTGTTTCGCATATATTGCGCCTATCGTGGCACGATGTCAACAGCCTGTCAGTGGGCCATGCGCGGCCAGAAGCGGGAAAACGACACGCTATTCTGCTGCGGGAAGGTTGAGCCAGATGGCTCCGCTCGCGCCAAACTTCGCTGCGGGCACAGTGTGAGACAGTGATGTGAAGCCGATTGATCGTCGCCATGATCAGCCAGCCGGAGCAGCCCTCGTCTGTAATTTCTGTCTCCGCGCGGTCGGGAGGAGCAACGAGGCCCTCGCGCCGACTCGATAAGATGGCATCCAGTCTGCGGGGTCTGGGGTCGGGCGGATTCGCGCTCCCGATGGGCCCGGAAAGGACGGCCACGGCAATGAGCATGCAGTGGTATCCGACGTCACCCCACGACTATGACATGCTGAAGGGTTACGCCGTCTATACCAGCGACAACGCCAGGCTGGGATCGGTCGAGGAGATCTATCACCCGGCCGAGGACATGCCTGATGCGCGCGGACACAGTATCTTCAAGGTCAACCCGGGGATACTCAGAGAGGTGTTCACCCACGCG
>JBDHWD010000158.1:0-6255 GCA_039810005.1 Thermomicrobiales bacterium | reverse complement strand
GTGATGCTTCTATCGTAGGCGCTACGTCCCATTCTGGCACCGACAGCAGGGTCGTATTCTGACCTGTCCGAGGGGACAGTCGACAGGTGCCGGACCGTGTGCCTGCTTCATGGATCGCTCCAGAAGCGGGCGATCGGAAGGCGGCGCTGCCACCCTCCGACCGCGCCACTGCCTATTGCTCGATGGCTTCGAGAGGTTGTAGCCCCGGCGCAGGCCGGCTGACGACTGCCTCTGGTTGCGCCAGGCGGCTGGGCCACCAGATCGTCGGACCGATGTCGAATGTCAGCGCCGGGACGAGGATCGACCGGACGATCAGCGTGTCGAGCAGGACGCCGAAGGCGACGATGAAGCCGAGCTCGGTCATTGACACCAGCGGCAGTACGCCGAGCACGGCGAACGTCGCCGCCAGCACCAGGCCTGCCGAAGTGATGACGCCGCCGGTCACAGCGAGGCCACGGAGCATGCCGGCCCGCGTGCCGATCTGCGCCGCCTCTTCGTGGACGCGACCCATCAGGAAGATGTTGTAGTCGATCCCCAGCGCGATCAGGAAGACGAACGCCAGCAGCGGTGTCGATGGGTCCATGCCGGCGAAGCCGAAGACGCGGTCGAAGACGACGACGCTTGTCCCGAGTGCGGCGGCGAACGACAGCACAACCGTACCGAGCAGCACGAGCGGCGCGACAATCGAGCGCAGCAGCACGGCCAGGATGACGACGACGATCAGCAGGATCAGCGGCATGATGACCGCGCTATCGCGCTCGCTGGCCCGAGCGATGTCCAGGCTGATGGCGTCGTTGCCCCCGACGATGGCGTTGGCCTCCGGGACGGCGTGGACCGCATCGCGCAGTCGGTCGATCGTGTCGAATGCCGCCTGGCTGCCCGGCTCTGCCGTGAGCGTCGCCGCCAGCACCGCGCGGTCGGCATCGCCTCCGCGCGGCTCGACCAGTGCGACGCCGGACACATCGCTCGCGGCCGCAGAGACGGCATCGGCTGCTGCGGCGCTGGTGATGATTGTTGCCGGAGCGCCCGAACCGGCTGGGAAGCTTTCGGCGATGAGCTTCTGACCACTGATCGCCTCCGGCTCGTTGCGGAACTGATTCTCCTGCGGCAGGTTGGTGTCGATGCCGAGCAGGCCGCTAGCCAGGATCGCCAGCAGGGCGACGGTCGTGATCCAGACCGGACGCGGCCGACGCGCGACCCAGCCGCCGACCCGCGACCAGATACCAGACGCCTCGTGGCTTGCCGACCCGAAGTGGGGGATGAACGGCCAGAACAAGCGGCGGCCGAAGATCACCAGCAGGGCAGGCAGCAGCGTCAGCATCGCCAGCAGGGCGGCGACGATACCGGCTGCGCCGACCGGCCCCAGGCTGCGCGTCGGATTCAGATCGGCAGCCAGCAGGCAGAGCAGCCCGACGACAACGGTCGCGCCGGAAGCGACGATGGCCGGCCCGGCCTGGCGCAGGGCGAACGCCATCGCCTCGTGCTTGTCCTCGTGGCGGCGCAGCTCCTCGCGGTAGCGCGCGATCAGCAGCAGCGCGTAATCGGTGCCGGCGCCGAAGACCAGCACCGGCAGGATGCCGCCACTCTGTCCGTTCAGCGTCAGCCCGACCGACTTCGCCAGCCCGTAGACCGTCGCGCCGGCAAGCTGGTGAGCGAACGCGACCGACAGCAGCGGGATGAGCCAGAGGAACGGGCTGCGATAGGTCAGCAGCAACAATGCTGCGACAACACCGGCGGTCGCCAGCAGCAGCGTCGTGTCGACGCCGGAGAAGACGTTGGCCAGGTCCATCGTGAATCCGGCCGGACCGGTGACCTTCACCTGTAGCCCGTCCGGTGCGTCATGAACTTGCTCACGGATCGCGTCGACGCCGTTGGCGAGATCCTCGTCCTCAGCGACTGCCAGCGGGACAGTGAAGATCACTGCCTGCCCATCCTCGGAAGGGATGGCTGGGCTTGGTGGCGTACTCGGGAAGAGATCGGACAGCGCCTGGCGATCCGCTTCGATCGCCTCGTGGTCGCCGGCGAGCAGCCCGCCGTCGCGGTGGTAGACGATGACGGCGGGCATCTGGTCGCCGGCCGAGATCTCCTCCTCGGCGGTCGCCACGGCCAGCGATTCGGCGTTCTGCGGTAGCCAGGTGGCGGTGTCGTTATCCTCGACCGAGGTGAGCTTGCCGGCAAGCGGCGATGCCACTGCCAGGATGACGACCCAGAGCAGGACGATCAGCCACTTGCTGCGTCGTCCGGAGGGGATGCTTGCTAATTTCGTGCGAACGCCCGAATCGCCCCCGGGCGGAGATGTCAAAGCCATAGCGTGGATGCCTTTCAATGGAAGAAGGTGAGGGTCAGAGTGCCTGCTGATAGACGCGGAAGCAGCGTGTCGCCAGCCAGACTGCGCCCAGCGTCAGCGCCATGAGCAGCGCGCCACGGCTGACGACGATGCTCCAGTCGATCGCGCCGCCATCGGCAACGCGGCTGATCTGGACAGCCCAGTCGAGCGGGTTGAATCGCGCGATCTGCTGCATCCAGCCAGGCATCAGATCGCGGGCGATGAAGATCGTGGAGACGAACGTCATCGGGAGCAGCAGGATCTGATTCATCCCGATGATTGACTCCTGCTGGCGAACGACGATCGCCGTCGCTGTCGAGAGTGCGCCGAATCCGGCCGTCAGCAGCATCCCGCCGATCAGCATCGCGCCGATCTGCGCCACGCCGCCGGGGAAGCGCGCCCCGACCAGCCAGGCTAGGACGACCAGGATGACCGTCTGGATCGCCGTCATCAGCGCTGTCTGGATGAGCCGCCCGAGGATGAGCGCCGTTCGGGAGACCGGCGAGACCAGGAAGCGGTCGAGGACGCCGCGTTCGAGATCGACAACGACCGACACGCCGAGCCAGCCGCCGGTGTAGAGCGCACTGACCGCGATGATCCCGGGCGTCAGGAAGGTGATGTACGAGGTATTCGTGAAGCCGGGCAGGTCGGCGATGCGCCGAAACAGCGCGCCGAAGAGCAGCAGATAGACGATCGGCTGGATGAGCGTCAGCACTACGTTCCACGGCTGGCGGATGAAGGTGTGCAGATGCCGAGCGGTCAGATACCAGGTATCGCGGAGTGCACTCATCGCTCCACCTCCTCAGCGCCGTCCCGCTGGAACGCGCGACCGGTGTAGCGCAGATAGACGTCATCCAGCGTCGGGCGGGCGACGGTTGCCGCTGCGACCGGAATGTCGGCCGCGTCGAGCGCGCTCAGCGCCGCCGGGATCGTCGCTGGCCCACGGATTGCTCGGGCGCGGATGACGCTGTCCTGAACGGAGACGCTGGAGACTCCGGCGATGTCGCCGATGGCAGCGCGTGCTGCTTCGATCTGCAACGCGCCCGGCTGGTCCAGTTCGATGCGGATGGTGTCGCCATGCAGCGAAGACTTGAGCTGTTCCGGCACGCCTTCGACGATCAGTGCGCCGTGATCGATGATCGCCAGCCGGTCGGCCAAGCGGTCGGCTTCGTCGAGGTAGTGCGTTGTCAGCAGGATCGTTACCTGATCCTCGCGCGCCAATCGGGCGATTTCGGCCCACAGGTCAGCGCGCGCCTCCGGATCGAGGCCGGTCGTCGGCTCGTCGAGGAAGAGCACCTGCGGCGCATGGATGAGGCCCATTGCGACATCGAGCTTGCGCTGCATGCCGCCGGACCAGGTGCGGGTGATGCGGTCGGCTGCTTTGATCAGCCCGTTGCGTTCCAGCAGTGCGTCAACCCGGGCTTTGAGCGCCGGGCCATTGAGCCCATAGACCCGGCCCTGGAGGGTGAGGTTCTCCCTGCCGGTCGCATCGAGATCGAGGGCCGGCTTCTGGCTGACGTAGCCGATGGAGCGGCGGACCTGCTCGGTCTGGCGGGCGACATCGAACCCGGCGATGGTTGCCGTGCCGGAATCGGCCCGGGCGAGCGTGGTGAGGATGCGGACAGCCGTGGACTTGCCCGCGCCATTCGGACCGAGCAGGGCGAAGATGGTGCCGGCCTCAACCTCGAAGCTCAGCCCATCGAGCGCGCGAACATCGTTGCGGTAGGTTTTGACCAGATCACGTGCCGCTATGGCCAGGTGATTAATGGCATGGTCGGCATGGACCGGCGCTGGGTGCGTCGCGGTCATGATCGAGCTCCTTATGAGGTTGCGCCTCGGACGAGCTCGATCCGGCTACAATTGGAATGCGCCGTGTGTGCCGAACTTCGCTCGTCGGAGAGGCATCGCGGATCAACGGCCCTCGGCGATGGTGTTGCCGCACCGCGCCGGGGGCTGTGGCGTTCTTACTCAGGGGTCATGACATCTCCCCCGCTCCTTCCGCCTCGTGTCGTTCGTCGATCTCGCGCTGAATCTCCCGCCACATGTTCATGCTGTCCAGCCGACCCTCGGCGATTTCATCCGCCAGCTCACGAACCCAGGCCAGCTCGGCTTCCCGTAGCATTAGCCAATACTCCGTCTCGACAGTGAAGAGCCGCGGGAGCTTCCGCTCGATCGTCATGCCGAGCACGGCACGTAACTGGTGGATTTCAAGATCCAGCAGCCCGACTCGTTCCTGCAGCAGCTCGGCGACCTCCTCTGGCGGCAGGACCGCCAGAAACGACAGCGCCGCCTCGAACTGCGTGAACTCCTTGACCGGCTGGCTGATCATGTCGCTCAGCCAGTCGACCAGCGAGACCCGGCCCTGATTGGTCAGCCGATAGACAGTGCGCTCCGGTCGGCGACCCTCGCGCTGCGTCTCGTGCGGCTCGATCAGCTTGCGCCGCTGAAGCGAATCGACGACAGTGTAGAGCGACCCATAGTTAATCTTGATACTGGAGTCCTTGCCGCGGGTGCGCAGGACACTCGCCATCTCATACGGGTGCATTGGCCGCTCGTATAGACAGCCGAGCACGGCGAGGGCAAGGGGGTTGGCGGGTCGCTTCTGAGCCATTGGTGGCCTTTCCGTTCCGGATATCCGGTTCCGAGTATATAGAAGCGAATACGACCGTCAACCTGTCCAACCGGACAGCCTCAGCCGACCTCGCTCAGCATCCGCTCGATCGCCGTAATGCGCTCGCGCAGATCGGCCATGTCATCGGCGATGCGCTGCTGCTGGCTGGCCAGCTTGTCCTGCGCGGTGGCGGTCTGCTCGGCGAGCTTGCGGTACTCCTCGTCGCGAGCGACGGTCTCGGCGACGACGATCTTCGACTGCGCTGTGCGGAACACCTGCCAGATGATCAGCGCCAGCAGCAGGCCGATGAGAACCATGCCGCCAACGGCCATGATGACGCTGCCCCAGCCGCTCCAGACGTCGTTCGGGACGCCGTTGTGGGACACCGCCAGCGGTATTGGGTCGAGCCGAGTCAGGATCGTGTGGTTCACGGATGCTCCTCCGTACCTCCGCTTGTCGTGCCGTTGCCCAGTGTGCGCACGGCCTCGGCAATCTCTTCCGGTGACAGGGTGATCGCAAATGGTGTCAGCTCGAAAAACTTCATCGCCTTGCCGTCCTCCGACAGCTCAAGATGGCCGACGACGAGCCCCGCCTGCTCCAGGCGCTGCAGGTGCATGTGCAGCAGGGGGCGGCTCATGCCGATCTCCCGCGCCAGCTGGCTGACGTAATTGCGCTGGCCCTTCAGTGCCGCGATGATCCGCAGCCGGTGGGGATTCGCCAGCGCCGAGAGCGCCAGCAGCAGCTCATCTCCAGTCAGGCTCGTCATGTCGGTGACACACTTCCCTTTCACCTGTCAAAAATATATTACAGGTGTAGGGACAGGCTGTCAAGGATGCGTGGACAGGGCAAGTCAGGGCGGCGTTGACCTGTGTGGTCAGGGCGATGTCGGGGGCGTTTGCTACGGTCGGTTGCCATCTGATCTGACCGTGAGGCCAGACGGGCTTATGCAATACGCCCCTACATTTGTTGTTAGCCTTTGCCGCACTAGATTCGTATAGATTGAGATGATGGATACAGAAGTCATTTCCCATGTAGGGGCGTATTGCATACGCCCGTTTGGCCACCGGACACCCCGGCGCGGCACCCACCACGCCATCCCACCCAACACCACAGCTGCGCGAGCGCTGTCTGGGCGACACATGACAGAAACGAGCGGCCGCCAACCAGACACTATATGCTTGTTCCAACATTGATATTGACGATGAGCGGCGTTACCCGTAGACTCTCGCTCACCACAATGGCGGATCTGGTGGCCTAGCTGTATGTCTGCGGTGTTACACCGCGGCCGTCGAAACACCAACATTCCACACACGGCACA
>JBDHWD010000157.1:0-6259 GCA_039810005.1 Thermomicrobiales bacterium | reverse complement strand
CGCATCAGCGTCTCAGAGACGGACGAGCTGATCGCAGCTATGGTCGCCACCGGGTTCCCCTACGATCTGGAGGCGCGTCGTCGTAGCCTGCCACTCTTCGGCGCGGTCGTCGAGCGCACCCAGGCTGTCCGGCGCGACGGCTCGGCGGCGCTGAACCTCGCCTACGTCGCCTGCGGCCGCTTCGACGCCTATTGGGAGCGCGAGATCCAGCCGTGGGATGTCGCCGCCGCCGCGCTGTTCCTGGAGGAGGCCGGCGGCCGGCTGACCGACTACCACGGCGGCCCCTTCGATCTCTGGGCGGGCGAGGTCATCGCATCCAACGGCAGGATCCACCAGCCACTGCTCGACCTGATCGCAAGCATCAACCCGCGATAGGGGATACACTCCCGACAGCCAACATGGCCGTCAGAGGCCAGTCCGAGCCACGCGGAGACGGGACGATGGACAACGCGTTCGAGCTGTATCACGACCGAATTATCGAGGCGATCGAGCAGGGCGACGTCGTCTGCCTGTTCTTCCCGCGCCTGGGCAAGACGCTGATCCTCGACCCGCGCAGCACCGACGACATCCCCCCGGCCATCTTCATCGAGAACATGGTCAGCACGCCACGCGAGCGGCTGGAGAGCCTGCGGCGGCTTCGGCCAGAATTCCCGCTACCGGAGGAGATGCGACTCGCGCCGTGGTTCGGTTTCGTGGGGTCGCTCGACGACGCAGGCGTGACCAAGGCGCTCCTGCGCCGCTGCAACGAGGCGGGCGACCTGCGGATGGTCCGCGCCTGCACCGCCGCCCTGCGCGAGCTCCGGCAGATCGAGCGGGGGGTTCTGCGCGCGATCATCCGCGGCGAGAGCAGCCGAACCCTCTGGCAGCGCCCGCGCGCCTGATCACGATCAGGGCAGGCGCCGGACACGCGGCACACGCAGGTAGGCGTAGAGGGCCAGCACGACGACGCCCATCCCCATCACGCCGACGGTCGCCTGGACGCCGATCCACTCGCTGGCAAACCCGGCCGCGACCGTGCCGAGCGGCACCATCCCCCGGTTCAGGAAGAAGATGCTCATCACGCGGCCGCGCATCTCGTCGGACGCATGCGTCTGGAGCAGCGTCGTGTTCAGCGCCATGTAGCCGGTCTGGCCGACGCCAACGCCAAAGAGCAGCGCGAACGACAGCAGCGGCAACGTCGACCGACTGAACAGCACCAGCATCGCCCCGAACAGGATCATCACCAGCAGCATGATCCGACCGCGATATCCACCGTCGCGCAACGCGGCAATCGCCAGCGCGCCACACAGCGCGCCAATGCCGGTGAAGGCCACCAGGATGCCGTAGCCCTCGTTGCCGATGCCCAGCACGTCGTCCGCGAAGATCGGCAGCAGCGTCATGTACGGCATGCCCAGCAGCATCGGCACCAGAGCGAGGACGACCAGCGTCCTCAACACCTCGTGGCCCCGCAGGTAGGAGAGTCCCTCACCGATCGAGGCCAGCAGATTCTTTCGCGCCCTGATCGCCAGCGGCGGGATCGACATCATCGCCAGTGTCACGATCAGGATCGTGAACGACATGCCATTCAGGAAGAAGACGCCACCCGTCCCGACGAGCGTAATCAGGATGCCGCCGAGCGAGCCACCGAGGATGCGCGTGAGATTCATCGTCGCCGAGTTGAGCGCGATCGCGTTGGCCAGGTGCTCGCGGTCGACGATGTCGGACAACAATGCCTGCCGTGTCGGCAGGTTCACACTCAGCATCACCCCGCGCAGCGCCGCGATCGCCAGCACGTGCCAGACGGCGACTGTGCCAGTCCAGACCAGGACCGCCAGGAGCAGCGCCAGCAGCATCGCGAACGTCTGGGTCATCTGCATCAACCGACGCCGCTCCATGCGGTCGGCCATCGCGCCGCCGAACAGCGTGAAGAGCAGGATCGGGAAGGCGCGGCAGAAGGACATGATGCCGAGGTAGCCGCCGCTGCCGGTCAGCTCCCACATCAGCCAACCGATGGCGATCTGGTCCATCCAGTCGCCGGTATTGGCGATCAGCGAGCCGATCCAGTAGAGCCGGTAGTTGCGATGCCGCAGCGAGGCGAACATCTCGCCGCGAAAGCGGGGTAGCACGACATCGGCGGACTTCCGCCCGCCGGGGACGCGCAATCTCAATCGGGCCGGCCGAAGACGCTCGCCGGACACTCAACCCCCGCTCACGTGGCGGGCAGCGTAGCGCGGCCGGCGGAGACCCGTCAAGCGTCAGCGCGTCGGCGACGCACTCGGCTCAGGCTGACCCGGGGTAGACACATCACCGCACGGGACGTACGGCGGGACGGGCGCTGGCGCGACCATGTCGGACGGCGGGAGCGACTCATCGTGCAGCGCCGTGCGGAACACCCCGCCATCGGCGCTGAGGATCGTGAAGGTGATGTCGCCCGGCTCGCCGGCCACGCGGTCGAAGACGAGCCCGACATAGCGCCCTGGCTTCCTGGCCGCGTCGGCGCCGGGGGTGATGAACAGATTCCGCCCGTCGAACTCCCCTTCGAGGATCACGAGGCTCATCGGTCGCTCACAGGCGGGATCCCAATTGCCAATGTTGAGCTGGAGCCCGCGAATGGAGCGCGGGGTCACCTGTTGAGCATACCGCACCACCGGCTCGCCGCTGACGATCGCCTCGCGCTGCCGGAGGTACGCGACCGCCGCGGTCGTCGCCCGTTCCATGCCAGGCGCGACGAGATCAATTGCGGATGTCACCACCGGCTGCATCCCATTACCTTGCTCAACGTCGGGAACCCCGCACCCTCCTACAAGTATCACGATAGCGACGACGATCCCGAGTAGCCGCCAGCGCATCGCAGTCCCCCTAACGGTAATGCAGAGTAAAGCGGGCGTTGGAACAGGGCGATAGAGACCACGAATAACTGGTATTGATGTCCTTGTACGTTTCGGTATAACAGTATGCAAACCACTGATTGCTTGACCATTGAAGAAAGTAGTTCTCTTGGGCCGCGATGTATCCGATGGGACAGTCGTTATTTGATCCCGAGCAATGACCTTCTCCGCCGACAGTTGTATGCGAGAAATAGTTGCGGCTCATGTTAGCACGACCTAACTCGTAGCAACCTGCGTCACAGAAGCGCACCTTGAACTGTTGATAGGATCCTGTGGGATAGACGGAATATTTGTAATACTGAGCCGGTGTCAGATATATGGAGTAGAACCAGCCGCCGCCTACCGTGCTACCGTTCGCACTGTACGACCAGTATGGGTGCAGTTCATAGCTGCTCGTCGAAGGACGCCAGACTTTGCCATTTCCTCCCTCGATAAATGGCTGCCCAGAGACATAGACCATCACGAGTGCAACAGGCCCAGCAGAATCGAACTGATTGCAGCACGTCAAGTACGGATCTTGGGCCGACATCCACGCCTCGACCCCGCTATAGGTGTCGCCAAGGCCGCGCCTGGTGAAGATTTGGGTCTCTTCTGCGCTAGCTACCATCGGAATCGCGAGGCTGCACAAGATCGCGGCTACGATGATTCGCGTACGGCTGATCATTGAGCGCCTCCAGACTCGCTAGCCGGACAAGACAGTGGCACTTGGATCAATAGCCACTATGCCACAGACGCTTCAGTCGGTTGACACCTGCCTGTTTGCCTCGAAGATAACATGTCACAAAGCGCGAGTCAATACTCATGTGGCGGATGCCCTTGTGATCTATCTTGCTATGCCGCAAGCGGATCATCATATGAGCATGAGTCCATTATGAACGAATGCCGGACGCCACGGACTGGCCAGTGCCAGCGGTTCGGACATGCCCCGTTGTCCTTGGGTATGAGGATTTGATCGTCGCAACCCGTGACATCCACGGTGCAGAACGGTGTGATGGTGAGCGGGAAGGCAGCGGCGATGGATCGCGGATGAGCGCCACGCATCCAGGGCGTGCCTTCGGCGGTGTTCACAGTATCGACTCTATGAGTAATCATCTCTCAGGAAAAGATAGCACGTCCTGACTATCATCACTTTGAATTCACCACATGCATATCGTGAGATACTTGCAAGCCACGAGGCAATATACGAGAAGCACGATCTCTGTAGACTTCTCCAACACCATGCCATACTGCGATACCGCAGTCGCGTATTTGCATTCACAGATCTTATTGAAGATACGTAGGCCGAGATCTTCCCGATGATTATCACTCGGAGAAGCGTGGCACCCTCCGTGCGCGTCGGTAAAGCGATCGCCGGATGACGTCAAACATCTCGGCGAAGGGTTTGTATCAGTTTTGGGAGCGGAGGACACAACGATGTCGACTGGCAACACGCCACAGGGACGAACCTGGGAAATCGGTAATGGGTGGGATGTCATGACATCCGATAACCAGAAGCTCGGAGAGGTAGAGGAGATTCACCCGTACTACCTCGTCGTCGGTAAGGGATTGCTGTTCCACAGCGAAAAGTACGTGCCGGTGGCGACGATCGTCGACGTACGTGACGACACCGTTCACATCAACGCCACCAAGGAAGAGGTCGAAAATCACGATTGGGACACGGCTCCCGACGTCGCCGGTATGGGCAGGACTCCCGACACGGCCGGCCGTGGCGGCAGGTCAGATGCGGTCGGCCGGACCAATGCCGGTGGCCAGCGCCGCCAGGACACTGACATCGAAATCCCGGTCGTTGAGGAAGAGCTAGAGGTCCGTAAGCGCCCGGTCGACGCAGGCACCGTTCGCGTCCACAAGGACGTAGTCGAGAGCGAAAAGCACATCAGCGTTCCCGTTCGCGAGGAGCGCATCCGCGTCGAGCGGCATGACGTGAACGAGCCGGCGCCAGCCAATCTCAGCGAGCAGACCTTCAAGGAGCAGGACATCGAGGTCCCGCTGCGCACCGAAGAGGTCGAGGTCTCCAAGCGTCCGGTCGTCCGCGAGCGCGTGCACATCACCAAGGACGTCGTCGAACGCGACGAGCAGGCGTCCGGAACGGTGCGGCGCGAGGATGTCCACGTCGAGGGCGAGAACACCGGCGAGCACGCCGACCGCCCATAGATCGAGTCTGCCGCTGCCCGGCCGCGCCCTCGAGCGCGGCTGGACGCTAGGCGAACTTGCAGAGGAAGGACACGATGTCAGGAATTCGCACAGGTGACGACGCCGACCGGGAGCGGTCAACCGCAACGCCTCCAGGTCGAATGCCAACGCCCGGGGAGTCCGGCACAGCCCTCGTCGGCGACTCGGATATTACGACGCGTAAGGACCGCCCCCGTTGGGGGCCGATCCTCGCCGGACTGCTAACGGCCGTCGTGACACTGCTGGTGCTCACGGTCCTCGGATTGGCGATCGGCACGTCGGCATTCAAGCCGGACGACGCCAACGGATCGACCGTCGGCACAGCTGCCGCTATCTGGGGCGGCGCCAGCCTCCTGATCGCATTCTTCGTTGGTGGCCTGGTCGCCGCCAAGAGCGCGGCAGTCGACGGCTCGGGCGCTGGCGCGCTCAATGGCTTCCTGGTTGGAGTTGCCGCGATCGTGCTGATCGTCTGGCTGCTCGGCTCCGGGCTCGGCAACCTTCTGGGAACGGTGGGCAACAACCTCGCCGACATCGCAAATCTCAGCCAGACGGTTGACGTTCCCAGCGGGCAGGACGCCATCACTGTAGCTCAGGACAACTACGACAACGCGCGCGATGGCGCGTGGGGCACGCTAGTCGGCTTGATCCTCGCCCTCGGCGCGGCCACGATCGGTGGCTGGGCCGGACACAACGAAGGCGTCGAGACGATTCGCGTCGGGCGCAGCGCCGTCCCCACGAGACGAACTCGCGCAAGAGGCTGACTCCGCCCAAGGTGGCGCTGATGACTCTATCCGCGCCACCCCCACCACCCTTCTCTACGAGTCCCTGGGACACTCGATGTCTCAGGGGCTCGTCCCCATTCCGGCTCCGCTCCGTGCGTCGTTGTCCGGACGACCGCTCGTTCGGCGGGAATGCTCGGTGAACAGGCGCTGTTAGCCAGAGCAGGATGTTGACAGCGGTACGCCGATGAGAGGGGACAGAGGGCATCCGATGGACCAGCAAATTCTTGACGAGCTCCAGAACAACCAGTGGATCGATATCACGACGACCGGGCGCAAGAGCGGCCGGCCGTCGCGCATCGAGATCGCGTATCAGATCATTGACGGCACGTTCTACCTCTCCGGCACGCCGGGCAGGCGCGACTGGTACGCCAACCTGGTCGCGAACCCCACGTTCACGATCCACCTCAAGAAGGACATGCAGGCCGACATCCCTGCCCACGC
>JBDHWD010000156.1:0-6277 GCA_039810005.1 Thermomicrobiales bacterium | reverse complement strand
CTCCGTCGGCGATGGCTCGATGCACCGTGCGGATGTTTCAATCCTCACTCAACCCTAACGACCAGGATCCGCAGGCGCGCTGGGCTGAGATCCTCGATGTTTCAATCCTCACTCAACCCTAAGGCTGAGTGCGACGTGTGGACCTGCGCGCGCTGCGGACGTATGCCGCGTTTCAATCCTCACTCAACCCTAAGGCTGAGTGCGACTCGTATAGACGTTCTCAGTGAATGTCTGTTCCAGATGGATGAGTGCGCACTGCCGCGGGCAGTAGCTGTAGTGCTCCAGCGCCGAGATCATCACTGGCTCCAGAGGCACCCCATGCGGCGCAACACCAGACGTGTCTTCCATCAGAAGCTACCCCTCTGTAAGTCGCGTCACCGTTATTCCGTCTGGGAGATCCATCTCGTCGATCTGAACGCGATAGTCAGAAAATCCGCGTGGCGCCTCGACCGCTGGATCGCGCTCGATGCTGACGCGCTCCAGCAACTTGTGGGCTGGGGCATTTCCCAGCGCGCTCTCGTGGCTGAAGACGTACAGTCCCCGACAGGCACTGAGGCCTCGCGACGCCGAGCGGTCGATGTCCCACATCATCACCAACGCCTGCCAGAAGAGCGCCAGATCATCGCTGTCGAAGCCGGTCTTCTGCGCAAAGCTCGGGACGAAGAAGCCGTAGGTACGGTACAGACCATAGGGGATGAGCGCCTTCCGGCCCATTTCGGTTGTCTTGCCGGTTGATTCATCACCTTCCGTGCTAACGATCTTCGCGTCTTCAGGCTTGGTGACAGCCACCCGCGTGATCGAGATATCAAGTGGCATGACTGGATTGATCGAGCGCGCAAACGTCAACTGAATCGGGCCGCGAACCTGGCCAGCATTGACGTTTGTCGTCATCACTGCTCCAAAGGCGCGAATGTCGTAAAAGTTTTCGCACATCCATTGGCGCGTCTGGTCAACATCCTCGCGCTTCTGCTTGCTGCCAGTGGACTTGATTCCGAGCGACGTGTATGCGCGCTGGTGCTGATCGTTCAGCGCGATCCCCTGGTTCTGGACGTAGATCTTGAAACGATCCTCATGTCCACGTGCGAGGTCGATCCAGTCACGAACCTTGCGCTTGATCGCAACGTCCGTAACGAGACCCTGCATCGTCTCAGGATCGATGCGCGGAAGGTTTCCCGCATCAGGGTCGCCATTCGGGTTACCGTCAGTGACGTCAAACAGCAAGACGAAATCGTGGCGACGAGTCGGATCGAGGTGTGCGGCCGTCGTTGTCGCAGTCATGGCGGTTCTCTACCCTTCGTTTTCTTCTGCAGTGGTCTCATCTTCGATTTCAGGAGACGGGTTTGCGTGTGCCGCGCGTCGTGCGGCCGTGCGCTGGTTCCACGCTTCCGTATCGGCGGCCTTCTGATGGTAGTAACCCAGGACGAACATACCCTGCTGGCGTAGCGACAATGTTCGTGGGAACGCGTCTATCGCCGCAGTGATCTCCGTCAGCTGCCGATCGAGAGCGATGTACGTTCCGGGTCGATCACGGCGCAAGCGCGCAAGGTGCGGCTGAGCGCCTCGGGTCAAGCGGCCGAATACCGACAACGGCGCGGTCGACGCAGAACCGAAGAAGCGATCGATGATCGTCGCATTGCGTTGGCCGAGCGCCGCTCGCTGTATTGCGTCGAGCACTGCTAAGAGCCGACCGCAGAGATACGCAGGATCTCGGTTGCTCTCGTCCAGTCCCACCATGTAGGTCTCCCATCCTTCCGACTCCTGTGACGCCAGGACCATCTTGATCAACGCGGCTTGTGGATAGGTCACGCCCTGCTCAGCCCGCACCCGCCGCATGACTTGAGCGACGAGTGTGATCGGGAGCGCTCCGCCCCGCAGAGCGACACGCAGTAGCGCTTGCCCTACATCTGGCAGGGGGTCGTCCTTACTCCCCTCGCGAACGGTGGCGTGAGTCAATGACCGAATGCCCAAGAAGCGCTGCTCGCCTGATCGCGCATCGACCAGACGCTGGAGGATGAAGTAGCGGGCGAGGTTTTGTCGCGCTTCGTCGACTGTTATGTCGATCCAGTCGCGCACGGCCACGCGGCCACCACTCCCGGACAGTGCTACGCAGTAAAACGAAGTTGAGTCAAGCGCTGTTGCGCCGATCCGCCCACGCTGTGCTGCGGTCAGGAGCGCCCTGACCTGACCGGCGTCGGCACCCGTCAAGAGCGTCTCCCACGCAAAGTCGGTCGGCTCGCGTGTCCAGAAGACATACAGCACGCGACCAAGATAAAGGCGCGACGCCTCATCTTCGATCAGGGCGTTAAGTGATTTTGAGACTCGCTCGGCACACTCACTACAGGTCGGCGCGATCAGATTGTTCTCAAGTCCATACGATTCGAACACGTTGGAATTCGCGGAGATAAGCGCCGTCCCGCTGGATTGTCCGCCGACGGGTCCGAGCCCCTTAATCATGAACGGCATGCGCGGCACTGGCGAGCGCTGCTCGCCGCAGACGATGCATTGCATGTCCCGGCTATCATCCGCAGAGGCTGAACGATCCGCGTGCGCGGCCCAGAAGGCGCGCACTGACTGTGCATCGATCGGCCGCCGACCATCGACACTGAACGTCACGTTTGATTGCGAGTCAGCGTCTGCCGGCATCGGAATGCGAGATTCTGGCGGTGACGATAAGAAGGTGGCCACAGCCCGAACATCATTGTCATCAGTGGCGGCAACGCAATCATTGACCAAGTCGATGAATGCCTGGTGTGCTCGTGCGACCCGTGGTCCATCACCCCAACCGAGCGCGTAGTCACCACGGTCTGCCAGCAGGATGGGCCTGATGCCGCTCGATCGCACGATAGAAGGAACCAGGAGAGGGAGGCCGCGATCGGCGGCCCGACCAGTACCTGACATGGTGATGAGGCCGACCGGCTTACCTGCGGCATCAAGCTGTACTTCGTACCGTATCGGTGTGAGCTTGTACATTGGTGGTCCAAGGTCGTCGATCCGGGACGAGTATTCCCTGAGTGCCTGAAGCAGCATCACTCCACCCCGTTCATCGACGGCACCCGAAGGACACCGTGGTCGAGTCGGGCGGTGAAGAAGTACGGAACTCCCATTCCCTGAGCTGTAGAGTCATAGACAACCTCGTGGAGCATCGTTCCGAGATCGTCAGTGAGGGGTAGAGGCTGCTCATCGCCGGTGACTGATCCGAACCAGGCGGTGAATTCGCGACAACCGAGATATGGTTGACTGAAGCACTGACCGCGCCTGACTCGTCGGCGGAACTGATCCCGATACTTGGCGATATTGTCGGTGACATCAGCACGAAGCTGCATATCTGCGCGGATGACATAGCCAACGTCGCGCAGCGCCAGCGTGTGGCGCTGCGTGCGATCGTCCGGCGCGACGTATCCACCGGTTCCAGTCTTCGCCCAGTTAGCGGCAGTGCGATATGACTGCCGAGTCGAGATTTCGTTCCGCAGGATCGACGTGTAGTTGATTGGCCGCAGCACCCAGATCTCTCGCACGATCCAGGTGAACTCGGGCTTCCAGAAGATCGACTCCAGCACACCGCGCGCGGCCGAGGGTGTCATCATCGGGTAGCTCACGCGCTCGACCTTCATTTCGGGCCGTGTGAAACACGCAAAATCTCCCCACACCTTTACTTCGAGAGGGATATGTTCGTCCATGAGTTGCCTGCCGTCCTTCGTTCAAATCACGAGCGCCTCCGGGTCGCGGCGATCGCCGACGAGGCCCCGAACACCGTCATAGTCCCCCGTCCATTCCCAAAGCCCTTCTACGATCTCAACAGCCAATCCGTCACGCGCATAACCCGCTAACGCGTTCAATCGGACGCTGACGATCAACGGCTGTAACGCACGCCAGATCAGCCGTGGATTTCCACGCCGATTGCGCAGGCGGGCGATCGCGTCGTCTACCTCCTCTCCATTCGGCAATGTCGTCCGGTACCGGACCAATACCGAAGTCGTGTTGTCGTCAATGAGCCGGAACTTCTCAGCGACGGCCCGATACTCCAGTCGTGCTCGCGCCTTCTGTATTTCCCGGCTATCGAGTGATACGTGTCCATAAAGCGCTGCGAAATAGCGCCGATAGGAAGCAGGATCGTGGAAGTCAAAATCAGGGCTGGATAGCAACCCAAGGGCAATATCTGATCCGGTTTGATACGCGCCTCGCGGCTGTCGTCCCTGCGCTGGCTGAAAGACGACCACGCGACCGCTGTCCAACTTCCCCTCGCGATTGCACCGGCCGGCCGCCTGTACGATCCGGTCGAGCGGTCCTATTGCGCGTAGCACCAATGGGAAATCGAGATCGACCCCCGCTTCAACGACCTGAGTCGCAACGACTCGGCACGGTAAGCCGTCTCGTAACCGTTGGTGAACTGTGTCGAGCACATCACGTCGGTGGGCACCGCACAGCAGCGTAGACAAGTGCAGAGCGTCAGGATCATCCAGTGCATCAAGCAGTGCCAGTGCATCAGCCTTGGTGTTCAGTATCGCGAGCGACTGGTCGTTCGTCTTCATTTCCTCGGCGACACGACTCCACTCCCACGTGGTGTCACCGGCACCAACCCAGTCATAGGCCACGCGCTTGAGCCGCTCGAAATGCGTCTCTGGTGAATTAACGATTTCGCGAATGCCGGGTAGCCCACGAAAATTCTCGTTCTCGTCGATCGCAGGCTGGGTCGCGGTGCTGATCACAACTGTCACACGATAGTTGGCAACGAGCTCACGAAGGACATCAAGAATCGGGGCAAGAAGTCGCTCAGGCAGCGCTTGTGCCTCATCGAGGATGATCACACTTCCAGTAATGTTGTGCAGCTTCCGGCAGGCTGAGGTCGACCTGCCAAGCAAACTCTCAAAAAGTTGAACTGTCGTCGTTACGACAATTGGCGCATCCCAGTTCTCGGATGCGAGGCGCTCCCACTCGTGATCAATGTCGTCATCACGCTCTTCACGCCGAATCGCACTGTGGTGCTCGAGAATCGCGTGGGGCGACGAGAAGATTGAGCGATAGGTAGTAGCAGTCTGATCGGTAATCGACGTATACGGAATAGCAACAATCACGCGACTAAGGTCATTGTGAACGGCATGACGCAGAGCAAACGCAAGGCTGGATCGCGTCTTACCACCACCGGTTGGAGCCGTCAGCCGAAAGAATCCTGTGCGCTCAGTCGCCGCTCGAAGGCAGTCCTGATAGATCGCATGCCGAACCTCGGCCACGATGCCGCTACCATGCCCTGACAATTGAGACTGATTTTCCTCAAGTTCCCGCGATAATTCAGCGATTGATGGCAACTCAGGGTTTCGCAACCCTTGACGGTCGAAATCAAAGTGCGCCTCGGTGTCGAGGAAATCCGCGTCGACGAGTGCTGAGAACAGCATTCGAAGAAAGAATTCCATCGAATGCGGAGGCCGAGCCCAATGCGGTGGCTGCAACGGCGCAGATGGGATGAGGTCGTTGACGGATTGCTGGGCAATTGCCAATGCCTCGGCAACCCGCGGCTCTGACAGCCGCTCGTTGAGCCACGGGCGTAACTCTTCTTGCTGGTTTCGAAGGCCACCGTGATGTCCGACGATCAGCTGCGTGAGTGGCGGTGCGAACTCTGCCGCGACGCTTGCGCCGGCTGCTTTGTGGTCAGGTCCACGACGATGGGTTTCTGGGTCGCTCTCGGCATTCCGCAGATACTGCTGAAATTCGGGATGGAACTTACCCAGATCGTGCCAGACACCAGCCCACCACCCCATATCAGTAGCATCGAAAGCTGCCGCGAATGTCTTGGCTAGGTCCGCAACTGCTGTCAGATGCGCCATGAGCAGATGGCGCTTACCTGTGCGATTTCGGGAATGTGCATAGAACGTGGTGGGAGTCTGGTTCACCGATCACACCCTCCTTTACGCCATCGCCTGTAGCCTTGATGGCGTACCTCGCCCGTCTGGAAAGAGACTACTACCACACTGAAGACATATGTCCATGTTACACGATCTTTGTCTTTCTAAGCGAGGCGATTGCGCGCGTGTTACAGCAACTCGCGTGCGTGGTAGCGGATGTTCGATCGATCTGACATTAACGATCATTCCCGTAGGAGACACTTCGCATAGCCGCCGCTATCTCTCCACGTTCCAGTCGCAAGCGGCGACGTAGCATCGACGAGTTTCCCCGCGTGACACAATAGGGCGATGCGAGGAGCCTGCTATGCGTGAAGAACGACCGCTGGACACGCCCGAGATCACGACCGAACGGCTGCTGCTGCGCCGATTTCGGCGTGACG
>JBDHWD010000155.1:0-6312 GCA_039810005.1 Thermomicrobiales bacterium | reverse complement strand
CCTTGTTGCCGTTGAACGAGTAGACGCCCATCTGGCCGAGCGTGCCCGGCGCGCGCCCGCGATAGCTCGCGCCGAGCGCCTCGGCGGCGTCCTCGATCAGCGTGACGCCGTGCCGCTGGCCGGCGGCGGCGATCGGGTCGAGGTCGGCGCTCTGCCCGTAGAGATGGACGACGACGACCGCCTTCGGCAGCCGGCCGGCCCGCGCCCTGGCGTCCAGCGTGTCAGCCAGGAGCCCGGCGTCGACGTTCCACGACTCGCGCTCGCTGTCGACGAAGGCCGGCCGCGCGCCGCAGTAGACGATCGGGTTGACGCTGGCCGAGAACGTCAGCGTCGACACCAGCACCTCGTCGCCCGGCCCGACCCCGGCCAGCAGCAGCGCCAGGTGGATCGCCGCCGTGCCGGACGACAGCGCCGCCGCATGCCGCGCCCCGACCGCCGCCGCCAGCTCGCGCTCGAACGCGTCCACGTGCGGCCCCAGCGGCGCGATCCAGTTCGACGCGAACGCGTCCTGGACGTACTCCAGCTCCCGCCCGGACATGTGCGGCGACGAGAGGTAGATGCGCGGTGGAGCGACCGTGGCCATCATCATCTCCTCCCTTCGAGGGAACGGCGCCGATAGTCATCGACGACGTCTTGTAGGACGTGTTCTAACTGTGCCCCGAGCGCGTCGCGGTCGAATCGCTGCGTGCCGAGATCGTGCGCCGCTTTCCTGGCTTTTGCCAACCACGCGGAGTCATGCAATCGAGACAAGAGCAGTTCTGCTGAAGACTCGACATCGGTAACATCAAGCAGCACCCCGGCCCCAGTCTCGCGAATGAGATCAGCTTGCCATCCATCGTAGTTGATCGCAATTGGACGCCCTGCTGCGAGTGCGTCGAAGAACTTGTTCGCGGAGTTATTCCACATCTCCTTAAGATCGACGAACACCGACGTCACGATGCTCGCCGCGCTCAGGACAGCTGGTATCTCGGCCTTGCTCATACCCGGGATCATATAGAGGCTCGTGTTCAGCACACCCAACCGCGCCGCGAGAGACTCAACCTCGCGGTACTGCTTTCCCATCCCCACGATCAGAAACCGGACCTCGGGCTGATATGCCCGCACGGCAGCCGCCAGACGAACGAGATACTCCACTCCGTTTATCGGGCCAAGCGTCCCCGCGTAAACAACGAGCGGTCGATCCTGAAGCCAGGCGTGCTCGCGACGGAACGACCTCCCGACTTCAGGGTCGACAGCAAATAAGTCAAAGTCACAGCTGTTCGGGATGATCGTCACTGATTTCGGGGGATAGCCGGTTGCTACGATGCCGTCGCGCATGCCGGGTGACAGTGCAACGATATGCGCCGCATTGCGATACGCAGCCTGCTCCAGCTGACGAGCGAGCCATTTCGAGACCGGGTCGCGAAGTGCGCCGACCGCGATCGGGACTTCCGGCCATAGGTCGCGAACTTCAAATACCATGGGGATTCGATGACGCTTCGATGCATACACGCCGGAGATTGCGATGGTGAGTGGCGTACTGCTCGCAAATACGATCTCGGGAGCGAGCGACGCAGTATGGAGTCCTGCGGCAACTGCGAAGCGGAGGAATGCGTTCAATCGTTGATGGTGTCGCATGTGGTTCGAATAGGGAACAGAAAGCCAATGTACTGTCAAGCCGGCTTCTTGGGTTGTCGACCATCCGCTCTTCTGATCTGTGGAGTCCTGTGTTGAGGTCACGATATGGACTTCGTGTCCATTAGCCGCTAGACGACGCCCCATCTCAAACGATCGGGTGCCGCCGGACATCGAGGGCGTCCTGAAATACTGGTGCAGATAAGCGATCTTCACGGTAGCCGGTCCCTGCTTTCGAGTACTCGCTGGTAGGCTGCGATCGTTCTCTCTGCGACCGTCTCCCAGCTGAACTCGCGTACTGCCAGCTGCCTGGCATTTGATCCCATCTCAGCCCAACGTGGTTTCTCGGCAAGCACTCTGACGAGTGTTTCCGCGATTCCTTGAATGGTAGGTTCGGCTAGCCAGCCGGCATCCGCGTTTACAATGTCAGCACCGATGCGCGTCCCCGGCGTGACGAAGCACGGTATCCCGTGAGCCATAGCCTCAAGGGCGGCAATGGGATGACCTTCAGATCGGGAGGTCAGCACGAACACGTCGGCAGACCGGAAGGCCTCGTTCTTCGTCGGTCCGAATACAGGTCCCCTAAGTCGAATAACATCTTCAAGGCCACGTTCCCGGATCTGGCGTCCTAAGACATCACCTTCCCGCCCCTCGTTGGGGCCGTAGATATCGATTGTCACCTGACCATTCGCCAGGTGCGTCTTGACCGTTGCGCATGCATCCACCAACAGATCCAGCCCCTTGATAAAGGGGGATAGGCGCCCAAGGTAGATGATGTGGGATGAATCACCTCGGCCCGGCTCAGCCAACACCGATGCGTCTGGCATTTCGGACCCGTTACCAACGACAAACGACGGGCGCTTCCATCGTGTTGAATCAGCCGCTTCGCCGTCGCTTAGAAAGTGGATCGCTGCTGCGTTGTTTACAAGTGTGCTTAAGAACAACCAATTTCCGAACCGCTTTTTCCATCTTTTCGACAATATCGCCATTTCGGTCAGCCCTCCGTGAGGCGTGATAATATATGGAATGCCATTCTGCTTCAACAACCGGGCGATACGCGCATGTTGCAAAATGTATGTACTATGAAAGATCACTACATCCGGACGGTTCAACGGGTCAGCGATACGGAACACATTATCTGAAGCTGACAACGAACTGCCATTAGCCCAATAGAATGATGGTGTCTCCTGAGGTTCCGAGCTATGCACTGATCCAACGAGTCCGGCTGTCACATCGTTAAGCTCGTTTTGCGTCTTGACTATATTCGGAATCGCGACGCTCAAACCAGACAACGCCCCCCATCGCATGGGTGCTATGTGCAAGACAATCATCAATTAGCCTTTCTGCTAACCCACCTGCATCCAAGACCGTGATAATAGCAATCGGTCTCTTCGTTATCGGTAATACTAATAATAAGTGTGCCAAACATCCACATATAGCGGTTGTCAGCCAAGTCGCCGCTAGTCTGGGCGACTAATATAGAATATGTGAATAAGCCTAAACCAACAACGATGAGCGCATATGTTTCATGATTGGTAGTGTGCCGTAATCTATAGATAGCTATACCAATCACCATGACAATATATAAACTAACGATATATACGCCAACCAAACCCTGTTCGACAAACAGCTCCAAGAATATATTGTGAGGATATTGGCGTTCATCTCGACCGTATATTTCAGTAGCCCAAGATCCGGCCCCCAAGCCCGTGTAGGGCTGTATCCGCCCAAGCTTCAAGGCTACGGGTATATTGTCTTCGCGCGCTTGTATTGACGCACCGCGATCGTCCTGGGCCAGCAATTCGAATCGCTGCATAAAGGGCGTGTCACTGATTCCTGTCGACTTCCAGAACCCCAACAGGAGTAGTACAATACCGCATATCAGCGCCATATAGCGAAGCGCCTTGTCTCGCATAGATCGCTTCGGTAGGATCATGCCGACAAGCACTAGGATCATCACTCCTGCGAAGAGTGCTGGCGCTCTTGAACCTGTTACGACCGTGAGCATTAGGAGACTGATGCTAGCAATACCATATTGTCGATGCCGTCTACCGCCTGATGCCCAAAGCCCGAGACTCGCAATTGCGGCAAAACCGACCATACGTGCTAATGTGATAGGCCCTCCTCCAGGTGGGCTGAGTCTTTGGATGCCTGTTAACCCGTGAGATATCACGCCGAGTATGAGGCTGAGAATTCCGAACGCCGATCCAACGGCAACAATATAAACCAGTAGTTGTTTCACATACCGTCGACTGGTCAATAGTATCAGTGGTGCAATTGCGTAGACTGGCACATACAGAACAATTCGAAAAACCTTCTCACGCCCATATTCATTCCCCCAGGTAGGAAGTAAACTCGCTAGCATCACAACAATAAATGCCAGCGCCAACAATATTAGTACAGATGCCGCATGCGACCATCTGATAGTCGATGTTCTCCACATAATGCTTATCACACAACCTAACAACAACATCAATGCAAGGTCTGTATAACCGGAAAGCAATGCGCCGAGTTCATAGCGTCCTGCCAAAAGTAATAGGGTAAGTCCCAGCGAGACGGACATAGAAGGGATCGTCAACGCGGCCACTATGACCAATAGTGATAACACATAACTGAACACTGGCTGATGAGTCACCGCAATTGCAATGATAGTTACTATCTGCAAAGTCAAGAGCACAAATATGGAACGGCGCTTAGATCGCTCAAGGCTCGAAGCAAGTAGGCGACGATCTAAGATACGCCACTTCACGGACTTAGTCGATCTCTGATACATGTGAGCAACACGGCCCTCCACTTGAGCGAGGCTATCTTATACGGTCTGGAGTCAGGCATGGGATAATGCGCGATCCGAGCGTTCGAATCCCGTCATCGTCGGCGCACGGCTCAGAGGTGTGCGCGAGGAAGTCCAGCTGAAACTGTTCGCGGTCGCTGTGTCGCAGCACGTGCATCAGCCATGTCTCGACGCCCCTCGGTTTATCGATCCGACGTCGTGCAGGATGCGAATCGGTCTGCTCATGCATTCGTTCCCTCGCTTTCAGCCACCGCGCGGGCCACGGTGATTGCCGAGCTGGCCAGCTAGGCGATTAAACTGGCGATGATCGCCAGCGCCGCGCCGTTGATGCCGAACCGCGGGATCAGCGCCAGGCTGGCGACGAACATCACCGCGGCGACGCCGCGGAATAGCGGCACCCGGATCGCGGAAGCGACGTGCGGCGATATTACACATCAAGGCCTCTTGTCAATTGGTTGCCAACTCTCGTAGGGTACCGATATAGGCGCGTGAGGTACTTGGTCGTGGCTTGAACGTCGCGGTCGGCATGTCTGACTTGCGCGAGTGAAAGAGAAGCGTCGGCCTGTTCAGTCGTGCAAGCAATTCGCGCCGCCCACTCCTCCGACGAATCAGCCAACGACATCCGCGTGACAAGCCCCGGAACAACGTCGGTCTCAGGCGACACCACGTCCGATATCACGCACGGCAACCCTGCCGCCTGTGCCTCCAGCATCACGACCGGCAGTCCTTCGTGGAGCGATGGGAGCAGAAAGAGATCGAATGCCCCCAGCATCAACGCTGGCACATCATCACGTGCCCCGGCGAACGTCACGTGGCCCGCGATGTCCAGCTCAGCCACCAGGCGCTCTGTTGCCTCTCGCAGCGGTCCCTCGCCGACGAGGACCAGGTGGGTGTTCGGGTCTCTGGCGACGACCTCGTTGAACACGCGTATCAGGAACGCGTGGTTCTTCTGTAGCGCGAACCGGCCGACGTGGCCGATCACGCGCCGGCCGGGCGGGATGCCGAGCCTCGCACGCAGCGCCTCGCCATCCACCTCCTGGGTGAACGGCGCCAGGTCGATCCCGTAGTAGAGCACCTGCTGGCGCTCGTCACCTGCGCGCCGTTCTCCGAACAGCGCCCGTTCCGCCTCGCGACTGGCGGCCAGCCGCAGCGTCGAGGTCGCGACGATGAGGCGGCGCATCGCGCGGTAGTAGGCCCGGCGCTGGAGCCTGGCGGCCGCCTGCTCCCGCGACGTGTCGTTGTGGCTGTGGGCGATCCGGACAGGGACGCCCGCTGTCCGGGCTACCGCTAACACCAGTCCGCTGAAGTGATGGACGTGGCTGTGGACGACATCGTACGACCCCTCGTCGCGCAGGATGCGGCGCAGGGTTCGCGCGTACTGCCACGGCCGGTTCGGCGCGAGACACGGGATGATCCGCGACCCGAGCGCCCGGATCTCATCGTCGTAGGCGGCCGGCTCGTCGGTATGGACGAGGAAGTCCATCTGAAAGCGCTCGCGGTCGATGTGCCGCAGCACGTGCATCAGCCACGTCTCGACGCCGCCGCGATTCATCGACCCGACGACGTGCAGGATGCGAACCGGTCGGCTCATGTCTTCGCTCCCCCGATAGCCGCAACCGCGTGCGCAACGATCGCCGCCGAGCCCGCGAGCTGGACGAATGACGCGACGAGGATCGCGAGCGCTGCGCCGTTGATACCGAACCGCGGGACCAGCACAAGGCTCGCCACGAAGGTCACGCCGGCGACGCCAAGGAACAGCGGCGCCTGGATCGCGAAGCGGCGCGCGGCGGTCATGCCGTAGCCGAGGCTCGACCCGACGTAGGCCACCCCGGCCGCCATCATCAGCAGCACGAACGTCTCCGCGTGGGCGGCGTAGGCCGGCCCGTAGACGAGGCCCAGCGCCCACT
>JBDHWD010000154.1:0-6340 GCA_039810005.1 Thermomicrobiales bacterium | reverse complement strand
CCGAGAAGCTCGGCGGTGTGACCACTGCCACAGAGGTACATGATGGCGTCGTAGATGTTGTCCGGCAGAATCGAAGTCGAATTGCGGACCCCGTTCACCAGCGGACCTTCGAGGCCGGTTCGCAGCAGCGAGTAGATCACCATGTACGGGTTGGCATCCGGCGCGATCGAGCGAACCTCGACGCGAGCGGAGTTCTTGTTGCCAATCGGGATGCGCACCATCGCGCCGCGGTCGCTCGGCGACGCCTTGATCTCGTTCGGCGCTTCGAATGCCGGATCCAGCCGGCGATAGCCGTTGACGCTCGGGTTCAGGATCAGGCACAGATCGAGCGCACTGCTGAGAATGCGGTCGACGAACGTCCAGGCGAACTCGGAGAGATTTTCCTCGCCGCTCGCGTCCCAGAACGTGTTAACCCCATTCTTCGCCACCGACAGGTTCGTGTGCATGCCGTTGCCGTTCACGCCCGTCATCGGCTTGGGCAGGAAGCTGGCGGTATAGCCCAGCTTGTTGGCCACCTGTCGGCAGACAAGCTTGTACAGCATGACCTGGTCGGCAGCGATCGTCGCCTCGGTGTAGGAGTAGTTCAGCTCGAACTGCGACGGCGCGACCTCTGGGTGGTCCTTCTCGTTCTCGAAGCCCAGTGCACGCTGCACCTCGGCCGACGCGTCGATGAACTCACGCAGATAGTCGCTCGGCAGCGAGTGGTAGTAGCCACTCTTCGTCACCGGCTCGAACTCGCCCGTCTCGACGAACGCCTGCTCGGCATGGCGACCCTTGAACAGGATGCCCTCGACCTCGTTCGAGGCGTAGCAGGTCAGCCCCTCCTGCTCCAGCTTCTCGTTCGTATACGCCTTGAGCTTGGCGCGCATATCGGCGCGATATGGTGTGCCGTCCTGCTCCTGCACCTCGCCGAAGACCAGCACCTTGCCGGCCCCGAAGGTGTCAGCCGGCAGCCAGTAGAAGGCCGGCCAGTCGATGCCCAGGCGCAGGTCAGATTCCTTCTGACGGGTGAAACCGCGCACGGACGAGCCATCGAACGTGAGATTGTCCGGTGCCTTCAACAGGAACTTCTTATCGTAATCGAGCATGTGCAACCGGCCCTCGAGATCCGAGAACGCGACTGTCACGGCCTTGATGCGTTGCTCGTTCGCCAGATAGCGCAGGCGCTCTTCCTTGATGGCGTCCGGATCGCGTCGCGCGACACGGTCCGCCTTGGCGGCCAGGTTGAGCTCTTCGAGCTCGTCGTAGTGGATGTGGAGAAAATCGCGCAGCCCCTCGATCACCGTCATTCCTCTTCTCGTGTGCCGCGTCTGCGGTCGGCCCGACCTCCGACCTGCATCGATTCTGCCGGTGTCCGAGCGACGGGTGTATGTGCGTTGAAATGAGATCTACGCCAATTCTTTATGCACCATGCACAATCGGCGTATAAGACGCGGCGCGCTATCCATCGCGCAGCGAGGCCGAGACGGTCATCAAGCATGATTACTTGCCGGTAAGGGATCGCTCTTCGGCAGAATGCACGAAATCTGCTACGCTCGTTACGGACGTATGTGCCAAGGAGTGGAGGCCTCCATGCGTTCTACCCACACAACGAAGAAGATCCTCACCCTCGGTGGTGCGCTGCTGATTGCCGGATCGCTGATCTACGGCATCATCGGGCCGCTCGACCACGAGCATCTGCTCGTCATCATGATCGTCTGGATCATTGCCGCCGCCCTCCTGCTGGCCGGCTATGACGGCCACCACGACGACGTGTAACAACCCCGGCCATCCTCATCGCAAGCGGACGGCAAGCGACGTGCGACAAATGCTGCATGCGGCTCGTCGAACGTGCGAGCCACGACGTTCGGGAGGGTAACGACAATGGCAGGCATCGCAATCCACGGCTTTGGACGCATCGGACGCTCGACGCTCAAGGCAGCGCTGCGCGACGAGCGCTTTGTCCCGATCTCCGTCTCTGACATCCGCGACACCGAATCGTTCGCCGCGTTGTTCAAGGCGGACACGAACTACGGGCTCTGGCCCGAAGAGGTCACTGCCAAACCAGATGGTTTCGTCATCGGCGGACGCGAAATCACGTACTTCAACTCGATGGACGAGCTGCCGGACTGGAAAGCGCTCGGCGTCGACCTGGTGATCGATTGCACCGGTCGGGCAACAACGCGCGAGGGCGCCCAGGCGCATATCGATCGCGGCGCGAAGCACGTGCTGGTCAGCGCTGCCAGCAAGACGCGGGAGGACGCCGACGCCTTCCTGCTGCCGGGCGTCAACCTCGACGAATATGACCCCGATACGCACAAGATCGTCAGCATGGCGAGCTGCACAACGAACTCACTGGCGACCGTCGTCAAGATCCTGCGCGAGCAGTTCGATCTGCAGCATGGCTTCTTCACCACCGTCCACGCCTACACCAACACGCAGGCGCTCACCGATCAGCCGATGAAGGACGTGCGCGACTCCTGGGCCGCCGCCGAGAACGTCATCCCCTCGTCGTCCGGCGCGGCCAAAGCGCTGCAATTCATCTGGCCGGACCTGAAGGTCACCGGCAAGGCCTACCGTGTGCCAGTCCGCACCGGCAGCATTGCCGAGATCAACGCCGTCCTCGGCCGCTCGACGACCGTCGAAGAGCTGCGCGACGCCTTCCGCAAGGCGGCGAAATCGAAAGAGATGGGTGACGTCCTCGACGTCCTGGAAGGTGAATGGGCCTCCGCGCGCATCCTCGGCGACCCGCACGGCGCGCTGATCGACCTGCCGCTCGTGCAGGTCATGGAAGGCAACCTCGTCTCGATCGCCTCCTGGTACGACAACGAAATGGGCTACGCCAGCCAGCTCGCGGCAACAGCGGCGCGGTTGGCAGGGTAGATCCGGGAGAGATTCCACCCAGCGGCGCGAGAACTGGATGAGCCGAAAGGCTTATCCTGTTGGCACGCTCATGACCGCACTGCGTGATGCGCCCCGTCTTCACGACAAAGCACAAGAAACGTATAAGTGGAACACAAAGGACGACACCGAACAGTGTCAAGAGAACCTCGGGAGACGGACGGTCCCAGCGAGCCTTCGCACAAGGGTCAAAGCTTGGCGCGGACGATCATTTGCGACCTCAGCATCTCGGCGATCGCGTGGTCGAAGCCCATTCTGATTGGGATATTTGGGCTCCCTTGTAGTGGCAAGACTGAAGTTGCAGCTTGGCTCGGCGCAAGGTTCCCATTCGTGATCCTGTCGACTGACGCGATTCGACTCACGTATGACCTCCCTTCAGGGCCGGCCACTCACGATGTGATGTACGCAATCGCCGACGAACTCTTACCGCACAACCTCGGTTTGATCTTTGATGGGATCCACACTTCCCGAAGTGATCGAGAGCGCTTACGGCAGTTTGCTGCAAAGCATGATGCGGAATGCGAACTCATCTTTACGAAAGCCGATCTCTCGACTATTCAGCAGCGGCTTGAAGACCGTGCAAACGACCCGGATGCCACCACAGCTCAAATGAAATATGTCATTACACCTGAGCACTTCGCGCGGATCGCATCATATCTGGAACTACCCGATGATTCTGAGACGTTCTGGTGTGTCGACACGTCGAGCAATTCCATCGCCAATCAACTTGCACCGCTTATGTCCCGGCTGAGCAAAGTCTCTCCCATGATAGAATGAATCCGTAGCATACGCCTTACTTATGCTTCGTCCTCATTACCTCAGGGAGTCACCATGAAAACGATCGTATCGGCGGTCACGAGAAAGGGCCAGGTCACGATCCCCCGCGAGGTTCGCGAGCGGTTGGGATTGGACACGCCCGATAGTGTCACCTTTGTCCTTGACGAAGACGGAGTGCGGCTCCGACCAACGACTCGCACGCTCGAGAGCCTGTACGGCGCGGTGCCGGCTCGCTCTGACGATTCAGCATCCGATTTCGAGCGCGAGATCGACGAGGCAATGGACGACCTGGCAGAAAGCGTCGTCGCAAGGCTCGAGAGACCGTGATCTTCCTCGACGCCAATTACTTCCTGCGCTACCTGGTACAGCCGGTGACGCCTGCCCAATACGAGATGGCCGAGGTCACCCGAGCGCTTTTCGAGGCAGTCGAGCGCGGCGACGAAGAGATTACGACCACCGAGGTCGTGCTCCACGAAGTCATCTACGTCCTCGCGTCCAAAAAGCACTACGCGGTACCGCCGCCTGAAATCGCAGCAATAATCGGCCTCATCCTGCAAATGCCTGGCTTCCGGCTGCCGCGCGGTGACAAGCGGATCTACCTTCGTGCGCTGGATTTGTTTGCCACACACGCGAATCTCGGCTTTGCCGACGCCGTTGTCGCTTCACGCGTCGAGCGACAGGGTATACCGCTCGCGACGTTCGACAAAGACTTCGACAACATCCCAGGGATCACTCGCTGGTCGGGCTTCTCCACGTAACTGTCAGTCGCTTGCTGCGGACCCACCGCGCATCAACAACACCTCCAGCAGCTGCCGCGTCGTCTGTTTGGCGAAGGGCAGCGTTTCCTCGCTCGGGCGGACGCCGACGCAGCTGGGGCAGCCGTCCTGGCAGGGGCAGTCGCGGACGTGCTCCAATGCAGCGCGTAGCAGCAGGTCGTGGGCGTCGTAGAGCTTCTCGGCGAAGCCGATGCCGCCCGGCACTTTGTCGTAGATGAACACAGTCGAGGAGTCGGTGAACGGCGACTTGATCTGGGCGTAGACGCCGAGATCGCGCGGGTCGCACATGAGATAGAGCGGCGCGATGTTACCGATCAGGTTGGCAAGGCCGGCCAACGCCCCGTTGAGCGTCGCCTCGTGCATGCGCTCCGAGAGATAGCGCGGCAGGCTCAGCCAGTAGGCCGAGGTATGCATCTGCGACTCCGGCAGGAACACCTTGCCCCAGCCGAGGTTTTCGTGCGTGTGCATGCGGATCTTCTTGTACTGTGTGACGATTGCGCCGACCATCACCTCGCCGTGGGCGCGCTCCGACTCGGCCGGTCCATCAGAGAACTGCTCGATCACCTCGACGCGGACCGACAGGCTGGCGTCGGTGTAGTGCTCAACATTGACCGGACGCACGTAAGCCTTCTTCTGCTCCCAGTCCAGCTCATCGACGTGGTACTGCTGGCCATCGTGAATGTAGATCGCGTCGGTGTGGACGAGCATCGGAGCCGAGAAGGCGTCGACCTCGCCGATGACGCGTGGGCGGCTGCGGTCGCCATTGTCGATGATGACAACGTTGTCGCGCGCAGCCGTGCGCAGTGAAATGTCTTCAGCCGGGTAGGTATCAGACATCCAGTGCCAGGTGCCGCGTACTTCGTGAAGCAACTGTGCGTCGGTGAGGTACTCCAGCGCATCGGTCGGCTCGTAGTGGCCAAACCACTCGCCGCGCTTGAACGGCAGCTCGAATGCCGCGCACTTGATGTGGTTGACGACGATCAGCAGGTTGTCCGGGTTAATCAGCCCGTTCTCCGGTGAGCCTTCGAAGAAGTACTCAGGGTGCTGCACCATGAACTGATCCAGCGGCGAGGACGACGCAACCATGATCGCTGCCGCGACGCCCTCGCGACGCCCGGCTCGCCCCGCCTGCTGCCAGGCGCTGGCGATCGTGCCGGGATAGCCAGTCATGACACAGGCATCGAGCGAGCCGATGTCGACACCGAGCTCCAGCGCGTTGGTCGAAACGACACCCTTGATCCGACCATCGCGCAGGCCGGCTTCAATTTCGCGTCGTTGGTGCGGCAGGTAACCGCCGCGATAGCCGCGGATCGCGCTGCTCTGGCCGATCTTCGGCGGCAGCGCCTCACGCAGATACGTCAGCAGCACCTCGGCGGTCGTGCGAGCACGCGCAAAGACGATCGTGTGGACATCGGAGCGGATCAGCTCGCTGGCCAGCCCGCTCGCCTCCAGCACGGCAGAGCGACGGATACCGAGCGCGCGGTTGACGACCGGCGGGTTGTACAGCACGAACTCGCGGCGTCCGCGTGGCGCGCCGTTGCGGGTGATGACCTCGACGTCCGACTCGATCAGCTTGCCGGCCAGCTCGCCCGGGTTCGCGATCGTCGCTGAGGCCAGGATGAACTGCGGGTTCGAGCCGTAGTGTCGGCAGATGCGCTTCAGGCGGCGGATGACATTGGCAACGTGCGAGCCAAAGACACCGCGATAGCCGTGCATTTCGTCAATGACGACATAGCGCAGGTTCTCGAAGAGCTGATGCCAGCGCGTGTGGTGCGGCAGGATGCCAGAGTGCAGCATGTCCGGATTGGTGATGATGATGTGGCCGGCCTGCCGGATCAGCTTGCGCTCGGCAGCCGGGGTGTCACCGTCGTACGGGTACGTCTTGATATCGACCTCTGCGGCATCAA
>JBDHWD010000153.1:0-6379 GCA_039810005.1 Thermomicrobiales bacterium | reverse complement strand
AGGACGGCGATCATCGCGGTCAGCGCGCGGTTAAACGTCGGCTCGGGTCCGACTGCCAGCCAGATGCCGAAGGTCGCCAGCGCCAGCACGATAATGGCTGGGACGAAGTACATCGAGATCTGATCGGCCAGCCGCTGGATCGGAGCCTTCGAGCCCTGCGCCTCGCTGACGAGGCGGACGATCTGGGCCAGCGCGGTGTCCTTGCCGACGCGTGTTGCGCGGAAGGTGAACGAGCCGGTGCGGTTGACTGTCGCGCCGATGACCTCATCGCCGGTCGTCTTCTCAACCGGCAGGCTCTCGCCGGTCAGCATGCTCTCATCGAGCGCCGAGCGGCCATCGAGAATGACGCCGTCGGTCGGCACCTTCTCGCCGGGTCGGACGCGGATGACATCGCCAACGATGACCTGCTCGATCGGGATATCGACTTCTTCGGTGCCACGGACGACGCGCGCAGTGCGGGCAGCCAGACCCATCAGCGACTTGATCGCGCCGGTTGTCTGCGCCTTGGCACGCATCTCCAGGTACTTGCCGAGCAGGATCAGGCCGATGATGATCGTGGCGCTATCGAAGTAGACCTCGGCCATCAGGCCCGAATTCTCGATGACGTGCGGGAAGAATGTGGCGAAGGTGCTGTAGCCCCAGGCCGCCAGCGTGCCGAGGACGACGAGCGTCGACATGTTGGTCTGGAAGTGCTTCGCCGCCGCCCAGGCCTGGCGATAGAACTGCGCACCGGCCCAGAACTGGATCGGCGTCGCCAGGATGAAGCTGAGCAGGAAGATGTCCTTCATCTCGTCGTAGGGCCGAGCGATCAGCCACGAGGGCCAGAACATCAGCAGCATCAGGATCGCGCTCACCGCCAGCGCGGCGATGATCTTGATCTTCATCACCAGCAGGTCGCGGCGCTGACGTGCTTCGGCAGCCGCCTCGGCGTCCTCAACGTCGCTCGCGTCGGCAGGAGCGCGGACGCCATAGCCGGCCTTCTCGATCGCGCGGACGAGGTCGTCGCGACTGGCCGCACCCGGCAGCAGCCGGACGCTGGCCTGCTCGGTCGCCAGATTCACATTCGCATGCTGGACGCCAGGGACCTTCTCCAACGCGCGTTCGACCCGCCGCACGCACGAGGCGCAGGTCATGCCTTCGACATCGAAGGTGAAGTCTTCGGCAGGGATGCCGTAACCGGCCTTCTCGACTGCACCACGTAGATCATCCAGCGAAACCGACGCCGGGTCGTACGACACCGACGCGCGCTCAGTCGCCAGATTGACGTTCGCCCCGGCCACGCCCGGCACCTTCTCCAACGCGCGCTCAACCCGCCGGACACAGGATGCGCAGAACATGCCCTCGACCGGGAAGCTGATATCAGTTGTGTTCTCTGGTTCGCTGCTTGTCTGATCGGGCGCTGTCGCCGTCATCCTGATCCTCCACACTGCTTGGCCACCGCGCTTCGGTGACCGGAACCTGTGGAGATTATACCCCCAGGGGGTATTCAATGCAAGCGATCCACGCTAAAAGCGATGGGCGCATTGGACCCCCAGCATTGCTATGCTGGCCCAAGATCGAACCAGACGCATTGCACTGTTTCGCACGTACCTCCGGCGCAGCAGATCTCGCAGCGATACACCCAGCGGTGTCCAGACACGATTTTTTCTTCCAAGGGTTCCCAGTAGCAGTGGTCACGGAGGGCTTGCGGATTGCTCGTCTCTGCGTAGCTGGTAAGCGAACGCAATGCTGCGCCAGCTCCGAGGGCAGTGACCACTATCCTGAGTCCGAACCAGCCGAATCGTCGCCGACTCATCCTTGTCTGTCGTATTGACGCCATCTTCACCCTTCCCCTCTTGTTCGCTATCTGAACAGAACTACCGATCTATGGACTGCTCAGCGGCGCATTTCTAAATGCGCTCACAAGTTCGAGCGCCATCGCAACTGTGATCCCGCCTGGGGGCTGCTTGAGCGTGAGAATGGTGACACGGGTATCGCCTTCAAGCCAGTCAATTTCGATGATGGCCCGGCCCACCTCGGTCTTAGCAAAGAACAGGAGCACTTCCTGCTCAGCAACACTGGTGAGGAGCATATCGCCGCCAGACTCCGGCAGTGTGATCGGTGAGTTCGCTCGCTCGCTGATGCCAACAAGGATCGCCAGGCCGTTGGCACTGTAATAGGCATGGGCAGTTGGTATGCCCGAAGCAGCAGAGGCACCTAGGTCCGGAACCAGACCGAATGGTAGGTCGCTGGCTGTATCGAACGATGGCCGAGATACAGGCGTCGGCCGCGGTATCGCAAACTCGGGATAGACGCGGCTCTGGTAGTGATCGCGGGTGAACCAGCTGGTAAAGCTGCTACCACCTTCAACAATAGGGCTAAAACCCACCAACGCCTGAATCATCAGCGCGACGATCAGAAGCGCAAACACTGTAGTAACGGCACTGTGCCATCGTCCGGTCGTGCGTTGCTCAGCTTCTGCAATCCGCTCGTACAAGCGCGCGCGGGCTTGCAGGAAGTCAGAGTGCTGCGGTTGCCAGGTAGTACTGATAAGGCAATCGACCTCGTGCATCTCAGCCAGCCACTGCCGACACTGTGGGCAGCAGCGGAGATGCAGCTCGGTGATCTCCCACTGAGCGCCGTGAAGCGATCCATCAGCGTAGGCAACGAGCTTCCAGTGCGGGAACGTGCAGATGTCAGTCATGGTGCTTGATCGTCCCCCTTCGATCTGTCATCATCAGGTACAAGTACAGCGTATAAGCGACGGAAATGATCCTTGCCGCGTGAGATACGTCGGCCAGCTGCATCGGTACTAATCCCGAGAACCTCGGCGATCTCCGCCGTGTTGAATCCCGCTATGCTGTGCAGGAGCAGCGCATCGCGTTCAGTGGAGCTCAACTCATCGATTACCTGCTGAATCAGATCGTGCAGGCAAACTGCCTCATCATCAGATGCTTGTTCGGCACCATTCCGATGCGCTAACCAGGGCAGCACGCTGTCGAGCGAGATTGTCTGGCGAATGCGCTGACGACGCAGGTGCGAGATCGCGCGATTCCGCGCGATTCGGTACAGCCAGGCAACGAAGCTGCGATCGTCAGAAAGCGTGTGCATCTTCTGATGAACGGTGAAGAACACGTCCTGAGCCAGGTCGTCCGCCTGATTGGGATCGCGGACGAGGCGGAAAAGGTAAAGTCGGACACCAGTGTGATAGCGCAGCATGAGCAGATCGAACGCTTCAGCGGAGCCGGACCGTGCCGCTGTGATCAAGTCTCCTTCGACGCCGACATCGTCTGTTAAGTGTTCGGTGCTATCGATCATGATTACCGCTTGCCCATATTGTCAGATTGGATCGGGTGCACTGTAATTGCCGATACGTCTCCATCGCTGACCTCTTCAGCCGATGTCGACTGTTCAACTACTGAATTCCGCGGATGTGGAACTCTGTCGAATCACAGAGGACGGCACTGCTACCGCCCTCTGTAAAGGTTGAGGTGCTTATACGTTGGTCCTAACTCACAACAACCTGTGATGCGAACTCCCGCAATGCATCGAATCCAAGGTCACTTGCCACCGACACAAGCAGACCGTTCCGCTCGAACGTCACCTGGTTTGGCGTTTCTGGCTCTGATGGATCGGTCAGCGTCCAAGCTGACGTGCCGTCGGCAAGCTCAACTGTCGTATCACCCAGGAGCAGTGGATGGGTTCTGACGGCAGTAGTTGGACGCGCCGTCACAACTACGACAGTGTGGCCATCATCTGTGGCATAGCGCACGAACGCTAGCACGTTGAAGCCGACCATCTCGCCATCATCAACCCACTGCTCCGGGAAGGCAGCATGCACGGTTGCATGCGACACCAGCGCATGGTCAACGATCTGGCCGACCGGACGCTGATCTGCCGTCGCGATGGTGGCACCAGCGTGCTGGTCCGTGAAGGCAAGCTCGCCCAATCCAGACTGAAGGCTGGGAACAGCCAGTGGCACCTCATCTTGAGATAATGGAGCCCGGCTATCGGCCATAGAAACGATACGCTCCTCTGGATGACGAATATCCAGAACGTCTGACCCGGCCGCGCTAGCGACCAGCGCAATCGCCCCGATCGCTGTCACGAGAAGGATCACGATCAGGCGTCCAGTCTGTCGTGTCATGGTCAGTCCCTTTCTAAGTGGAGATCGTCAAGCACGGTGTACGCTGCTAACACGTCCAGTCATACGACTGACTGTACTGCGTGCCCGGAAAGAAATCGGCGGTGTGCGCACCGTTGATTCGCCATGAAGCCGCGAGATAGGACTTCGACAGGTGAGTGACTGCATTCCCATGGCTACCCGTGTCACTCCCATAGCCATTGGTCGCCCACGTCCAACCACTGCCTGTGTTGTAGAACATCGTGCCCCACGTGCTGCCTAGTGGATTGCCTCCCATACCCCACCAGTTAAGCCAGGCATCGCCCCGTGGGTAGCCAGGCGAACAATCCCCTTGAGCATTGATGCTGTAGCCACTTGCCGTGGCATTCTTCGCGGGAGCAGCCAGTGACAGTGAGACAGCCAACAGTGTTGCGATCAACAAGCTAGTGATCGCGCCGCGTCGTACTGATCCACCAAAGGCTCGGCACTTCATTTTTGTGCCCCTTCTTTTCAGACCGCAGATACGGTTCGTGATTCATAGATGCCAGTTGCCCGCGATAGCGCTCCGCTACTGTTCGAGCGTATACGGGACGGTCAGACGCTTCGCGGTGACAGGAGTGGTAACTGTCACCACGGCTGCTCTTTATCAGCAGATGGTGCCGTGAAATCTCACGACACGGCGTGTCTGCCATGTACTGCCCGCCTTTCTCACATTCCGCGCTCTTACGCGAACGGTTATCTATAGAGGACGCCCTGTATCTTCCAATTCGGACATCCGGCGTCATCCATCTTCATTTCGAAAACGGGAGACAGATCGTTTGGGCAGCGCTGGCGCGTACGTGTGTGCCGAAATAATGGAGTCGGTCCCATCCCGCAACACAAACGGGCCGGAGCATTTGCTGCTCCAGCCCGTTTCGTTCTCGTCACGTCGCGTCGGTATTACAACCGCAGGCGTGGGTCGAGGAAGTCGCGCAGCCAGTCGCCGACGACGTTGATCGAGAGCACCGTCAGCATGATGGCGATGCCGGGGAAGGTGTAGATCCACCACTGGCCGGTGATGATGTAGTCGCGGCCGGCGGCGACCATGCCACCCCAGGTCGGCACATCCGGCGGGACGCCGAGGCCGAGGAACGAGAGCGACGCCTCAGCCAGGATCGTGCTGGCAACGGCGAAGCTGGCGATGACGATGATCGAGGCGAACGTGTTCGGCAGAATGTGCTTGAACATGATCGAGCCGTTGCGCGCGCCGATCGCACGCGCCGCCTCAACAAAGTCCTTCTCACGCCAGGAGATCACCTGCCCGCGAACGACACGCCCGTAGGTGACCCACCCCGATATGCCCAGCGTCAGGATGATCTTGTCGAGGCCCTGGCCGAGCACCGCCAGAATGGCGATCGCGAGCAGAATGAACGGCACAGCCAGCTGGATGTCGGCGAAGCGCATGATGACGTCGTCGATCTTGCCGCCGTAGTAGCCAGAGACAAGCCCGAGCGCGATACCAATCACGCCAGCGATCACCACGGCGACGACGCCAACGATCAGCGAGATGCGCGCTCCGTAGAGCACGCGCGACAGCACATCACGACCCAGAGCGTCGGTGCCGAGGATGTATTCGGAACTACCGTTCGCCGCCCACATCGGCGGCTTCTTGCTATCAATCAGCACGCCAGCGCGCGGGTTATGCGGTGCCAGGACTGGCGCGCCAACTGCGGCGACGACGATCAGGAACAGCGAGAAGACGCCGAAGAGCGCCAGCTTGTTCTGCAGCAGGCTCCGGATGATCCGGGGCGTCTTGCGCTTGGTCGAACGTTGTGACTCTGCGGCGAGGGTTTGTTCCGCGCCGGTTGCGGTCTGGTCCATCGAATCCCCTACCCCTCGTCGATCAGCCGTACCGGACCCGCGGATCGATGACGCCGTACAGCAGGTCAACGATCAGGTTCAGGAAGACGAAGATCACAGCAACAACTGTCACGGCCCCAACAACAACCGGAAAATCGCGCTGCTGGATCGCCAGGATGATCATGCGCCCAATGCCAGGCCACGAGAACACCGTCTCGGTGATGACCGCGCCGCCGAGGAGTGTGCCGAACTCCAGGCCGAAGATCGTGATCACCGGGATCAGCGCGTTCTTCAGCGCGTGGCGATAGGTCACGGCCGACTCGGTCAGGCCCTTCGAACGCGCGGTGCGCACGAAGTCGAGCCCGAGAACCTCCAGCAAGCTGGAGCGGACGAGGCGCGCGCTCCGCGCCAGCGAGAACGTCGCCAGCGTGATCGACG
>JBDHWD010000152.1:0-6428 GCA_039810005.1 Thermomicrobiales bacterium | reverse complement strand
AACCGGCCCGTATCGATTGCACCGATACGGGCCGGTTGATGGTGCTGCGCTCTGTTAGCGGCGCAGGTGGGGCTTGTAGTGGCCGGCGCCGGTGCCGGTCGAGATCTGGAGGCGGTTCCAGCAGTTGATCGCGTTGATCGCCATCAGGAGCGCGACGTATTGCGCTTCGTCGTAGTGCTGGCGGACGCGCTCGTAGAGATCGTCGGGGACGCCATTCTGGGAGATGAGAGTGACCGCCTCGGTCAATTCGAGCGCGGCACGCTCGGCGTCGGTGTAGTAGGGCGACTCGCGCCAGGCATTGAGCAGATAGATGCGGTGTTCTTTCTCGCCTGCCTCACGGGCATCGATCGTGTGCATGTCAATTCAGAAACCGCACCCGTTGATCTGCGAGGCCCGGATCTCGATCAGCCCGATGAGCATCGGATCGAGGCCGCTCTCGTGGACGGCCTGTCCCATGGCCATCATCGGCTTTGTCACCTCGGGGTTTGCCTGCATGGCCTTCATTCGTGGTTCCACACGCTTGTCCTTTCTGCTGGTGCCACCCCGCATCGTACGTCCACTGCACAGGATCGGCAAGCGATGTTTGTGCAGCGACAAGCGGCGCTATTGCGGGCGCACACCCGCGCGCGTACCCGACCAGACGCCGGCGGCCGATAGCCCGGCGACTATGCCGGTGAGCGCGGCGTTGGCGATGCTGGCCTGCTCCGCGCCGGCGAGGTTAGCGAACAGTCCGGCGAGCGCGCCGATGATGACGGCGGCCAGTCCGGCCCAGCGGGTTGGTAGTCCCGCGCTCTTGGCGAGCTGGACGAGGCCGAGGGTGAGTGGCAGAGCGAGCGTGTAGATCGGCAGGTTGATCGCATCCATGCCAGGCTCCTTTCCGGTTAGCGTCGGTTGAGTGCCTCCGCACCGAGGCGGCGCAGCAGGATCTTGTATGGCTCGGGGTTGTCCGGATGCCATTCGAAGACGGCGCGCTCGAAGTACTGGACGGTTTGGCCGGCCTCGGTCAGCTCGTCGCTGAGGGGGTAGCCGAAGATCGGCAGGCCGCCGTTGGCCTGCCAGAATTGCCAGAACGCGCCGCCGACGCTGTGGCCAGTTTCGGCGAACCAGCGCTGCTCGATGACCGGCGTTAGTGTCCCGGCCCGATACGGCAGGACGAAGTCGTCCATCAGCGTGCCGGGACAGTCGGTCGGCGACAACTCCATGTGGCCCCAGACCTCATCGACGCGCGTGCCGGTCGCGGCGCACCAGGCATCGACGAGTGTCGCGAGCGCGGCGATCTGCGCGTTGGTCGCGCGCTGCGTCCCGCCGATCGGGACGTGGACGGAGAGCGTGGTGGCGTTCTGCGGCCAGGCACCGCAGTGCCAGAGGACAGCGTCGAGGTTGCGGCAGAGATAGCACGTCCCGTCGTCGCCGACGGCGACGTGATACATCAGGCCATCGCCGTAGACCGGCGCTTCGGTGGTGCGCGACCAGCTCTTGTCGATGTGGTAGCGCGCCTCGGAGCGCAGGACGGCGAGCGTATCGGCGCGGTTGGCCACGGGCGGGCCGGAGTAGTGGATCACGACGCCGCGCTTCTCGTTGAGCGGCACGCGCTCGCGGGGTCCGGCTGGCGTCGCGTCGTTCGGCGCGCGACGGGGCAGCAGGTGGCGAACATCGACCAGTGCGACGCCGGGCACCGAGCCGACGGTGATGGTGAGCATGGCGGTTCCTCTCGGACGATGGCGGGGGCTAGACCTCGACCAGATCGATCTCGAAGGTGCTGGTTGGGTGGTGATCGGCCGGGCGCGGCGTCTCCTCGCGGAGGGCTGTCAGGCGCACGCTGCGGGACGTGCCGTCGATGTCGACGAGCGTTGTCGTGCCGCCGTCGTTCCAGAGCGTCCAGAGCGCGGCGCGGACGCTCGCCGGATCGCGCGGATCGGCCTGTCCGGTGCGGTCGATGGCGCGGTCGCGCCCGCGCAAGCGCAGCCGCCAGCGGCGCTCTCCGCCCAACTCGCTCATGATCCGGATACCGTGGATGGCGGGGGCCGCGCCGGAGATGCGTTGGCCAGCGACGCGCACCAGCAGCGAGGGTGTTGTCTGGTCGATCAGGCGCTCGACGATGGCGACGTTCGTTGTGACGCTTGCGGGTGATCCGACGCTGCTCCAGGTCAGGCCGGCGTCGGTTGAGATGGCGATCTCAAGCTGCCAGTCGCCAACTGTGATGCCATCCAGCCGCAGCAGCTCGACGGCGAGGCTGCGCCAGCGCGTCGGCTCTCCTGCCGATGGTGCCTCGACGGTGACGCTGAACGCATCGACGGTTGGTGTGCCGGTGGCGAGGTCGCGGGCGGCGAGCGTGTTGGTGACGCGATCGACGGTGACGAGCTTGCCGTCGCCATCGCCGAAGGGTGTTGTCAGCGTCGAACCGACAGCCGCCTCAGCGAGCAACCACCAGCCGTCTCCGTCGTAGCTCCAGAGCTGGGAGGCGGACGGGTTGGACGTGGGGTTGATCGTCGTCAGCAGCAGGCCATTGACGACGGTCGCGCCGGTCGTGGCCGCGCCGCGCAGACCGGCGGGTGTCCACCAGCCACGCGCGGCGTCGAACCAGACAACCTGCCGACCGAGCCAGGCGATGAGCCGCCCCTGATAGATGGTCAGCCAGGCGAAGTCGTCGGCGGACTGGAGCTGTCCGGCAAGCGTGCCCCAGGCACCCAGTCGCAGAGTGTCGTCGGGCGCGGGCGGGTCGGCCTCCTGGTACCAGTCGCCGGAGAGGCGGTGCAGACCGGCGTCGGTCGCGATGACCATGCCATCGTCGAAGCTGGCGAATGTGCGAATGGGGCCATCGAGCTTCCAGGTGCGGCGGTACGACAGGCTACTGCCGAAGTAGAGGTGGAGATTCACCGACGCTGTCGGGCCGACGAGCACGACCGCGCGACTGAACGAGCCGAGCAGCGATGCGCGCACGCCAGCGCCGAGCGCGGACATGACCAGCGTGCCGGTCGCGTCGTCCCAACTGACGACATCGGCGGCACTGTCAAAGCCGACGAAGAGCAAGCCGTTCACCCGCGTCAGGCAGGTAGCGCTGGCGGGCAGTGTCGCACGAGCGACCGGCGCATTGGCCAGCACCCGATCCCAGCGGTAGAGGGTCGTGCCGTTGACGAAGAAGAGGTGGGTGCCGTCGGCGCTGGCGAGCAGCGGCTTGCTGCCGTCGATGCTGCCGGCGATCGGCTGAGCGGCCGGGACCGGCAGTAGGCCGCCGTGCTGCGATGGTCGGCAGGCGACGCTGGCCAGCACCCCATCAACCGGACTGATGCGCTGTGTCTCGATGCGGCGTCCGCCGCCATCGCCGGCCGAGGCGCGGTAGCCGCCGGGTACCACGATGTAGTCCGCGCCGCCGAGGCTGATGTCGTAGCTGGACATGCGCCATCCTTTCTCTCCGCCATCAGGCGAGGGCGCTGACGCGCAGGCGGCGGCCGCGCCGGTCGAGCGCTCGCTCGGCGATGTCGCGTGCCGTCTGCAGCAGGTAGCGATCGATCGGGATGCCGCGCTTGGCGTCCTGAATGGCACGCGCGTCGAGCGCGGCAGCGACGGCGAGCAGAATGACCAGCTCTTCGTCCATTGCGGTCAGCGTGCTGAAGTCGTGCATCGCCCTGAACCAGATCGTCAGGGTCTGGGCTGCAAGTTGGCGGGAGAAATACAGCCGGTCGCCGAAGCGCTCCCAGGCGAGCTCCTCGCCAGCCGCGCTGCCGGTGGGCGCGCCACGGCTGGGGATGACCACGCCGTCTCCGCTGACGACCCGACGCATGGAGAGCACTTCGCCTGGCAGCGTCGCGAACGTTGCGCCGTTGGCGACACTGATCGTTGCCTCGGCTTCGGCCGGGAAGCGGGCGGAGTAGTCGGCCAACGCACCGGTCAGGCATTCGTCCAGCTCGGCGTCGGACCAGACGGCGGCCGTCGACTCCTCAAGGCGAGTGCGGAGCCGGGTGCGCAGGGCGTTGATGGTTGTCACAGGTGATCTTCCATTTCTCCCGGCCTGCCGTATTCTGTCCGGGCGATAGAAGGAATCGAATAGTGAGAGGGAACGACGGTGCTGCTGTCGATCAAGACGTTCCGAGCCGACCCGGGCAGGGAAGATGACCTCATCCAGCTGATGCACGACGCCAAGCGCGAGATGCTGCGCGTCGATTCGCGCCGGACAGTGCGGATCTACCGTGTGGTCGATGGGCCGAACGCCGGCAACATCAGCATCGCGATCGAGTACGAGAGCCTGGAAGCGTTCCGCGAGATCCGGGCGAAGGAGCAGGCCGATGCCGGCTGGCAAGCCATCGGCGAACGCGCCAACGGCGACGGCCGCCCGGCCGAGACGCTGTCGTACATGCAGATGGAGGAGATCGGGTAGGACCTCACCCCCCTGCCCCCTCTCCTCTGAGGAGAGGGGGTGTTGGCACTCCGGCGGGGTGGCTGGGAAATGTAGGGGCGTATCGCATACGCCCGTTTGGCCGACCAGGCCGTCAGACCGGTAGCCACCGCGCGCGATCTGCCACGCCAATCAGGGCGAGTATTTGGCCGTCGTCCGTTACCCGTCGATCGTGCCCAGGGCCGCCAGTTCGTCCATGATTTCCGTCCAGCGGCGGTCGGGGTCGGGGTCGCCAAGGGCGGCCATGGATTGGCGGCGGGAGTGGATGTTGGCGGCGACGAGGCGGGATTCGCTGCGCACCAGCTCCTCGCGGTCGCTGGGCAGGATCTCTTTCCAGATCGGGCGCGTGCGGCGCAGACCGGCCAGCGGGAGGCCGCCGAAGCGCTCCAGGAGATCGAGCACCATCGCGTTGCGACGGGCGTAGACGGCGTCCCAGACGCGGCGCTTGCGCGTGACCTTCTGCACCAGCGGCTGAATCTCCACCTCCAGCGCGACGCCGGAGAGCGAGCGACCCGAGTCGCCGAAAGCGGTGCGCGGCGTTTCGGACAGGTCGTGGAGCTGGCGGTAGAGCAGGTTGACGTAATCGATGTGCAGGCCGATGCCACTGCCGAGCATGTCGAGCAGGTAGGCTTTCGAGTCCTCCGGTAGCTCCCAGACCGCGCCCGCCTCAGCGCGAATCCCTTCGCTGCCGCTGACGTTCTCCAGTACCGTCACCGGATAGCCGCTGACGTGCAGGATGCGCGAGATTGTCGTCATGCGCTGGTTCAGCTCGCGGCAGACATCGAGCAGGTCTTCGAGATCGGACGCGCCCCAGAACTCGTGCGGACGCGGGACGTTCGGGTAGATCACGTACGGCACCCAGCCGTAGGGGTTGGGCGCGTCGATGATCGTGACGCCATCCACCTCGACGCGGTAGTGGCTCGATCGCCAGTCTTCGATAACCGTCAGTGGCCGACCGTCGCGTACGCCAGTGTCGATCGGGCGACCAAAGAGCCGCTCGGCCTCCTCCGGCAGGACGTGGTAGCGCTGGACGGCGCGGTAGATCGTCTGCGGGTCGTCCGGTTCCCACCAGGCCCACAGGCCAGAAGGATCGATCGGCGCGATGACGGGCCGCGCACGACGCTCGCTCCAGGTGACCTTGAACGCGCCATCGCCCAGGACGGCGGCATCGAGCGCCGACTGGATGTCGGCCGCGTGCTGATCGAGCGTGTCGTAGACCTCGGCGAGGGCCTGCTCGGCCAGCCGGATGGTGTCGTCGGATGCGCCGGACGTGCCCGGCAGGACATCGAACGATATCGGCGCGGGCATCAGGTAGGCGACCGCCTTGCGGACAAGGACGCGGGCGTAGTTCAGCACCAGCCGCGTCTCGCCGGCCCGGCGCGCACCGATCCACTGCTGGCCGCTGTAGAAATCGAGGTATTCGCGGTAGCGATTCAGGCGCTGCGTGTCCTGGGTCAGCAGCCAGGGAGCCAGCGGCCCCGGTGCATGCGCAGAGACCGGCTGCATGGGCACTCCTTTCGAATGAGGGGCTGGATTAGTTGGGTGAGTTGGGTGTCAGTGCTGGCATGTCGAGCATTCGGGCGCGACAGATCGTGCGTCGTGTAGGGGCGTATCGCATACGCCCGTTCGGCCGCCCGACCTCTCCGATCGGTACCCACTGTGCGCGATCTGTCGCAGCAAACGTGATCATGGATCTGGCCGGGCGTATGCGATACGCCCCTACATCGACGACGCCGACGCGGTCTCAGGCGGTGATGCCCTTGAGCCGATAGATACCCAGCGGATTAAAGAGCGCCAGCCCGCAGTACCACTTGATCCGGTGCCGCGTCGCGTCCTTCGTCTCCAGCTCGCCCACCTGCTCGACCTGGATGCCACCGTTCTGCAGACCCGAGATCCCACCCCGACCAAACTTCACCGCGAAGATGCTCGAGGTCGTCGCGCCCGAGGAGCCCTGCGTCTCCGTCGTCGAGATGAAGTCATCCACCAGCAGCGGGATACCGTCGTAGAACAGCGCGCGCTGGCCGAACGCATCGAC
>JBDHWD010000151.1:0-6434 GCA_039810005.1 Thermomicrobiales bacterium | reverse complement strand
ATGACAGGACAAGGTGCGGTCTGTCAGCGCCAACTTGTTCGCCACTTTGGCGCTGACAGTCCACTCAAAATGACTTTCTGCCAGGCCGACTGCCGACCGGGCTCCCCATGCTGAATAGAGCACTGAGGAGCCCGGTTCGCTGACCCGTCGCCCGGTTCGCCGCTCTAGTCCTCGGCGTAGTACTCCTGGCCGAGGTGCGTGATCTGGTCTTCGCCCATCATCCAGCGCAGCGTGTTCTTGAGCTTGGTCTGCTGGATGAAGATGTCGTGCTCCGGGTAGACAGATTCGGCGTGCTGCGGGCTCTTGAAGTAGAACGACAGCCACTCCTGGATGCCCTTCATGCCGGCGCGCTTGGCGAGGTCGAGGAACAGCGCGAGGTCGAGCAGCAGCGGCGCGGCGAGGATCGAATCGCGGCAGAGGAAGTCGACCTTGATCTGCATGCGATAGCCGAGCCAGCCGAAGAAGTCGATGTTGTCCCAACCCTCTTTGTTGTCACCGGCGGGCGGATAGTAGTTGATCCGGACCTTGTGATAGACGTCGCCGTAGAGCTCGGGATACAGCTCGGGCTGCAGGATGTGCTCGAGGACACCGAGCTTTGATTCCTCTTTGGACTTGAAGCTCTCCGGGTCGTCGAGCACCTCGCCGTCGCGGTTGCCGAGGATGTTTGTCGAGTACCAGCCGTTCAGGCCGAGCATGCGCGCCTTCAGCATCGGCGCGAGGACGGTCTTGATCAGCGTCTGACCGGTCTTGAAGTCCTTGCCGCAGATCGGCACGTCCTGCTGGATCGCCAGATCGACGAGCGCCGGAATGTCGGATGTCAGGTTCGGCGCGCCGTTGGCGAACGGGATGCCCTCCTGGAGCGCGGCGTAGGCGTAGAGCATCGAGGGGGCAATGGTCTGGTCGTTGTCCCCGAGGGCAGCCTGGAAGGCTTCGAGGTCGACGTGATCGGGACCCTGCTCCATGAAGATTTCGGTCGAGGCGCACCAGATCATGACCAGCCGGTCGCAGTTGTTTGCCGCCTTGAACGCGCGAATATCGGCGCGAATCTGCTCGGCCATGTCCATTTTCGAGCCCTGGATGACGTTCGGCCCATCAAGGCGCTTGACATAGAACTGGTCGAAGGCAGCCGGCATCGGGGTGATCGACTTCAGGTAGTCGGCAATCGGCTCGATGTGCTCGTGGCGGTCGAGCACGCCGCACTTCAACGCGGCTTCGTAGGCGTTGTCAGGAAATGGATCCCAGGCGCCGAAGACGATGTCGTTGAGGTCAGCGAGCGGGACGAAGTCGCGGATCAGCGGCGAGTTGTTGTCGGTGCGCTTACCGATGCGGATCGTGCCCATCTGTGTGAGCGAACCGACCGGGCTGCCGCTGCCGCGCCGGGCGTGTTCGACGCCGGCGATGAACGTCGTCGCGACGGCGCCCAGGCCGACGAGCAGGATGCCGAGCTTGCCCTCAGCGGGCTGGATCGGGTTCGGTTTGGCTTCGACGAAGTCACGTGCTTCCAAGGTCACACCTCTCAGCCGGGCGAGCGACATCAGCGGCACTTGCCATTGCGCGGGTACTCGTCCGGTTTTGGCCCAATGTTCGATTGTGCTCTGCCGTTTTCCGAGCAGGGCGGCAAGCGCGCTCTGTCCACCAAAGCGCTTGATGATTCGCTCAGCGGCGTTCAATCCATCGTTCATGCGACGCATGATAACGATTTTTTCGTTAATACGCAAGAGGCGAGAAGTGAGGTGCGGCGATGAGATGTTGCGGGGGCCAGACATGTGAGGCGACAGTCCGGTCGGTTGCGTTATCGACGTGGGGGAACGGGCTATCGGGTACGGGGCCCACTGCGAAAATGTAGGGGCGTATCGCATACGCCCATTTGCCCCCGACCACTTCGGTGCTTGCCGATTGACCGGGTCGACGGCTGCACGCCTGGGCCGCAACCAAGTCAGTGCGTGCCGTCCCGATGGGTCGACGAGTTAGCCGGGCGTATGCGATACGCCCCTACATCTTCGCGGTGGGCGAGGTGCGAACGAACCTACATCGGCTCCTTCAGCTTGGCCGGGTCGCCACCGCAGGCGAGGTAGAACGCGTTGTACATGTACCACTGGCGGCGGATCGATTCGCGGTCGTCATAGCCACCTTCGAGCATCATGCGTTTGAAGCCGTTGGCCAGCGCGTGCAACCCGCGTGACTCGGGCGTCAGGTCCTTGTTCGGCGTGTCTGCGCCGCGGACGATGCGCGCGACCTCGGCCAGCGCCTCATCATCCTTCGGCCCGTGCGCCTTCAGAATCGCGTCGAACGAGCACTCGTCCCCGTGGTGGCCCATCTCGACGCCGGGGACATCGAACGGGATGGCGTTCTCGCGCTCGGCGACTTCCATGACCTGATCAGTCGGTACGTAAAGCATCGTCGCGTCAGGGTCGACAAACGACAGGATCAGCCAGGTGCTGGAGACACGGTCGACGCGGACACTTTCGCGGGTTACCCATTTTGTTGCCATGGATTGTCCTCTCTGTATCGCTGGCGAGGATACCGGCTCTCGGGGATCATGTCATCAGGCACATGACCGGAGCTCTTGACAGTCTGGCGACAATGACGTGTCGTCTGAATGCATGATGAGACATCGAAGGTGGAATAGCGTGTCCGAAGCCGAATCTCCGATCCAGGTCGTCCAGCATCCGTTTGTCTTCCGTTTGCTTGAGGTCGTCCGCTCTGAGTACATCGCGCCTCACATGATCCGGGTGACGCTCGGTGGAGATGCAGTGCACGGCTTTCGCTCCGACGCAGCCGACGATGGCGCACGGCTCTTCTTCCCGCCGGACCCGACCGATGCATCGTGGGTGCCGGAGGTTGATGGCTCCAAGCTCGTATTTGCGGAAGGCATGCGCCCGCCAGGACGCGAGTTCACGCCCCGCCTTCACGATGCCGAGGCCGGCGAGGTCGCTTTTGACTTTGTCGTCCACGACGGTGGCGCAGCCTCGAACTGGGCGGCCAACGCCAGGCCCGGCCACTATCTCGGCTGCAGCGGCCCGCGTCGCTCGCGGATGCTGAGCGGGCAGATCGATGGCTTCGTGCTGGCCGGCGATGAGACTGGCTTGCCCTCGATTGCGCGACGACTAGAGGATCTGCCGGCCGGCGTGCCGGTGATCGCTGTCATTGAGGTTGCCAACGCGAGCGAGGAGATTGCGCTGCAGACTGACGCCGATGCGCAGATCATCTGGCTGCATCGCGACGACACGGCCGGCGACACGAGTAATCTCATCGCTGACACGCTGCGGACGCTGGAGTTTCCGGCGGGCAACATCTTCTGCTGGGCTGCCGGCGAGGCCGGATCGATGCGCCAGGCGCGGCGCTATCTGCTGAACGAGCGCGGCATTCCGGAAGCGCGCACCCGCTTCACTGGCTACTGGAAGCGCGCCGTGGAGAACTATGATCACCACCTGCCGCTCGACGAATAACATTCGCGGGGGTCACATCGGTTGCGCAGTCTGGTACACCTTGAGAGTTACACGCCGAATCCGGCCGTGTCACCAGTCGGCCATCCGCTTTGCGACCCCGCCATTCCGCACTGACGAAGGGGGATCCCCGTGATCCCAACAGACGAAATCACCCAGTCTGATTCATTCGATCAGCAGGGAACACAACCACTACAGCCGGTGAAGCCCATGAGCCGTTGGCGTTCGTTTCTCCCGACAATCCGGTTTGCTCTGATTTGCGCTGCGCTCTTCTTCGGCATTCGCACGGTCGCGCCGACCTATGCCATCGAAGGCGAGAGCATGTCGCCGACGTATCACAACGGCAATCGGGTCATCCTCAACGGCGCGTATCGCTTTCAGACACCGCACCGCGGCGACGTGATCGTGTTCGATCCGCCGGTTCAGAGCGACGAGCCGTACATCAAGCGCGTCATCGGCCTGCCCGGCGACCATGTAGCGATCGAGAACGGTGCCGTGACGATCAACGGCGTGGCGCTGGATGAGGACTACCTGCAGGGCGTCCATACGACCTGCTTCCATACAGCCTACTGCGACATCACCGTCCCGGAGGGCATGATCTATGTCCTCGGCGACAACCGGCCGAATAGCAGCGATTCGCGACTGTTCGGGCCGGTTGATGAGGACGCGATCATCGGCAAGGTCATGGTCAGCATCTGGCCGCCGAACGCAATCAGCATCGGTTCCTAGGACGCTGATGGCAGGGGGATCGGCCCCTGAACCCGGATGATCGACTCATAGATAGACTCGTAGGCCGCGCCCATTACTGGCACCGAGAAGCGCCGTTCGACGTGCGATCGGCAGGCGGCGCGGTCGATCTCGCCGATGCGGCGCACGGCTGCGACCATCTCATCTACCGAATTGCAGACGAAACCGGTCCGCCCGTGGTCAATGACTTCTGGCACTGCGCCGTAGCGTAGCCCTACGACGGGCGTGCCACAGGCCATCGCCTCGATCATCGACAGCCCGAACGGTTCCGGCCACGAGGATGGGAAGAGGAGCGCTCGCGCCCCGCGCAGTAGCTCAGCCTTCCCGCCGTCATCTACTTCGCCGATGAAATCGACAAGCGGGTCATCGAGGAGCGGTGCGAGGTGCTCCTCATGCCAGGCGCGGTCGGCAACATCGACCTTCGCCGCGATCTTCAGTGGCAAGCCTGTCCGTCGCGCTACCTCGACCGCAAGGTCGGGCCGCTTCTCGGCGCTGACCCGGCCGAGGAAGACGAGATAGTCGCCGCCGTCGCCAGTCGGCCCAAGAACATCGCAGCAGGTAGCGTTATAGACCCGTCCGACCCAGCGCAGCCCAAACGGCGTCAGCGGCTCGCGCTGGCTGTCGCTGATCGAGATGAGCTGGACATCCGGGAAGCGCCGGTAAATGAGCGGCAGCTCAGGGATGTCCAGCCGCCCGTGCAGCGTCGTGACGGTCGGGGTGCTCCATTGGCGGATAAATGGATATGCGAGATAGTCGACGTGGTTGTGGATGATGTCGAACTGATTCGCCAGCTCGCGGACCTGCTCGAGCATCGCGATGTGCGGGGCGATCGGATCGGTCGTTGTTGGTGAGAGGCGCAGCGCCTCGGCAGAACCCGGAATCAGGTTTGCCTTTGTTCGCGAATCCCCGCTCGCGAACAGTGTCACGTCGTGGCCGCGATCGACGAGATAGTCGGTCAGAAGCGAGACGATTCGTTCCGTCCCGCCGTATTTTCGTGGTGGCACGGCCTCGTAGAGCGGGGCGATCTGGGCTATTCGCATGACGATGTCTCCCCAGTCCCTGTACGTATCGCTGGTCCAGATGTGACCGCTGGTCACATGCAGAACGTATGCCGCGCCCTGGGGACGACCGGTTGTCAAGTTGACGTAATGACTGTCAGGTGATCCGGGTTGGACTTCACCCGCACGCTCACATCGTCGCGGTAGCCGGATACGACGACGTCGATCCGTCGACCGCCGACCCTGAGTCCCCGAACCTCGATTTCGGAGAGCCAACTGGGGAGCCATGGGTCCAGCACGACCTGGTTGCGATGCGCGTCGGCCCGCAGTCCTAGCAACGTCTCGACGATGACGTAGGGCACGCCGGCGGCCCATGCTTGTGGCGAGCAGGAGACAGGATAGGAAATCGGCATCTCGCGGACCCCTTCGCCGCGGGGGAAGCCGCACATCAGCTCCGGGAGCCGGTTGTAGCGAAAGCGCGTGGCCGCGTCGAACAGCGCCGTTGCGACGCTCTCCAGCTCGTCGAGCATCGCGTAGCGTCGAAGCCCCCACAGCACGAAGCCGTTGTCGTGCGGCCAGACCGAGCCGTTGTGGTAGCTCATCGGGTTGTAGTGCGGCATCGTGCTGGCCAGTGTCCTGACGCCCCAGCCGGAGAACATGTCGGGCTTCAGGAGCCTGTCTGTCACGGCTCGAGCGCGCTCGGGCTCGACTGCCCCGGCAAAGAGCAGATGCGCCTGGTTCGAGGTCAGTGACTCGACCTGCCGTCCGTCGCCGTCGATCGCTTCGGCGAAGTAGTCGCGCTCCGGCTGCCAGTAGACGCGTTCAATCCGCTCGCGCAGCTCGGTGGCATCCGCGCGCAGCTGTGCGGCGCGATCCGGGTCGCCGCGGCGCTCGTAGACGTCGGCGATGGCGAGGCGGGCGGCGTACACGTAGCCCTGCACCTCGATGACGGCCACCGGGCCTCGCAGCTCCCGACCGTCGATGTGCTGGACGGAGTTGTCGCTGTCTTTCCAGCCCTGATTCTGCGGCCCGCGTTCCGAGTAGCGCTGGTAATCGAGCAGGCCGTCACCGTTCGAGTCGCCCCAGCGGTCGATCCATTCCAGCGCCAGATCCACGTTCGACCGCAGCTCGTCGAACAGCGCGTCGTCGCCGGTCCAGCGCAGATAGTCGGCGACGAGCAGGACGAAGAGCGGCGTCGCGTCGACCGTCCCGTAGTACCGCGCGTGCGGCACGATGTTGCTCC
>JBDHWD010000150.1:0-6568 GCA_039810005.1 Thermomicrobiales bacterium | reverse complement strand
GCTACGGTCTGCGCGTCATCGTCGTCGGCTTTCCGTGCGCCGCGCAATGGCGTACCCCCGAGGGGCTAGCCGTCGTCGGCCCTCATTATTTCGGCTACAACATTGAGTACCGGCCAATCGAACAGGTGCAGTTGCCGTGGTGAACGAACTGGTCGCTGATCGCGACGTTACGGGAGGGTAGAGGGTGACACTCAGGTTAGGGATTGATGTCGGTGGGACAAACACCGATGCGGTGGTGCTAGACGAGAACGCGAATCTGCTGGCAGCGTACAAGTCACCGACGACGCAGGACGTGATGACCGGCATCCGCGATGCGCTGGCGGGACTGGTTGAGGGACACCCAGATCTCGACCTGCCGAGCATCACCTATGCGATGCTCGGCACGACCGCCTGCACGAATGCGATCCTCGAACGGCGCAACCTGAATACGGTTGGGTTAGTCCGCATCGGCGCGCCAGCGACGCTGGCGATTCTGCCATTCGTCGGCTGGCCGGAGGATCTGCGCGAGGCGATCGGCTCGCACTACGCCGTTGTCGGTGGCGGGCACGAGTACGACGGGCGAGAGATCAACCCGCTCGATGAGAAGGCGATCCGCGAGGCCGCCGAGTCGTTCAAGGGAAAGGTCAACTCAGTCGCTGTCGTCTCTGTCTTCTCGCCGGTGGATCAGTCGCACGAGCAGCGCGGGGGCGCGATCCTCCAAGAGGTGCTCGGCGATGACGTCCCGGTCACCTACTCGCACGAGATTGGCAGCATCGGCCTGCTGGAGCGCGAGAACGCCTCGATCTTGAACGCGTCCGTCGTTGATACGGCGCGTATCGCAGCCCACGGCTTCGAAGATGCGCTTCGTGAGCACGGTATCAACGCCCGCACCTTCTTCAGTCAGAACGATGGGACGCTGATGGCGCTCGAGTATGCCATGCGCTACCCAATCCTGACTGTTGCTAGCGGTCCGTCGAATTCAATCCGTGGGGCGGCCTTCCTCTCGCGGCTCAGCCACGCGGTTATCGTCGATGTCGGTGGGACCAGCACCGACATTGGCATCCTGATCAACGGCTTCCCGCGCGAGTCATCAGTCGCCGTTGATATTGGCGGTGTGCGCACCAACTTTCGTATGCCCGACCTGATCTCGATCGCCCTCGGCGGCGGCACCCAGGTCCACCAGAACGGTGGCCTCAAGCTCGGTCCTGATAGCGTCGGTTATCGCATCACCACGGAGGGCATTGTCTTCGGCGGCGATACGCTCACGCTCTCCGACATCGCCGTTGCATCCGGGCGGGCAACGATGGGCGATCCGTCGCGCGTTGCCGACCTCGATCCGGAGTTGGTGGCGACCGCGACAGCGAAGATCAAGGGAGCCTGCGAGAGCACGATCGACCGTATGAAGACCAGCGCCGACCCGATGCCGGTTGTGCTGGTCGGCGGCGGCAGCGTCATCATTGCGCCTGACCTGCACGGCGCCTCTGAGGTGCATCGCCCCGAGAACTACGGCGTAGCCAACGCGATCGGCGCGGCTATCGCCCAGTGCAGCGGCGAGGTCGAGCGCATCTTCTCGCTTGAGGAGTACACCCGCGACCAGGCGATGGAACTGGCGCGACAGATGGCGAAGGACGAGGCTGTCAAGGCTGGGGCTAGTCCGGCCACGGTTGAGATCGTCGACGTCCATGAGGTGCCGCTGGCGTATCTGCCCGGCAATGCGACACGCATCCGCGTTCGTGCGGCCGGCGATCTGGCGATGTAACGAGAGACCGGGATTACGGCGGTGCAACCCCTAGCCTTCGGAAGGAGTGGACATGGAATTCCTCATCGGTACGGAGATGCGGGACGACTACTGGTCGTGGGAGGTGGCGCGGGCGGCGCGCAAGGCGGTCGAGGAGGTGCATCCGGTCAAGCCAGGTGAGAATGTCGTCATCACCTGCGACACGATCGGGGATAGCCGCGTCGTTAATGCGGTGGCACAGGCGGTCTACGCGATGGGCGCACACCCGGTGGTCGTCTGGTACGAGACACAGCCGGACGCGCAGATGGAGCCGCCCAAGCCGGTGGCAGCGGCACTGGCCGCAGCCGACGTCTGGTTCGAGTTCGGCGTCCAATACATCCTTTATACCGACGCGCGCCTTAACGCCACCAAGAACGGCTGCCGTCACGCCTGCTACGGCGGGATGGACGTCGAGATGCTGGTACGCACGATCGGCAAGGTCGATTACCCTATCATGACCGAACTGGGTGCCAAGCTGCACGAGTTATGCATGGCTGCGAAGGAAATACGAATCACCGACCCCAACGGCACCGACTTGCTCTGTCCGGTCGATCCGAATCCGCCAGCCTACCTGCCCGGCGCTGGCCAGCCAGGCCAGGGCTTCTCGCGCATGCTCGGCGGGCAGTCTGGGTTCAGCTCGCTGATCGACCAGATCAATGGCACGATCGTCTTCGACGGTGCGATCTGGCCACCAGCCGAGATCGGCCCGCTGGACGCGCCAGTGACGCTGACGGTCGAGAACGGCTATGTCACCAACATCGAGGGTGGGCCGCAGGCCCGCATCTTTGAGCACTGGATGGCGCAGTTCGATAACCATCAGATGTACCGCATCGCCCACCTGTCGTTCGGCTTCAACCCTGGCGTCAAGCGCATCACCGGACGCATTGTCGAGGACGAGCGCGTCTTCGGTTGCATGGACATCGGCATCGGCCCGCAGAATCTCGGAGCGCCCAGCCACACCGATGGCATTATCCTGCGCCCCTCTCTGATCGCCGATGGTGTCGAGATCGAGCGCGAGGGTCGCTACGTTCACCCCGAGCTGGTGGAACTGTGTAAGAAGCTGGGGGTGGAGTAGCTGATCACTGAGAGCGGTCAAGTTTCAGGGATCAGGAGTAGATGGTGGGGGCCAGTCTAGGGGACCCGTTCCCACCAGAGAGGGTAGCTACGATGGCAGGCACGGTACTTTCGAAGGAAGACATGTGGGATATGGTCGTGGGTGGCAGTGCCATCGCGACCGGCGGCGGCGGTACAGGGCCGACGCGCGAGCAGTTCGACGCGTTCGTTGACCCGATCCTGGGCCGCGGCGTTAAGCCGACCCTGCTCGATCCCCAGGAGCTGAAGGACGACCAGACTGTCTATATGGGAGTTGGCGTCGGCGGTGGGGTGCGCGCCGCCGACCGCGAGCGCTACCTCTCACCCGGCATCGCTGGCTGGTGGCGGCGGGACGTCGACGCAATTGGCTGGATTCGTGACCAGCTCCAGCAGAAGGATTACCTCTATCCGCTCGGCGACTGGGCAGACGCGCCAGGGCCCGACTGGCGTTCGGTCGTCGATCAGCGCATGGCGGAACTGTGCGGCCACAAGCCGGAGGCATTCCTGCCGTTCGAGATCGGGCCGAACAACTTCCGCGAGATGCTGACTTGTGCCGAGGACGGTCTGCCTCTGCTCGACGCCGATGTGGCTGGCTACCGGGCCGTGCCCGAGATTTCCCTCTCCTCCTTCAACATCCACGGCGTGCCGGCACAGCCAGCGCTCTTCTCGACCGCTTGGGGTGACATCATCACCGTCGAGCGCACCGTCTCCTGGCAGCGTCTGGAGGATATCGCGCGCCACCTGGCCGTCGTCTCGGGCGGTGGGCTACGCGGACTAATGGCCTTCGACGGCGCGACCGCACGCGATAAGTCGTTCAACGGCACTGTCTCGAAGGCTTGGAAGGTCGGTAAGGCGATCCGTGCGGCGCGCGAGGCGGGCCAGGACGTGGCCAACGCTGCGGCTGAGGCGGCCGGTGGACAAGTGCTGTTCCGAGGCATCGTCCAGGCACGGGTCAACGAGGATCACACGGCGTTCATCTGGGGCACCGAGCGCATCATCGGCACCGACGACTACGCCGGCCAGACCTTCAAGGTCTGGTACAAGAACGAGAACCACATGACCTGGCTCGGCGACCAGCCGTACGTCATGTCCCCTGACCTCGTCACCGTCGTTGATGCCCACACCGGGTACGGCCTCTCCAACTTTGACGCCCGAGCTTGGGACTATGGGCGCGAGGTCGCCGTCCTTGGCGTGCCATGCGATCCACTTTGGCGCAGTGAGCGCGGCCAGCGCATCTTCCACCCGTGGCGCTGGGGCTTTGCCTGCGACTACATGTCGATGGAAGACGTCGTCGCTCGATCAATCCGCTAGGGCGGCGTTTGCTACGTCGGCTGGTAACACGGCAAACCATCGATCTGGGATCAGGGGAGAGGAGTAGGGATCATGGCAGGGACTATCCTTACGAAGGAAGACTTATGGGACATGGTCGTTGGTGGGAGCGCTATCTCGACCGGAGGCGGAGGTATCGGGCCGACGCGCGCGCAGTTCGACGCCGTCGTTGACCCGGCGCTGGCTAGCGGCGTGCAGCCTACGCTGCTGGACCCAACGGAACTGTCCGACGACGCGACGGTCTATATGGGTGTCGGAGCCGGCGGTGGTGTCCGGCGCGAGGACCGCGAGCGCTACTTGCAGCCCAGCGTCGAGCAGGCGTGGACTATCCCGGTGAATCGGATCGAGTGGACCAGCGCCGAGCTGCGGCACAAGGATTATCTGTATCCGCTCGGCGATTGGGCGTCGCTACCCGATCAGTCGTGGGAGCAGGTCGTCGATGACCGGATGCGGGAGCTGTGCGGCAAGTCCCCCGATGCGTATGTTTCCTTCGAGATCGGGCCAAACAACTTCCGTCAGGTGCTCAACGCCGCGAGTAAGGGGCTACCACTCGTGGATGCCGACACAGCCGGCTATCGCGCCGTGCCAGAAGTGTCAATGTGCTCGTTGAACGTGTATGGTGTGCCAGCCCAGCCGGTGCTCTTCTCCTCGTCGTGGGGGGATCTGATGGTTCTGGAGCGCGTCGTCTCTTGGCAGCGGATGGAGGATGTCGGACGTCACCTCGCTATCGTCAGCGGCGGCAGCGTCCGGGGTCTGATGTCGTTCGACGGCGCGACGATCCGCGAGAAGACCTTCCGCAATACCGTTTCGAAGGCGCGCAAGATCGGCAAGGCGATTCGCACCGCACGCGAGACGGGAAAGGACGTTGCCGACGCGGCCGCTGAGGCGTCGGGCGGACAGGTGCTGTTTCGCGGCATCGTCCAGGCACGCATCAATGAAGACCATACGGCATTCATCTGGGGCACTGAGCGTATCATCGGCACCGGCGACTACGTCGGCAAGACCTTCAAGATCTGGTACAAGAACGAGAATCACATGTCATGGGTTAACGATCAACCCTACGTCATGTCCCCCGACCTCGTCACCGTGCTCGATGCCGGAACCGGCTATGGGTTGTCGAACTTCGACGCCCCAGCCTGGGACTACGGGCGCGAAGTTGCCGTCCTCGGCGTGCCATGCGATCCGCTCTGGCGGACGGAGCGGGGCGCGCGCATCTTCCACCCATGGCGCTGGGGCTTCGCCTGCGACTACACGCCGATGGAAGAAGTCGTCGCGAAGGGGTTGGACTAATGCCAACACGACGACTGACATCCCGTCAGGAAGTCGAGGACTGGGTTCACGGATTGGTGCTGTTCGGAACCGGTGGGGGCGGAGGTCCCGCCCCGCAGGCAATCGAGCGGCTCTGGAAGGCAATGCGGGCTGGTGTCCCGGCTGGCTGGACCGACATCGACGAACTGGACGGCGACTCGTGGACCTTCAGTCTGGCCGGGGTCGGCGGCAAGACGCCCGCTGAGGGGCCCGACCCGGCGTTGCTCCAGCGCACCGGCCTAACGGCCTATAAGTTCACCGACCCGCTGGACATGTCGCTGACTGCGGCGCGGACGTTGCTATCGCTTTACGATGCCCAGCCCGGTGGTGTGGTCGCGGTCGAGTTGGGCAGTTACAACACCGTCACTCCTATGCTAGCTGCGGCGCGCCTCGGGGTGCCGCTGGTCGATGGCGACTACTGCGGCCGCGCCAAGCCAGAGATCCATCAGTCAACGCTTGAGATCGAGGGTCGCGGCGTCTGGCCGCTAGTCTTCATCGACCGCTGGGGGGACGTCATCCACATCCCTGAGGCGATCAGCACCGCGATGATCGACCGCATCGGGCGGCACCTGTGCAGCGCAGCGCTCGGCGGCGTCTCGGTGGCGCGCGCGCTCATCCCGGCACGCGAGGCACGCGCGTCCGTCGTGCGCGGCTCGTGCGAGGAGGCCTACCAGGCTGGCAAACTGCTGCGCGAGGCGCGCGAGCGCGGCGACGACTCCGTCGCCGCGCTGGTCGAAAACCTGGGTGGCGTGCATCTGTTCGACGGCACCGTCGAGCGGACCGAGGAGGAGCCGGAGAGTGGCTACCAGTTCCACCTCTGTACGCACCGTCTGACTGGTACCGGCGCGTTCAGCGGTCACACCTGCGCGATCTGGGTCAAGAACGAGCATCACGTCGTCTGGGTGGACGGCGAGCCGCGCGCCACCAGCCCGGACATCATCAGCGTGCATGACCGGAAGACCGGCCTGCCGCTCACCAACCACGAGATCGGCCCCGGCCGCACGGTGGCGGTCATCGCCGTGCCGCCGCTCGACGCCCGCTGGCGTACACCCAAGGGCGAAGAGCTGCTCGGCCCGCGTGCCT
>JBDHWD010000149.1:0-6603 GCA_039810005.1 Thermomicrobiales bacterium | reverse complement strand
CTGCGCAACACCCTCCTCGTCCTCAAGTCCGGCCAGGTCATGGTCGACAACGCCTAGGACGCATAGCCCAATCGGAAAAGGCTCCCCCTCTCCCCACGGGAGAGGGGGCCCGGGTACCCTCCGGGTGGAGGTGAGGTTACTTCAGTGCCTTGTGCACCTCGGCCAGACACGCATCCATCGACGCGCCGTCGACCCAGCGCAGGACGATGACGAGGTCGTCGTCGGGGGAGATGTAGATGATGTTGCTGCCTGCGCCGCGCGCCGCGTAGCTGTTGGTCGGCAGGCTGGGGAACATCAGGTGGTCCGGGTTGAGCCACCACATGAAGCCGTAGGTCGGCTCGACTGATGCCGGCGTTGTGGCTTCGTCGATCCAGCGCTCGGAGATGAGCTGCTTGCCCTCCCACTTGCCGCGCTGCAGGAAGAGCTGACCGAAACGCGCGTGATCGGGCGTCGCGATCCAGACGCCGCCGCCGAAGTGTCCGCCGCCCGAGACGCCGTGGATCTTCTGTCCGCCAATCTCTTCCCAGGACGTGCTATAGCCATGCCACTCCCAGGTGTCCGACGCGCCGATCGGGTCCATGACGTATTCCTTGATGACCTCCGGCAGCGCGCGCTTCCAGATGTTCATCAGGGCGAACGAGAGCAGGTTCACCCGCACGTCGTTGTATTCGTAGAACGTGCCAGGCTGCTGGATTTCGCGATCGACGCCCTTGCGCCGGTCCGCAATGTCGCGCTTGCCCCACAGTGTGCCGGTCCACTCGCTCGTCTGGCGCAACAGCTGCCGCCAGGTGATCTGGCCGTTGTGGTCGCCACTGAAGTGCTCGGTTGGAACGAGGACGGAGACGCGCTCGTCGAGATCACGGATCATGCCGCGATCGAAGGCCAGGCCGGCGACGGTTGAGAGATAGCTCTTCGAGATGCTGTAGGTCATGTCAACGCGCGCCGTGTCGCCCCATTCGGCAGCGACCGCTCCCCGGCGCAGGATCATGCCGTTATGCTCGCCGCGATCCTTCAGTGGACCGACGATGTCGTTGTCCGGCAAGTTGAGATCGACCCGCGTGTGGTGGTCGCCGCGTGCTTCGTGGTCCTTGATGAACGCGATCGCGGCATTCAGCCTGTCGGGATCGAATCCCAGGTCAGCCGGATCTCGTCGCTCCAGGTCGGTCGTGCTTGCCATCGTCTCCAGTACCCTCTCTATCTCACTCAGCCGTTGAGATGCGCCGAGCTACCGTGGCGGTAGGCGCTTCCGAAAACAGCTCGCCCCTCGATGAATGACGCTTCCAACGACTGTATGACATCGTCCGGGCCGCCATGCTCATGGAGCCACTGCTGGGCGTGGTCCGGCGAGCACGCGAAGCGGGTGGCAGCGCAGCGATTCGCGGCAGCCGGGCCGGCTGTCCAGCGACGGATGACGACCGTCGAGCGCGGTGTGCGCTTCTTCAGACGCTCCGGCTCGACCTCAATCGTTATTGCCCGGTTGCAGTGCTGGCAGTTGGCGCGCACGAGTACGGACTTTTCCAGCATCGGCGCAACGCCGAGCGCATCGACCGCGCACATCATCGCCCGCTCGACGTTATCCCAACTGGCGTTGATGCCCGTCGGAGCAATGGAAAATGGGTAGACACACGTCACCGTACCCTCGTCGTCGGTGGCAATCCAGTCAGCCTCGACAAGCTCTCCGGCGATCTGTGATGTCTCCCGCGTTGACAAGCCGATGCGCTGACTCATGGTCTCCATCGTTGGCGCTTCGCCGGTATCGATGACTGCGTCGATCAGCGCACGATAGAGCAGGCGCTGCGATGGCGTCAGCGCCGTCGCTCGCCCCAGATGGGTGCGGCTCATGTTCCCCTCCCTCCGATTCTCTCTATTGTGCTACGCCGTGCGGAGTCGTTGCATCCGTGTTGTGGCGATTCCGACGATGAGCATGGCCAGGAACGCTGCGCCGGAGACTGCCTTGGGCGTGCCGATGCTCTCAGCGATCGCGCCTAACGCCAGCGCGCCGAACGGCGTGAACCCGCTTGTCAGCATGTAGATGCCCATGACACGACCGCGAACGCGCGCATTACTCAGCAGCAGGAGCAGCGCATTGCTGAGCGAACCGAAGATCGAGCCGGTGACGCCGGATACGAATAGCCCCAGCATCGCAAGGATCGGCGTCGGGCTGGCGGCGAACGCCGCGACGGCAGCGCAGTAGATCGTCGTCAGCAGCATCACCGCGATGCCCTTGCGCTCGACACGATCCATCGTCGCCGCGATCAGCGCGCCAGTCAATGCGCCGACACCGCTGGCGGCCATCAGCGCGCCGAGGCCGCTGGCGCCGATATCCCAGACGTCGCGGGCAAACACTGGCATGAGCTGGATATAGGGGAAGACGAGCGTCGCCGGCACGGCAGTCAGGATCATGAGTGAGCCGAGCGCCGGATTGCGTCGAACCTCATGGAGACCGTCAAGGATGCCGCCTGGCGCGATCCCGGCCCGCGTGTTCGGCACCGGCTCGATCCTGACCGTCGCCATGAGCGCGCCCGCGAGCGCTACCGCCTGCAGGATGAAGCAGATGGCGACGCCGAACAGCCCGATGATTCCGCCGGCAATCGACGGTCCGATGATGCGCATCGCGTTCGCGCCGGCTGAGTTGAGCGAGACTGCGTTCGCCAGATGGTCGCGCGAGACGAGCGACGGCACGAACGTCTGCCGGACGGTGCCATTGACCGCCATGATCGCGCCGTTGGCTGCTGCCGCGATGAGGAGATGCCAGCTTTCGGCTGCGCCGCTGAGGATCAGTGCCGCCAGCGCGGTTGCCGTCGCCATTGCGGCCCATTGCGTCCCCATCAGGACCTTGCGCTCGTCGGCGCGATCGATGAGCGCTCCGGCCGGCAGGGTAATCAACAGATACGGGACACCGGCTGCGAAGCCGATCAGACCGACCCAGAGTGGAGAATCGGTCAGGACGAGCATGTACCAGCCGAGGGCGATGTTCTGCATCCATTGGCCGAGGTTGGTGGCGACCGTCCCCAGCCACATCGCGCGGAATGACGGGTAGAGGCGCAGTGCGAGCGTGACCGATCCGCCGACTGAGCGGCGCGGTGGCTTACGAACTGGCGTTGGTGGTGGTGAGCTCTCCGGCTGAGACGTAGCCATTCCCCCCAATCCGTGGCGGCTTGCCGCCGACCGACGGTTCGGGGATTGTACCCGCTCTCTCCGGTTTGCGGGGTTTACCAGCCGAGGTCGCGGCGGAGGGTTTCGGCGCGTTGGATGCTGTCGCGCGTCCACGTGGGAATGTCGGCATGTACCGCTATCTCAGCCGCTGTCATCCAGTGCAGCTCGGCGACCTCTTCGGATGACACGATCTGCGGGTCGTCTCCCCGGTGCTGCGCCAGCATGATGATGTCAAGGACGAGATCTTCGTCAGCATAGAACGTGTGGCTCTCGACGTATTGAGGGTTCTCGATCCGCAACCCGACCTCTTCAAGAACCTCGCGGATGGCAGTGTCTTCCAGGGCATCGGCGATCACGATTGGGTCGACCTTGCCGCCGGGCATCGACAGGACGCCGGGCATGAACGGCTCGTCGTCACTGCGCACGATCAGGAGATACCGACCATGGGCATCGACGATGGCTATCTCAACGCCGATGGTCATCCGGTAGTCGGTCATAGCGCCGTGCGGCCCAGGAGTGCGGTCGCCAGGGCTGCGGCAACGATCGTTGAGCCGCCGGTCGGGTCGAGCAGCGGGTTGAGCTCGACGACATCGGCAGAGGCGATTGGCAGATTGCTGCGTCGGAGCTGCCCGATGGCGCGGATGAGCTCGCGATAGGTCAGGCCACCGGGGAAGCGCGTGCCGGTTCCGGGGACGATCGAAGGATCGAGTGAGTCGATGTCGATCGAGAGATGGACAGCATCGACGCCGTTACGCAGCAGGCGGTCGATCGATGTCAGGATGGCCTCATCAATGCCGCGCTCTTCAATGGCATCTGCCGTGAAGACGAGTGCCGGTCCGGTTCTCAGCAGGTCGCGTTCGGCTGGATCGAGATCGCGCAGGCCAATGTAGACGAGGTCGTCGATCCGCAATCCGGATCGCGCCCCGATCGCAGTCAGGCGCTCCGGGCCCTGCCCCAGCGCGACGGCCAGCGGCATCCCATGAACGTTGCCGCTCGGGCTCGTCTCGGGCGTGTTGATGTCGGCGTGCGCGTCGATCCAGATGACGCCGAGTCGGCCCGCCACGCCGGCTCCGGCCAGCGACCCGATCGATGCCGCATGGTCGCCGCCGAGCATCAGCGCGAAGCGCTCGGCAGTGATCGAGTCGGCGACGGCCTCGGCCAGCCGCCCGCATGCGTCGCCGATTTCGTTGACGTACCAGGCGTTCGGCGTATCGCCGCGCCCCTCAGTTGCTGGGTCGAGCGGCGCGACCGGGATCTCGACTGATGGCCGCAACCGTGAGGCAATCTGCTGATAGCCGCGTGATGCCAGCAGACGACGCATGGCGTCGTCCAGCGTTGCTGCGCCGAGGTCCACGCCGTCGCAGTTTGCGCCAAGCGCCATCGGCATCTGGAAGACGTCGATCGGCACCGACGGATCGCTGAGCCGGTTAGTCCTGTCGCCCTCGTCACGCATGGCTACATCACGTCCGGCGCAGCGATACCGAGCAGGCCGAGGCCATTCGCCAGTGTCTGGCGCGTCGCGTCAACCAGGCGGAGGCGCATCGTGCGCTGCGGCTCCGGTGCGGTCAGCACTGGCCGCTTGTCGATATCGGCGTAGAAGTCGTTGAACCGCCGGGCCAGCTCGAAGACATAGTTCGCAATGACGAGCGGCTTGTACTCGTCCGCGGCGCGTTGCACCTCGGTCGGGAAGATGCCGATCTGCTGAATCAGGTCGGTCTCCTCCGGCTGCAGATCCTCGAACGCGATCTCGCCGGCTGTTGGCACCTCTCCGGCGCGCTCAAGAATGCGGCAGGCGCGCGCGTGCGCGTACTGGATATATGGCGCGGCATGACCCTCAAACGACAGCGCCTCTTCCATATCAAAGACGAGGACGCGGTTGTTATCGCGCGCCAGCATCATGTATTTCATGCTGCCGATGGCGACCTGCTGGGCGATCTGCTGGCGCTGCTCCTCGGCAAGATCGAGCTGTCGCACCTTCTCCTCGATGATGTCGCGTGCCCGCCGCTGCGCCTCGGCAGCCAGATCGTCGTAGAGCACGACGTTGCCGCGGCGGCTGCTCATCGCGCCCTCCGGCAGCATCACCGCCTCATAGCCCAGGTGGAAGCACTTGTCGGCCTGCTCGAAGCCGTACAGCTCCATGACCTTGAAGATCTGCTGCATATAGAGCGACTGGCGGACATCGATCACCCAGACCGAGCGGTCGATCTCGTAGTCCTCGAACTTGCGCCGCGTCAGCGCGAGATCCTTCGTCGAGTAGAGCGTCGTGCCGTCCGAGCGCAGAATCGGGATCGTCCGGTACGTCTCCTTGGTCAGGCCGAGCTGCTCGTCGATCTTCACGACCGGCAGGCCGTCGCTGACTTCGGCGATGCCGCGATCCAGCAATTCCTGGACGATAGCCCGGCCTTCATCCTCGACCTCGCTCTCAAAGAACCAGACATCGAACGGGATGCCCAGCTCGTTGTAGATGCGATGGAACCCGTCCATGCTCCAGCGCTTGGTTTCGTCCCACAGCGCCAGGAACTCGGGGTCGCGCTGTTCCCAGCGCTGGAACGTCTCGCGGATCTGCTCCTGCCAGCGTGGGACGTGCGGCCACCAGTCGAGGTGTTCTCCGAGTCGCTGCCAGCGCTGCAAACGCTCCTCGGTGTCCTCAACAGTGACGACCGGCGGGATAGTCGGCGGCCCGCCGGAATGCGACGGGATCGGCGGTGCCTGGTGGGGACCTTCGGCGCGGAGCTGCTCAATCTCGGCTTCGAGCTGCTCGCCGAGAATCGGCCAGAGTGCCGGAATCGTCCGCTCGCTGTAGATCGCGTCGGCCTTGATCTCGCGCTGGTTGGCGATCTGGCCGAGCAGATAGGCGACATCTTCGCCATGACCGCTCGCCTTGTAGAGCTCCTTCATTAGGCGGTCGACAGCCTTGCTGAAGATGGAGTCCATCTTGGCCATCTCGTTCAGCAGCCCGACGATCTGGTCACGATATTCCAGCCGCGCGACAGCCTCGGCGTAGAGGCTGCCGAGCCAGCGGCCGCGCTCCTCCGGTGCGACCTGATCCTTCTCGTCCTGGTGAAACTCGAGGAAGCACCACAGACAGCGGATGACGTGCATGCCGATATCGCCGATGTAGTTCGCTCGCACAGTGTCAAAGCCGGCGAACTCGGTGATGCGTGAAACAGCGTCGCCCAGGGATGCGTTGCGCAGGTGGCCGACGTGGAATTCCTTGTGCGTGTTTGGTTGCGAGAACTCGATCATGACCTTGTCGGCCTTGTGCTCACCTCGCCCGTAATCCGCGGTGAGCTCGTGGACTGCGCCGAGGACCTCGTTGGCTACCTTATGGGTATCGAAATAAATGTTGATGTAGCCGTTCACTGCCTCAATGCGGGCGTAGTCGCCATCCTCCAGCAGCTTGGCCGTGATTTGCTCGGCGATCTCCTGCGCCTTCTCGCGGCTGCG
>JBDHWD010000148.1:0-6605 GCA_039810005.1 Thermomicrobiales bacterium | reverse complement strand
CGTGTCCTTCTTCGGATCCCTCCCAGGTGGCATCTCGCCGATCTGTCGATCGATCACGTCGATGCGATTACTGACCAGATGACACTGCTCGCTGGCCGGCAGCTGTGACCACGCTGCGTAAACCACGTCTGCGATCTCTTCAAGCTCATCCGAACGATCCTGCAACCGTTCGATGGCCGAGTGGATATCCTGGCCGTACGAATGATAGGCATGCTTGCTGGCCGAGGTGGCGACGTCGAACGATCGCCCGATCGGATTCTCTCGTGCGTAGCCCAGCTCCAGCGCGACGCCCAGCGTCTCGACCACGCGCCGCAGGACCGTCTGCGTCGCGGCGTTCGCGTGCCGCCGTTGTTCGGCGAGCTGGTCGATGCGCCGCTGCATCCCTTCGAGCGAGAGATCATCCGGCAGCACATTGACGTAGCGCTGGTCGACGTAGACGTGGCCCTTCTGGCTGGTCCAGTTTCGCTCGCTATTGGCCATCTGCTGGCGCTCATCGTCATTGATCATGAAGAGCGGCGCGCCCCACTCCCGGGACGACACGAAGAAGTGGTGGATCGACTGTCCCGACGTGTCCGGCGCCGACCCGCCGCTCAGCATCGACGGAAGCGCCCGCTTCAGCTCGATCAACGCACCCGACGCGTTCGGAGCGTCGAACGGCTCCTGGGCGTAGGACGCCTGCACCGAATGAATGATGTGGTAGAGATCCTGATAGCGCTCCTGATTCGCCCTGCTCAGTGACCAGTAGGGGACCGCCGCGGCGATGCATGAGCTCACCCGGGACTGCATGTACTGCGTCAGCCTGCGGGCAGCATCGCCGCTTTCCGGTATGCCGCCAACCGCATCGAGGAACGTATCGACCTTCCCCAGCCCGACCCGCGCATAGAACTCATGCTCCATCGCATCCCAGACCGACATGCTCTGGACGGTGGCGCTGAACTGATACGCCGTCTTGTTCCGGGCGTCCTTCACGGCGCTGCTCGCCGCGGTGCTGAGATTCGCGGCCTCCTGGGCCTGCGTGCCGTGTTGGCTCGTGGGCTTGAGCAGCCAGGCGCGCAACGGACTGCCGGCGGTGGCAAGTCCGACCGCGATGTCTCTGAGCGCCTGAGAACCCGGCGTGCGAGCATTCGCGATATCGCGCGCGAAGACCTCGTCAACCAGCTCCCGGTCGGCAAGGACGCGATCCTGCTGTGCCATCTGGCCGCGAGACTGCCTGAAGTGATCGTCGAGCCCGAGCTTGAGGAGCTCTCGCTGGCGCGTCAGCTCGGTGATCGCCTGATCCAGTGCGGTTCGCAGACGAACCACGTGCTCGAGAAACGACCTCAGCAGTGATAACTCCGCGTCGGCCTCGGCGATGGATTGTTGCGTGCCGACATAGGGTCTCCACCAATTAGCGAGAAACGCTTGAGCCTGGGATTCCTGCTTGCCCTTGCCGCCAAACGGCGACTTGCCGGTCATCGTTAGTCGTTCGATGGCTTCGTCGTATCGGCTGACACCGGAATTCAGCTTCTGTCGCAGACCTGGGCGGCTCGGCTCTGTGCTGTCGATCTCGTTCGTCAGCTCTTCGACGCGGCTGGCCAGATTGCCGCTGATCCCGCGGAGCAGATCGGCCGCGTGGCACAGGCCGTTGCCGGTCTCGTCCTCCAGCGTCGCGCTGACCGTGGCCCGCAGCTGGCGCCAGAGGTCGTTGAGGACGACCGGCTCGTTCCTGGCCAGAAGGCCTCTGAGCGCCTTGAGCCAGGTGTCATCGACCTGAGACCGATGGTTCTGAACGAGGGTGATCCAGCTCTTTCGATCGACGCTACCGAAATTCGGCTCCGGGGCAATCTGCGCCTGGTGCACCTGCCCGGTGGCGTCGTCGGTATAGGCCTGCTTCAGTCGATCGCGCAGCCTGACCTGCCCGGCATTCGGGATTACCTCTCGGTCGTTCAGCCAGCGGCGTGCCTCGTCGCCGCGGTCCTGACGGCGCAACACGATCGAGTCGAGCACGTGCAGCAGGAGCTGGTCGCCGAGGTAGCCGATCGTCTCCGGGACGGAGAAGACGATCGAGGCCGCGCCCGCGCCAGCGAACAGGACCGACTTGGTGGCCCTGCTGGCATCGTCAACTGGCGGGCTCACCTTGTTGTTGAGCCCACCGATGATGTTGGAGATGAGAGAGTGGCTGGCGCTTGCGGCTGGAGAATCGACATCGAGGGCGATGCAGTCGGCGACGAGCTCGGTGTAGGCCCCGAAGGATGGCAGCGGCTTGCCGGCCTGATTGCTCTCGGCGAAGAGGTAGCAGAGGTCGAATGGCGTCTCGTTCTTGTGGTCGCTCCCATCACCCGCGATGCGCGTTCCGTTCAGAAAGAAGAATGGCTCGATCGGTGCGGGCCGGTACTTCGCCGGCAACATCCACCAGTCGATCTCCCGCAGGGCAGCCGAGCAGTTGGCATAGATGTTGTCGCGCTGAAACTCGCCCGGTCCGTGCTGCATGATGCTGGCTAGCGGAATCGCGCCGACGATATGCACATCATCATCGACGAGCGAGCGCAGGTGCTGCGCCAGCGTCAGCATGATGCCGCTGCCGGTCCCGCCCGACACCGAGCCAACGATGTAGATGAAGACGGTGATAGCGGTGCCGATGCCATAGCCGGCTGTCTGCGCATTGGCGCGGAGCACATCAACCGAATCGGCAATCTGTTCGGCGTGTCTCCTGCCCAGCATGTAGTAGGCGAGGCGGCCCTTGGCGCGCATGCCACCGGCGCCGTTGATGAAGCCTCCCGGCTGGGTGATGTGCTGTGGCCACCACTGGTCGAGATTTCCTGTGCGGGACTTGATCATTGCATCCGGCGATGCAGGCTTCAGCAGCAGCAGCTCGTTCTGGGTGAACTGGCTGTTGATCTTCGTGTTGTGGTCGATGTCGACCGAGAAGATGCGAACGGACTTCTCGATCGCATCCAGCTCCGCCTTCTCGGTCAACGGCGTTGCCCGGGCGCGGGCGAACTCCTTGAGGCGCTCTTTGACGCCGAGCGCGATCGCCGAGCCCTGGCCCCCGACGCCGACGATGATGGACGGTGGAATCATGCAGGCTGGTCCCTTCTAAGCACCAAAGTACGAGCCACTCGATGGTGGTGGTGATGACTTGCCGTCGAACGCGTTGGAACTGTCGTCGATGTGCGTGGCCCGTCCGGCCCGGTCTTCCCGATAGGTAAACGAGCCGGTGTTGGTCGTGACGGTGTCTCCGTCGTGCAGCTGGATCCGCGTCGTGATCGGTGCGCCATTGACCCGCAGCTGGTTGTCGTCCGACGTGGACTCCGGAACCAGATAGGTCGCGTCCCGGGCCATGCTGAGCGCGGACGTCCGCGGTGTCAGGCGGGCGACCGATTGCAGGGCGTTGATGTTGATGCCAGCGAGCGTGCCGACCTCGATCTCTCTCGGAAAGAGCTTCGCGCGCACGCCGTGCTCTGACTCTCTGCGTGGGAAGTACTGCTGTCCGTTTCCAGCGACGATCGTCGCGCTCTTCGGGAAGCGCGCATGGAGCTTCCAGAACAGGAACAGCAGGATCAGCAGAATGAGCACGACCAGCGCGAGGAGATGCTGTGGGCCGAATGGATAGCGAACGGTGTACGAGTAGGCGAGCTGGCCGCTTGCCGCACTGTCATCGCCGGACGTTGCGATGGCCGCGTTGCCGCTGGTGACTGCGACGACTGCGTGCTGCGTGCTGCTGCCGGGGATGAGGCGTCCGCTGCTCGGCGGGACGATGTTGTAGCCGACCTCCACCGAGGCGGTGGTGCGGCCGTTCGCCGTGACGGTGATGGCGTCGCTCTGCTGGGAGGTGTCGGGATCGACGAGCCAGAAGCGCTCCCCGTCGGTCTCGCCATTGATCGTCGCGCGCAGATCGACACCGGCGTTCTGGCGCACGGCCTCATCATCGAACGTGACGATGAGCGTGGATGTCCCCGTCAGCGGCGTGTCGGAGCCAGCCGTGACCGTGCCGAGGTCGCCGCCGTCCTCCCGGTCGATGGTGATGCCAGCGACCGGCGTTGGCGTGGGGGTCGGTGGCGCCGGTGTTGGCGTCGGTGGCAGCGGGGTTGGTGTCGGCGGCACTGGCGTGGCCGTTGGCGGGACCGTCGGCGTTGGCGCGGGTGGTTGCCAGGTGAAGGTGATCGGGATCGAGTTGTTGGCGAAGACCCAGTCGTCCTGAATCGGGTTCAGGCGCAGCACGCCGGTGTACTGCCCGGGATCGAGGCTGCTGTTGGCCGTGAACGTGATGTTCATGGGCTGCGTCAGATTGATCGTAGTCGGGGTGAATGTGATACCCAGGCTGGCCGGCAGGATGTTCATCACCGCCCCGCGCGCCACGCCGTCGGCGATCGGCGCGCCGCTCTTCAACGTCAGTGAGACGGTGACTCCGGTTGGGTGCTCGTAGAGATTGCCGAGATCGATCGGGTCGTCGGAGATCGAGATGACATCCGGGATGTTCGGGACGATCGTTATACCCTGCGCCTGCTCGATGATCGCTTTGTCAGCGTCGGAGATCTGCTTGCCCAGATCGACATAGACCGTATTGAGATAGGGGTACTCGCCGGACTTGGAGTTGAAGATCTTGGCGAGTGACTCGGCGAAGTTGTCTCGGCATTGTTCGCCTTCTTCGTCACCATCGGTGTAGAGGTAGATGGTCTGAATGCGATTGCCGCCACCCTGGCTGGCGCTCCAATCGGCCAGCTTTTCGATTGCGTAGTTGAGCGATTCGCAGATGTAGGTGCCGCGTCCGTCGGGAGTCAGCCTGTTCAGGAAGGCGTCTGCCTCGCTCCGTGTCTGCTCCGTCGATGGTGACAACTGGAACGTTGCCGCCGGGTCGTTGCCCTGCGCCGGCCAGATGCGGTCGGTGCGCGGGCCATCCGCGAACGGGATCAGCGCGAAGTTGACATCGTCGCTGAGGTAGCTGATCTGTCGGGAGACGCGGTCGCGGACGTCGTTCCAGATGTTCGCCGTGCCGCCCTCACCCTGCATCGACACCGTGGTGTCGAGCAGAATGATGACGTCGCGGCCCTGCGCAGCTGCGCCCGCTACGTGGCCGGCCGGCCCGGCGAGCAGCGAGGTCAGCAACAGTGCGATGAAGAGCAGGAAGCGAAGCCGCGGCGCCGCTGCTCCTTCGGACCTTACGTTCATCTATCTCGCTCACTCATCACATATCGATGCAACGAAATATCCGGGAGATGTCTCTGCGTGTTACGGCAGACGGCCACGTTGGTCATGCAGCCCTCGAACGAGGCGACGGTCGCGACCATCGATCTTCTATGGGTGACTGATTGCGGGGAACTGAATGGAACGGCAATCCCGTCCGGGTGCTGGTATACGGAAACGTGCCGGTCATTGGCGAGCTCAAGCCCAATCTGCAACCGTACGGCGCGCATCGTCGCTGGACCAGTGAGCCAGCCAGGTGAGCGCAGCTGCGTCCGAGGGTATGCGGCGCAGAGCAACACGGTGCCGTCGCTGAGCGCGCGTCGGATACGGCGTCGTTCTCTGCCTGCTGCTCCGCAGCCGGGTCTGATTCCATTGTGGGGCAAGTATATAACCTGTTGGTCGCCGTTTGGTGTCCGGTGCGTTGTGGCAACCGACAGGCCCGAGGTTGAACGCTGCCAGGCCGGGATCAGTGTGTGATCAGTCCCCGATCTCGTCTGGCTTGGCGACTGTCGTCGTTGGCGCGGCCAACAGTAACGGACGGGACCGCGCCAGTCACCCGGCGCGGTCCCGATCCAGAGGAGTCGTTCAAGTTGACACCCTGACGACGCGTGCTCCTACCCCGCCTGCTTGAGCATGATCGTCGCGCGGCGGGGCTTCTCGACGGCGTCGATCGCCAGCTTGCGGGCCGATTCGCGCGCGGAGGCGCGGAACGCCTCGGCCGGTGGCGACTCCGGCTCGGAGACGACGATCGGGTGGCCGATGTCGCCCCCCTGGCGGATCGCGGTGTCCAGCGGGATGCGCCCCAGCAGCGGCACTTCGTAGCGCTCGGCGGTGCGCTCTCCCCCGCCGAAGCCGAAGATCTCGGACCGCTCGCCGCAGCCTGGGCAGACGAAGTAGGACATGTTCTCGACGATGCCCAGGATCGGCGTCTTCACCTCCTGGAACATCTGGATGCCCTTGACCGCGTCGGCCAGCGCCACGTCCTGCGGCGTGGTCACGATCACCGCGCCAGACAGCGGGATCTTCTGCACCAGCGTCAGCTGGACGTCACCGGTGCCGGGCGGCAGGTCGATGATCAGGTAGTCGAGCTCGCCCCAGTCGACCTCGTTGAGGAACTGGTTGATCAGCTGGGCGACGAGCGGGCCGCGCCAGATCAGCGCGCGATTGGCGTCGAGCAGGAAGCCGATCGACATCAGCTTCACGCCGAACGCCTCCAGCGGGACGATCTTGTTGTTGTTCATGAACGGCCGGGCGCTCGTGCCCATCATCAATGGGATGCTCGGGCCGTAGACATCGGCGTCCAGTAGACCGACGCGAGCGCCGTCCTGGGCCAATGCGACCGCGAGGTTCACCGCGACGGTTGACTTGCCGACGCCGCCCTTGCCGGAGGCGACGGCGATCGTGTTCTTGACGCCGGGGATCGGCGTCTTGTCCGGCGCGCC
>JBDHWD010000147.1:0-6606 GCA_039810005.1 Thermomicrobiales bacterium | reverse complement strand
CGCTCGTCATCTTTGAGCTCAACCGCATGGACGGGTACGGAGCCGTCGTCGGGCGTCTCGATCGTTGTATCCGGTTGAGCGAGAAGATTGTAATACCAGGCTGGATTGTCGGGAGCGCCGCCCTTCGACGCAGCGATAAGCCAAGTGTCCGCATCCTGGCGGATATGCACGACCGGGGTGACGCGCTCCTCGCCGGACTTGGCTCCCACGTGATGGAGAAGGACAAGGGTGCGACCGAACGGTGCGGCCGTCACGGTCCCGCCATTGGCGCGGAACTCGTCGATGACCTTCTGATTCCATGAAGAGGCGCTATTTGAAGCCATGGTCGAAGTCCTCTCTTCTTGCGTGTGTGCCGGACGTGAGGCAGCGCGGGTCATCATTCTGACTCGACCTGAACACGATCATCTCATCGTCAAGGTAGCACAAGCGCACATAATCGACGCAATGCTGTACGACGTGTGGCGTCTGGGAAGGGTCGCCTACTCGGCTGATTGATGTGGCAGGCGGAAATCTCGCACATCCCGTCCTTACGGCTCCATCCGTGGCGAGGAAGTGTTGCGACATCGTCAGCATGATGCAGTCCGATAGCGACCAACCGGAACCACAGCGCTACTAGCAGATGCTCGCGAACGTGCTCTATGCATGAGGCTCAGGACTGCTGTCAGCCGACCGCTGACCCAAGCTGGCACGAGGCGTGCGCGCTAGCGCAGCGTGAACAGGCATACTCTCGGCAGATAACGCCGACTGACACGATCTGAAGGGACTAGCATGACCGACGGGCGAAGCCGAGTAGTGATCGAAGGGGTTCGTCCCGAAATCAATTGCGGACAGTTCGCAATCAAGCGCGTCACCGGAGAGTCGGTCGCCGTCGAAGCCGACATCTACACCGATGGCCACGACGAGGTCGCGGCAGTGCTGCGCTATCGTCGTGCTGGCGACCGCGACTGGATCGAGACGCCGATGGAGTCCATCGGCAACGACCGCTGGCGAGCGACCTTCCCGGTTGTCGATCTGGGGCTTTATGAATACACCATCGTCGGTTGGGTTGATCGCTTCCGCACGTGGGTACACGACCTCGAAAAGCGCATCGCTGCCAAGCAGGATGTCGCCGTCGATCTCCGTATCGGCGCGCAGATCGTCACTGCCGCAGCGAAGGGATCGAAGCGAGCCGACGGCACGCAGTTACGCCGGATCGCCAAGCAGCTGGACAAGAACGTCGAGGGCGCTGTTGACGCCGCACTCTCCGCTGAGCTGGCCGAGCTGATGTGGCGCTGCGGTAAGCGCGAGTACGCCGTCACCTACGACAAGGTGCTACCGGTGCGCGTCGATTCGCCGCTGGCGCGCTTCAGCGCCTGGTACGAGCTGTTTCCACGCTCGACAGCACAGAAGGCAGGCGAACACGGCACGCTGCGGGACGTTGAGCGGCTCTTGCCGTATATCGCCGAGCTTGGATTTGACATCCTCTATCTGCCGCCGATCCATCCGATCGGCAGACAGTTTCGCAAGGGGCCGAACAACACGACCGAGTCAGGGCCGGACGACCCGGGTAGCCCGTGGGCGATCGGCGGGCCTGAGGGCGGCCACCGCGATGTGCATCCGCAGCTCGGCACGCTGGAAGACGTGCGGCATCTCGCCGAAGCCGCGCGGACGCACGAGATTTCGCTGGCGCTCGACATCGCCTTCCAGGCTTCGCCCGATCATCCATATGTGATGTCCAACGCCACATGGTTCCGCGCCCGGCCAGACGGGACGATCCAGTACGCCGAGAACCCGCCGAAGAAGTATCAGGACATCTACCCGTTCGACTTCGAGACGGATGACTGGCAGGCGCTGTGGAACGAGCTGACCGACGTTGTCCGGCACTGGTGCCAACACGGCGTGCGCGTCTTCCGCGTCGACAACCCGCACACCAAGCCGTTCGCCTTCTGGGAATTTCTGATTGGCAAGATTAAGGCCGAGTACCCGGAGACGATCTTCCTGTCTGAAGCGTTTACCCGTCCGAAGGTGATGGCGCGGCTGGCAAAGGTCGGCTTCACGCAGTCCTATACCTACTTCACCTGGCGGACGACGCGCTGGGAGCTGGAGGAGTACCTGACCGAGCTGACCCGCTCCGAGCTGCAGGAGTACTTCCGCCCAAGCTTCTGGCCGAACACGCCAGACATCCTGCCGGAGCATCTGCAATATGGCGGACGCCCGATGTTCATCGCGCGGCTCGTCCTCGCGGCGACGCTGTCTTCCAGCTACGGTATCTACGGGCCAGCGTTTGAGCTGCAGGAGCACGAGCCTCTCGCGGTCGGACGTGAGGAATACCTGAACTCCGAGAAGTATGAGATCCGGCGCTGGGATCTGGAGCGGCGGGATAGCCTGCGCGAGATCATCGGCATCGTGAACCGGGTCCGCCGGTCGCACCCTGCCCTGCAGCGCAACGACACGCTGCAATTCCACCCGACCGACAACGACCAGCTCATCGCCTACACCAAAAGCGACGCAGAATCGGGCGACATCGTGCTGACTATCGTCAACATGGACCCACATCACACGCAGTCCGGTTGGGTCGATCTCCAGATTCACGACCTCGGTATCGACGAGAGCGAGGTCTATCAGGTGCACGATCTTCTCGGCGGTGGGCACTATCTCTGGAGCGGCTATCGCAACTTCGTCATGCTCGACCCGCATGCGATGCCGGCCCATATCTTCCATGTTCGGCGGCAAGTGCGCACCGAGCACGACTTCGACTATTTCATGTAGGCAGGTCGCTCTCGTCGGCCAGCACGGAAAGGACCGTTCGCACCGGATGGTGAATCGTAAGCGGCGTAACGTCGAGCAATTCTCAGAGGAAAATCCGCTTTGGTATAAGGATGCAGTCATTTATCAGGCGCACGTCCGCGCGTTCCGCGATTCGAACGGCGACGGCATCGGCGACTTCGCTGGCCTGATCGAAAAGCTCGACTATTTGCAGGATCTCGGCGTCACAGCGATCTGGATCCTGCCGTTTTATCCATCTCCGTTGCGCGACGACGGCTACGACATCGCCGACTACACCGACGTCAACCCGATCTACGGCACTATCCGTGACGCGCGGACATTCATCCGCGAGGCGCACAAGCGCGGTCTGCGAGTCATCACCGAGCTCGTCTTCAACCACACATCGGATCAGCACGCCTGGTTTCAGCGGGCACGCACGGCCAAGCCGGGGACGCCCGCCCGCGATTTCTACGTCTGGAGCGACACCGGCACCGAGTATGCCGACGCCCGCATTATCTTCAAGGACTTCGAGGTTTCGAACTGGACGTGGGATCGCGTTGCTGGCGCGTACTATTGGCACCGCTTCTACTCCAGCCAGCCAGACCTGAACTTCGACAACCCACGCGTCCACGATGCGCTGTTCAAGGCGATGAGCTTCTGGCTCGATGCCGGTGTCGACGGGATGCGTCTCGATGCGATCCCCTATCTGTACGAGCGTGAAGGAACCAATTGTGAGAACCTGCCCGAGACACACGCGTTCCTGAAGAAGGTACGCTCGTTCGTTGATGACAACTATCGCGATCGGATGCTGCTGGCCGAGGCGAACCAGTGGCCGGAGGACACCGTCGAGTATTTCGGCGATGGCGACGAATGCCACATGGCGTTCAATTTCCCGGTTATGCCGCGACTCTATATGGCGCTGCGAATGGAGGATCGCTATCCGATCGTCGACATCCTTGAGCAGACGCCGGAAATTCCCGACAACTGCCAGTGGGCGATGTTCCTGCGCAACCACGACGAGCTGACGCTCGAAATGGTGACCGACGAGGAACGCGACTACATGTATCGCGCCTACGCACAGGACCCGCAGGCGCGCATCAACCTCGGCATCCGCCGCCGCCTCGCACCGCTCGTCCACAACAACCGCCGGCGTATCGAGCTGTTGAACGGCTTGCTGTTCTCGCTCCCTGGCACGCCGATCATCTACTACGGCGATGAGATCGGCATGGGCGACAACATCTTCCTTGGTGACCGCAACGGCGTTCGCACGCCGATGCAGTGGAGTGGCGACCGCAACGCCGGATTCTCGGACGCTAACTCGCAGCGCCTCTTCCTGCCGGTCATCACCGACCCGGAGTACCACTACTCGACGGTGAACGTTGAGACGCAGCAGGCAAATCCCCAGTCGTTGCTCTGGTGGATGAAGCGGCTAATCGCACTGCGCAAGCGCTACCAGGCATTTGGCCGCGGCACGATCGAGTTCCTGCATCCTGATAATCGTAAGGTGCTCAGCTTCATTCGGAAGTATGAGGACGAGACCATCCTGGTAGTCGCCAACCTGTCGCGCTTTGCGCAGGGCGTGGAACTGGATCTGTCGAGCTATCGCGGTATGGCACCGGTCGAGATGTTTGGCCGGACAGAGTTCCCGCAAATCGGCGAGCTGCCCTATTTCGTCACGCTTGGCCCGCACTCGTTCTACTTCTTCTCGCTGGAGCAGCAACGCGTCAGTGGCGAGCGAGTTACGTCGGACGACGACGTCTCCGAGCTGCCGAAGCTGGCCGTCAGCGGCAACTGGACGGCGGTCTTCAGCGGCAGCGCCAACGACCGGCTCAGCCGCCTGCTGCCGGAGTATCTGCTGTCCCGACGCTGGTTCGCTGGCAAGGCTCGTCGCCCGCGGTCGGTGACGATCAACGATCGCCTGACCATCCCCTACGATGGATCATCCGCGCAACTGCTGATTCTGCGGGTCGAATACGCCGACGGCGAACCGGATCTCTATGCGCTGCCGTTGGTCTTCGCCACCGGTGAGCGGGCGCAGGACATCAGCAACTACATGCCCCACGCGATCCTCGCCAGACTCACCGCAGATGGTGAAGAGGGGCTGCTGTATGACGCGATGTGGGATCCAGCGTTCGGCCAGGCGCTCGTGCGGCTCATCAGTGGGCGCGGACGGGTGCGAGGACAGCACGGCACCATTTCGTCGTTCACGACTCGGGCATACCGCACGCTGACCGCTGGCATGGACTCTCTGCCGGAAGCAACGAACGTCCGCGCCGAGCAGAGCAACAGCTCGGTGATGATCGGTGACCGGCTGATGTTGAAGGTCATCCGTCGCCTCGCGCCAGGCATCAATCCCGATCTCGAGATCGGACGGGCACTCACTGAGCGCAGCGGGTTCGCCAACATTGCGCCGGTGGCCGGAGCGATCGAGTACCGGATTGCCAACGAAGAGCCGATCACGCTCGGCATCCTGCAGGGCTTTGTCCAGAACGAGGGCGACGCCTGGTCCTACGCGCTTGATGTCGCAACGAACTTCTACGATCGGATGCTGGCCGATCGCCCGGAGATCGAGTCGGTCGTGACGACCACCCAGCAATTGCTGACAGATGCTGAAGACGGGCCGAGCGAGCAGGCGTCCGAGCTGATCAGCGGCTTCCTCGCCGATGCCCACCTGCTCGGCGTGCGAACTGCCGAGATGCACATCGCTCTGGCGCAAATGGACGATCCCGCGTTCACGCCGGAAAGTTACACGACGATGGGTCAGCGCTCGCTCTATCAATCGACGCGCAGCTACGCCAACGAGGTGTTCCAGACGCTGCGGAAGTATCATCAGCAGTTGCCCGAGGAGCTGATTCCCGAGGCAGACCGCCTGCTGGCGCTTCAGCCGCAGTTGCTGACTCACTACCGGGCAGTCGTCGATCGACGCATGAGCGGCCAGCGCATCCGTATCCACGGCGATTACCACCTCGGGCAGGTGCTGTTCACCGGTCGCGATTTCGTCATCATCGACTTCGAGGGCGAGCCGATGCGCCCCCTCAGCCAGCGGCGCATCAAGCGAACACCCCTGCGTGACGTCGCCGGGATGGTGCGGTCGTTCGACTACGCCGCCTGGTCAGCACTATTCGAGCTGCGCGAGAGTGGGCTCGTGGCTGCCGACGATCCAGCCCCACTGTCCTGGTCGCGCTTCTGGTACCGCTGGGTCGCGTCATCGTTCCTGGCCGGCTATCTGGAGACGGCTGGTGGCGCGGGCTTCCTGCCGCATGACCGCGAGACGCTCGCCTTGCTCCTCGACATCCTGCTGCTGGATAAGGCGGTCTACGAGCTGAACTACGAGCTCAATAACCGACCCGACTGGACCCGCATCCCGTTGACCGGCCTGCTCGAGCTGCTCGAGCCAATCGCCGCCGAATGATGTCCCGGGCCTCGCGCCGTTGTCTCTCGCCGAGGCCCGGCATTTCCGGCGCAACGCACGTCGATCTGTACGGGCGTATCCCATACGCACCGACATCTTGCGGAGGCTCCAACCGGGGAGACGGATTCGTCGCTGCGTTCAGAATGACAGAGAATGGAGCAACTGCCGCTCCCAGCGCATTGCCATTGCGTGCCAGATGCTGTCCCGAGTGCTCTGTCTAGCACGAGATGTCCGGTCAGCAGCATCTCCCTTATCTGTCGCCGGATGCATCGTCAAGGCCAAACGGTCAAACTCCCGGGAGCGAAAGCCATGCCTGTGTCCTGTCATCTCGAACCGCAGTGAGAAATCTCCCACCCGTTTGAGGCAGTCGGACGCAGGGGAACGGGTTCTTCACTTCGTTCAGTAGTCGAGCGCAGTGAATCTGTCAGGCGAGAATCGAGCCCTTGATC
>JBDHWD010000146.1:0-6641 GCA_039810005.1 Thermomicrobiales bacterium | reverse complement strand
GTCTGACGCCTCGGCGGGTCGGACGGTCACCAGCGGCTGCCGTGAGCTGACGAGGTCGTTGACCGCGCAGTGAACGCGCTCAATCACGCCGTCGAATGGTGCAGCCAGCACGATCTCAATCTTCATCGCGACCATGACCGCGAGGGCATCGCCCTGCTTCACTACCGCTCCGGCTGTTGCGTGGACAGCGACGACCGTGCCGGGCATCGGCGCGCGGAGCACGCCGTCGCTGGCCGCGCCCGATTCCGCTCGCTGAATGAGCGGTCCGTTGCTGACCTGCCAGCGTCCGCGCACCGAGCTGACATCCCAGCCGCCGCCGGTTTCGACGATAGCGATGCCGGCGCGGACGGCGGCGTCGCCGTTGGCATCTGCAAAGCCTTCGCCCTCATCGACCAGCACCTGCCAGCCGTCGGCCGTCCGTCGATAGGCGATGCGTCGCTGCCAGCCGTCGGCTTCGTTGCCGTGCAGGACGTGGATAGCGTCGCCAACGACGCGAAACGGACCGGCGCTTGAACCGTCCGATCTGACCCGTAATCCGACGGCAGCGATTTCGGCGTCGCCGGGAGGCGCTTCCTGGACGGTGACGTCGTTGGCGGTCTGGACGTCGTGCGCCATTGTGCGGAAACGCTCGTCGTTCAGCACGGCGCGCAGCCATGGGCGGTTGGTGTCGATCCCAGCAATTCGGACGCGAGCGAGCGCTTCCTGCAGACGCTCAATTGCGGCGGCGCGGTCCGGTGCGTGGACGATCACCTTCGCGACGAGTGAGTCGTAGAAGCTGGGTACGCTATCGCCCGCCTCGTAGCCGGCGTCAACCCGTAAGCCGGGGAGGGACGGCCAGTCGAGCAGCGTGATCTTCCCCGGGCTTGGTGTAAAGCCGCGGACAGCGCTCTCGGCATACAAACGCGCCTGGATCGCGTGACCGCGCGGCACGGTCGGCTCCGGCAGGTCATCGCTACTGAGCAGGTGAAGCTGGATGGCAACCAGGTCAATGCCGGTCACCTCTTCGGTCACCGTGTGCTCGACTTGCAAGCGCGGGTTGACCTCGATGAACACCGGCGTGTCGTCGCTGCCGAGCAGGAACTCGACCGTGCCAACCCCACGCAATCCTACGGCGCTACCCATCTTGACGGCGTACTGATGGAGCGCAGCTCGGGCGTCATCAGACAGGCTGAACGCCGGGGCCTCCTCAATCGCTTTCTGGTGGCGACGCTGAATCGAGCAGTCGCGATCGCCGAGGGCAACAGAGTCCTGTCCGTTCCCAGCGATCTGCACTTCGACGTGTCGCGCGCCGGAGACGAGCTTCTCCAGATAGACGCGCGTGCCGGCTGCGGATGCGCCCGCCTCGCGCAGGGCGGATTCGATTGCCGACTCAACGTCGTCAGCGTGCTGGATGACGCGCAGGCCGCGACCACCTCCGCCGCTCACGACCTTGGCCATCAGCGGGAAGCCGATCTCGCGGGCAGCGGCATCCCATGCCGCGCGATCGTCGAACGTCAGCGGTTCACTGGCAGCGAGGATGGGCACGTCCGCATGACGGGCGGCTTCGCGAGTGGCGACCTTGTCGCCGCAGATCGTGAGTGTCTCCGGGGATGGGCCGACGAAGGCAATGCCCGCATCCTTGCATGCCTGCGAGAGGTCCGCTCGTTCGCTCAAGAAGCCGTATCCTGGATGCAGCGCTGTGGCACCTGCTCGCAGCGCTGCAGCGACAACGAGCGCCGGCTCCAGCTCACTGCCTGCCGGGCCGATGCGCTCGACGCGCCCGATCGCGCGTGCCGCGTAGCTCTCCAGATCCGGATCGCCGAGCAGCGCGACCGGCTGCCATCCGAGTGCCCGCGCGGTTCGCGCGATCCGAGCAGCAATCTCGCCACGATTGGCGATTGCCAGAATCGGTCCGAGGCTCATGAGCGAACCTCCGACCAGCTTGGCTGGCGCTTCTCGAGGAATGCGTTCATCCCCTCCTGGCCCTCGGGGTCGGCGCGACGATCGGCTGCCAGTTCGGTGCAGTGCTTGCGTAGCTGGTCCGGCGTGAGGCTGCCGAACGCAATCACGTCGACCATCGCCTTCGTATCGCGCATCGAGCCGGGTGCGTTCCTGGCGAGCTGACCCATCCACTCGGCGACGACGCCATCCAGCTCGTTCTCTGCCGCCTCTCGATGAATCAGGCCAATGCGCAACGCCTCTTCGGGGCCGAACGGCTCGGCGAGCAGCATCGCCGCCTTGGCGTGATGCGGCCCGACCGCGCGCACGAACGTCGGGCCAATCGCAGCTGGCACGAGCCCCAGCCGCGCCTCGGAGAGTGAGAAGCGTGTGCCTTCGGCTGCGACAACGAGATCTGCCGCTGCCACCAGACCAATTGCACCGCCGAAGGCTGCCTTGTGGACGCGCGCAATGACCGGCTTCGGGCCGGTCGCGATCCGATCCAGCAGGTTATAGAGGCGCACGGCGTCGCTGACGACTTCGGGCCGATCTGACGCCACACGATACTGGTTGACGTCTGCGCCAGCACAGAAGACGGGCCCTGCGCCCGCCAGCACTATCGCGCGAGCCGCGTCATCGCTGAACGCCTGTTCCAGCGCTTCGGCGATTGCCTCGACCAGCTCGCGAGCCAGCGCGTTGCGCACCTCGGGTCGGTTGAGTGTCAGCCATGCCGCTCCGTCTCGGACCTCGTAGAGCAGGATCCCGCCGCCAAATTCTTCAGACATCGTTGTCTCCTTCGTTTGCGTGTGGCCCGGCTACATGCGCAGGACGCCGATGGGCGAATCTTCGATCGCGGCATTGAGAGTCGAACGCAGCGCAATCCCGAGGACTGTCCGCGTATCGCGCGGATCGATAACGCCGTCGTCCCAGAGGCGTGCCGTTGCATACCACGGGGTCGTCTCCGCTTCATAGCGTTCCTGCACTGCGGCGCGTCGAGCGGCGGCTTCGTCTGGCGACAGCTCGGCGTCGCGCGATCGGCCGATCGACGTCAATACGCCTGCCGCCTGCTCGCCGCCCATCACGCCGATGCGTGACGTCGGCCAGCTGAACAGGTAGCGCGGGTCGTAGGCACGGCCGCACATGGCGTAGTTGCCGGCCCCATAGGACGCGCCGGTTATCAGCGTCAGCTTGGGCACCTGCGCGGTCGCAACCGCAGAGACCATCTTCGCGCCGTCACGCGCGATGCCGCCATGCTCCGCCTCGCGACCGACCAGGAAGCCGGTGATGTTCTGGACGAAGAGCAGCGGAATGCGCTGCTGGGCGCAGAGCATGATGAAGTGTGCGCCCTTACGGGCCGAATCAGCGAACAGAACGCCATTGTTGGCGACGATCCCGACCGGCATGCCGAACAGTCGACCGTAGCCGCAGACCAGTGTCTCGGCGTAATCACGCTTGAATTCGTCGAGCGTGCTGCCGTCGAGGATGCGGCGCAGCAGGGGCCGTGGGTCGTAGGGGGTGCGCGGGTCGGGCGCAACGAGGCCGAGAATGTCATCAGGGTCCTCGACCGGCTCGCGGGTCGGGAGGATCTCCCACGGCAACTGTGGCGTTGTTCGCGGCGGTGTCTGCATGAGTCGGCGGGCGATCTGGAGGGCTTCTTCCTCGCTGTCGGCGATGTAGTCGACGACGCCGCTGATCCGGCCATGCACGTCTGCGCCGCCAAGCTCTTCGGCGCTGATCTCCTCGCCGGTCGCGGCTTTGACCAGCGGCGGACCACCGAGGAAGATCGTGCCGTTGCCGCGCACGATGATCGCCTCGTCGGACATTGCCGGGACATAGGCCCCGCCGGCCGTGCAGGAGCCAAGGACGGCTGCGACCTGCCGTATCCCTTCGGCTGAGAGCTGCGCCTGGTTGCTGAAGATACGTCCGAAGTGATCGCGGTCGGGGAAGACCTCGGCATGCAGCGGCAGAAACGCGCCACCGGAATCAACCAGATAGAGACAGGGAAGACGGTTCTGCCGCGCAATCTCCTGCGCGCGCAGATGCTTCTTCACGGTGATCGGGAAGTAGGTCCCGCCCTTGACGGTCGGGTCGTTGGCGACGATGACGACCTCGCGTCCATCGACCAGACCGACGCCAGTGACAATCCCTGCTCCCGGGGCATCGTCGTCGTACATGCCGTTTGCTGCCAGCGTCGAGAGCTCCAGGAAGGGCGACGCGGGGTCCAGCACCCGGTCTATGCGCTCGCGCACTGGCAGCTTGCCGCGCTGCCGCGAGCGCTCCTGCGCGCGCGGTCCGCCACCGGCTGCTGCGATGGCGAGCTTTCCGCGCAGCTCTTCGATCAGGCGCAGGTTATCCTCGCGCCAGTCCTCGCGTATGACCGTTGCCGTCGAATCCGTCACGAGTGATTGCCTCCCAGCGGCACCATCCTGGTGCGCGAGCGCCCGGCCACGTCGCCGGGCGCAAGAACGTGTATCCCGTCGCAGGAGTCGGGCCGAGATCAGCTTCGCGGCGGGGTCGTCGGGTCCTGGAAGCCGAGCATGCTCTTTGTCATGCGGATCTCGCCGATGTGGTTCCACGAGTGCGAGACAGTGTGCTGCAGACGCGATCCGACACTGACCGGATTCCCGAGCGCCATCACCTCACGTGCAAGCTCTTCGTCGGTCGCTTCGTCAAGATAGGCATGGGTCTCGTCGAGCAGCTGCTGGCGATAGCGGGCGAAGACCTCGCCGTTGTGAATCAGCTCGTCTACCTCGGCGTCGGTGTAGCCAAAGCCGATGCCGGTACCGCGGCCACCCTTGCCGTCCGGGTTGTAGCCCAGCGCCTCGGAGTAGCCGCCACGATGCCAGGCGTCCTCGCCCGGCGCGCCGCCCTTGATGGTCCAGTTGAGATCGAGATCCCAGATGCGCAGGATGTGCCAATAGATGAATCCAACAGGATTCAGGAATTCGCCGGGGCGCTTCGCGAGCGTTTCGTCATCAACGTCGCTGACCTGGTTGGTCAGCATTTTGACCATGTCGTCGATCTGCTCGCGGTAAATGCTTCGTCCGTCCATCCAACCCTCAACTGTCATCGGCGCGCACGCGCCATCTGCAGCATCCGCCCCGATTGGCGGACGCTATTCAACCCCTCTGTCGTGCGTGACTGTGCCCGGCTGGGACCAGTCGATTGCACGCGCTGTGGCGACGATCGTAAACGCCATCGTCGTCACTGCCAGACCAACCATAGTTGCATTGTAGCCGTATCGATCGATGGACTGTGCGGTCAGTAATGCACCGAGGCTACTGCCGAGGAAGAGAGCGAAGGCGAACAGCGCAATGCCGGTCGCTCTCGCGGTCGGGGCCAGTTCTGTTGCGCGTGTCTGCAACGTCGAGTGCAACAGGATGTAGGTGGAGCCGGACAGGAGCATGGCGAGCGGGAAGATGACGAGCGACGGCTGCAGCGTCGTCAACAGGTAGGCGATGGCAACGCCGGTTCCACCGATTGCGATCATGCGGCGCTCCCGGAGCAATCGCGCGGCTCGCCCGATCATCCGGCCGGTCACGACCGACGCGATCCCGAACAGCGCGATGATGAAGCCAATCGCCACGTAGGAGTAGCCGTCGCGGTCGCGCAGCAGTGCGCCAAAGTAGGCGAACGCGCCGATGGTGAAGCCGCCCTCGATGAATATCAGGAGCAGGAAGAGCGCGTGCCGACGGTCGGCAAAGACAGCGTGGTAAGGCGCGAGTCGCGATGCGCGTACCGTTGGTGGTCGGCGTGTCGGCAAGCCGCTGCGCAGCATCAGGACGACGATGATCAGCGCCAGCGAGCCGTCGAGCAGGAAGATCGTGCGCCACGAAATGACCGCTGCCAGGAAGCCGCCAGCTGCTGCAGATATCACCTGACCGATCGCTGCCGCCATGACGGTGTAGCCGATGACGCTCTGGCGCTCGCCATACGCAACCGTCTCGCCGATCCAGGCGAGCGTCAGCGGGAAGACGGCCGCCGCGACGATGCCGGTCAGCAGCCGAAACAGCACGAGTGTGCGCAGGTCCGGCGCAATCGAGCAGAGAACCTCGCCAATGGCAAAGCCGACGAGCGCGACACAGATGACGCGGACGTGGCCGGTGCGGTCGGCGAGTGGGCCATAGAGGAGCTGAAAGAGGCCGTAGGGCAGGAGATAGGCGGTGACGATCAGGCCGGCCCGGCCGATCGTCACGTCGAGGTCGTCGGCAATTGCTGGCAGGATTGGGGTGATGACGCGCGAGTCGACCGAGACGACGAAGATGGCGGCGATCAGCAGCCAGAGCGTTTGTCGTTGGGTCGACTCGCGGCGGGCATCGATCACTCGCTCAGGAGCCGCTGCGCCACGGTCGGCGGAATCATCCAGCGCAAACGCCCCGCGCCCGGTGCCAGGTCGCCATCGGGAAGGCCGATGCGCGCGATTGCGCCGGTCCTGAATCCGATTCCACAGTCCGGATCCTGATGCAGCAGGTAGCCGAGCAGATAGGCTACCCCCGGCATGTGTCCGGCAGCGACAACGGTCTTCGGCTTGCCGTGCCCGGCGATCTCGGCCAGGACGCCGCCAGGCGAGCCGCCCGGCGCAAGCTCGTCGCAGATCGTCGGCGCTGCCGACCCCAGCCGCTCGGCGATGATCTCGGCCGTCTGGCGCGCGCGGGGCAGCGGGCTGGTCAGCACCAGATCGGGAGTAACGCCGAGCCGCGACAGCAGCGCCGCCATCGTCTCGA
>JBDHWD010000145.1:0-6656 GCA_039810005.1 Thermomicrobiales bacterium | reverse complement strand
CCACCGACGCGGTCGCCGCGGGCCAGCTCGCGAGCGGCGGCGATGGTGGGGGCGCAGTGGACGCCGACCCATAGGACTTCGAGGCCGTCGAATGCGACACGCATGCGGTCTTGCGAAGCTGCTCCGCTGAGGAATACGTCGTCAACGATGATGTGTGCGCCGCGCCGGGCCATTTCGGCGATGCCGGACATCCAGGCGGCGGCGACGGTGTGAAACGCTTCCCCAACTTCGACTTCGCCTTGCTCCCCGAAGGTCACGCCCGAGCCGGAGCCGACGAGCGACGGCGGCATGGCGTCGATCAGGTCATCGATGCTGAGGCTGAGCCATGGGTCGGGCAGGATCGCTTGCAGGCAGCGCGCGATGCCGCTCTTACCGGAGCTGGAACCGCCATTGAGCACGATGATCTGAGTCGCCATCTTGTGAATCGTCCATCCATCGAACGAAGCGAGCCTCCCCCGTTCCCAGGAGAGGCTCGCTTCTCTTCGTCTAGAAACCAGTTCGCCCGCTACTCCCCACCACCCTGCAACGCCGCCCACACCTTCGGTGCCGACAGCGGCATATCAAGATGCGTAACGCCGTGCGGGGCCAGCGCGTCGAGGACGGCGTTGACCATCGCGGGCGTCGAGCCGATCGTGGCGGCCTCGCCGATGCCCTTGGCGCCCATCGGGTTGAGCGGGGTCGGGGTGACGGTGCGGTGCAGCTCGAACATCGGGAAGCTGTCGGCGTGCGGGACAGCGTACTCCATCAGCGTGCTGGTGATGAGCTGGCCGTTCTCGTCGTAGACCGACTCCTCATAGAGCGCCTGCCCGATGCCCTGCGCCAGTCCACCGTGCACCTGTCCCTCGACGAGGATCGGGCTGATAACGTTGCCGCAGTCGTCAACCGACCAGAAGTTCTTGACCTCGACCTTGCCGGTCTCCGGGTCGATCTCGACCATCGCGACGTGCGTGCCGAACGGGTACGTCTCGCCGGTCGTCTTGAAAAAGTCGGTTGTGACCAGACCGGCGTCGATATCCTCCGGCAGACCGCCACCGTAGGCGATCTCGGCGATCTCGTTGAGGGTCAGCGAGCGGTCGGGCGAGCCCTTCACCCGGTAGGTGCCGGTCTCGCGATCGTACTCAACGTCATCCTTGGCAACCTCAAGCTGGTGCCCGGCGATGGCGAGCATCTTGTCGCGGATCTTCACCGCCGAGGCCATGACCGCCGCGCCACCGACCGCCAGACCGCGGCTGCCCATCGTGCCGTTGCCCTGCGGGGTGTTGCTGGTGTCGCCGTGGTGGACGACGATGCGGTCGAAGTCCGCGCCCAGCTCGTCGGCCACCATCTGGGCGAAGGTCGTCTCCTGCCCCTGGCCGTGCGGGGAGATGCCGGTGAAGATGCTGACCGCACCGCTCGGGTCGATGCGGATGCTGCTGCTCTCCCACGGGCCGAAGCCGCAGATCTCGACGTAGGATGCCAGGCCGATGCCGACCAGCCGCCCTTCCTCGCGGGCCTTCGCCTGCTCGGCACGCAGCTGCGTGTAGTTCGAGACTTCCAGCGCCTTGTCGAGCGCCTTCTCATACTCACCGGTGTCGTAGGTGAAGCCGGCCGGCGTCTTGTAGGGGAACTGCTCTGGCTGGATGAAGTTGATACGCCGCAGCTCGGCGGCATCCTTGCCCATCTTGTGCGCGAGGATATCGACCGCGCGCTCGATGTAGTAGGCCGCTTCCGGACGGCCAGCGCCGCGGTACGCGCCGATGGCGGAGGTGTTGGTATACACCGCCTTCGCCTTCAGGTCGACGTTGGGGATGGCGTAGCAGCCAACCGACATCATCGTTGTGATCGGCGGCATGTCGAGGCCGGCCGGGTAGGCACCAGCATCGCCGGTGACATCGAGCCGCAGACCGGTGATCTTGCCGTCGGCGTCGGCCGCCAATTCGATCTCGGCCAGTTGACAGCGACCGTGGCTCATCGCTGCGAAGTTCTCGGAGCGCGTCTCCGTCCACTTGACCGGTCGACGCAGCTTGTTGGCGATCGCCGCCGTCGCAAGGTCTTCGCGATAGACCGGGATCTTGGCCCCGAAGCCGCCGCCGACCTCCGGCGCGATTACGCGGACGCTCGACTCGTTGATGCCGAGCTGCGTCGCGATCGTGCGGCGTGCCCAGTGCGGCGCCTGGTTGGAGACCCAGACAGTCAGGCCGTTGGTGAGCGGATCGGGAGCAGCGGCGGTGACGCGGCCCTCCATTGGCGTTGGCATCACACGCTGCGAGCGAATGCGCTGCTTGATGGTGTACGCCGCGTCGGCGAAGGCCTTGTCGGTCTCACCACGGGCCCGGCTATAGCGCACGCCGACGTTCTGGCGGATGCCGTCCCAGACGAGCGCCGAACCCTGCTCCTGCGCCGCCTCGATGTCGACGACGGCCGGCAGCTCCTCATAGTCGATTTCGACCAGGTCGGCGGCGTCACGGCCCTGCTCGACGCTCTCGGCAACGATCACGACGACCGGCTCGCCAACCCAGCGGACCTTGCCCCGTGCCAGCGGCCAGGTTGTCGGCGTCGGGATTTCGGCATCCTCAGCGACCACATCTTCGCCGGCCGTCTCGCCCGACTGCCCCTCGGCCTGCGGGTTCTCCTCTTCCATCGGCGCGCCTTCGCCGCCACCACCGCCCGGCATCGGGCCACAGAACTCTTCGAGCTGCTCGCTGGTGTAGATCGCGACAACGCCCGGTGATTCCGCAGCTGCCGACGTGTCGATACTGTTGATCGTCGCGTGTGCGAACGGCGAACGAACAAAGGTGAGATGCAGCATGCCGTTCAGCTGCAAATCGTCGACATAGAGCGACGCACCGGTGATGAGTCTCGGGTCCTCCTTGCGGCGCACCCGCGCGCCGATCATTGCGCTCCGAACCATCTGTCGTTGCTCTCCTTCCCACCCCGACGGTGTAGTACCGTTCCTGCCGTTTGGAGACGCCGAGCGTCAGGGCAGCATATCCTGTATCGATATAGACGCAGCGTACCAGCACTTTGCCGATTAGGGGAGTAGTGATCGCATGACAGATTCCAGGCAGGCGGTTGACGATCGCGTCAAAGCAATCATGACCGACGAGGCGGTCCCCGGAGCAGCCGTCGCAGTGGTCGTCGATGGCGAGACGATATTCGCTCGCGGCTACGGACTCGCCGATCTGGCTGAGGAACGTCCGGTGACGCCGGACACCGTCTTCGGCATTGGCTCGCTGGGCAAGTCGTTCACGGCAGTCGCGATCGCCCAGCTCGTCGCTGAAGGCCGACTGGCGCTCGATACGCCGGCGATTGAGCTGCTGCCGGAGCTGCGCCTGCCGGAGCCGTTCCCGACCAGCGAGATCACCGTCGATCACCTGCTGTCGCACGCCTCCGGGCTGCCGGTGCTGCCGGCGCTGGAGATGTCGCTCGGCTGGCTGGAGTCGGACGGGCCGATGGAGACGGCCAGCGACCTGCTGCGCTACCTCACGACGATGTCAGAAAAGCCTGCCGGCCTGCCGGGTGAGCGCTTCTCCTATTCGAACGACGCGTTCTCACTGCTGGGCGAGATCATTGAGCGCCTGAGCGGCGAAGCGTACGCGGACTATATGGATGCGCACGTCTTCGGGCCGCTGGGCATGACGCGCTCGACGATGGCCGACCCGACCAGCAAGGGCTGGGATGATGTGACGAGCCTCTACGACTATGAAGACGGCGCTCCGGCCTTCAGAGCACCGTGGCCACAGAGCGCAGTCATCGCACCGGCCGGCCTGCACCGCTCGACGGCGCACGACATGGCCCGCTATCTCGCTGCCCACCTGCGTACGCTGCCGGGCGTACCCGAGGCGCTGCATCAGGAGCTGCATCGCACACGCATCAGCCGCGATTCGGAATCGGGCTATTCGCTCGGTTGGGGCACGATGGAGAACTTTCGCGGCGAGCGCGCGCTGATGCACTCGGGCGGCATCACCGGCGTCTCGGCGCACGCGCTGTTGCTGCCGGGGCGCAAGGCAGGAGTCATTGCGCTGCTCAACGTCTCTGGCGGTCCGTCGCGTGAGATCGCCGAGGCGGTGGCGACCGAGATTCTCGGCCTGCCGGCAGCGCCGGACCCGGCAACATACACACTGCCGGAGGGCGAGCTGGAGCGCGTCAGCGGGACGTACTGCACCTGCCGCGACACAGCCGTTTTCGGCAGCGAGGATGGCAAGCCAACGATGTCGTTGAGTGGCCAGCCGGCAACGAGCTTCGTGCCGAGCGGACCGGGCGAGTTCAGAGCCACGTTCGGGCACCGCAGCGTCCCGATTGTATTCCCGACCGAAGGCGGTCCTGCCGAGCTGGCGACGATCGGCGGTCGAGTCTACTGGCGAGAGAATTAAGCTCGACACACGCAAGACTCGACGGTTTTGCCATACTGTGTTTAGCGAGATGCTGCGATGTGGGCGACATTGGTCGCGGCGAGCTCGAAATGATCCGACCATGGGTGGGAGTCCTGGTCAACCTGTAGATGCTGGGGGGTGCGATGCGCTGGTTGCTGCCGCGCGAGGATACGTTCTTCGTGCTGTTCGAACGCTCGGCGGCCTGCATGGTCGCGGCGGGCGAAGCACTGCGGGAGTTTTTCGCCGGAGAGATTTCGGTCGATCGCTTCCAACCTCTTGATGACCTGGAGCACGAAGGAGATCAGATCACCCACGAGGTGGTCGGTCGCATTTCGCGCACCTTCATCACGCCGATGGACCGCGACGATATCCACCGCCTGATCCACGTCTTCGACGATGTGATTGATGCCACCGAGGAGGCGGGCGAGATCGCGCTGCTCTGCAACGTCGATCACGTACCGGAGTTCGCCCAGGAGCTGACCGACGTGCTGGCACAGATTTGCCAGGAGGTCGCGGCCCTCGTGCCCTACCTGCGCGGCGGAGATGGCTATCGCCAGCACATCGTCCGGGCCCACGAGCTGGAGAACGAAGGGGATCGGGTCTGGTCTCGCGCGTTCGCGGCGCTCTTCGAAGGGCACTTCGACGCGCTGGACGTCATCAAGTGGAAAGAGATTTATGAGACGCTCGAAGACGCCATCGACGCCTGCGAAGAAGCAACCCAGATCATGGAAGAGATCATCTATAAGATGGCGTAGTCGAACGGAAGGATCGGCCAACGGTGGATGAGGTACTGCTCCTCCTTATCCTCGTCTTCGCCGCGGGCGTCGCTTTCGACTTCATCAACGGCTTTCACGACACCGCCAACGCCATCGCCACAGTCGTGGCGACGCGCGTGCTGTCACTGCGTACCGCCATCCTCATGGCCGCCGGCTTCAATGTCTTCGGAGCGCTGACCGGCACCGCTGTCGCCGAGACGATCGGCTCGGGGCTGGTCGACGAGGGATCGGTCACGCAATCGGTCGTCCTGGCCGCGCTCGTCGGCGCGATCGTCTGGAACTTGCTGACCTGGTGGTTCGGCATCCCGTCGTCCTCGTCGCATGCACTCATCGGCGGACTACTGGGGGCTGGAGCGGTGCATGGCGGATTCAAGGTCTGGCAATGGACCGGCATCGAGAAGACGCTGGTCGCATTGGTCGGTTCGCCGATCATCGGTCTGATCGGTGGCTTGCTGCTGATCACGATCGTTTCGTGGCTGACGTTTCGTATCCGCCCCTCGACCGGCACGCGGATATTCCGCGTGCTCCAGCTCTTCTCGGCTGCGTTCATGGCCTTCAGCCACGGCTCGAACGACGCGCAGAAGACGATGGGCATCCTGACGCTGGCGCTGTTCACCGCCGGACGAATTGACACGTTCCACGTGCCGTTCTGGGTCATGATCACCGCCGCACTGGCGATGGGTGCCGGCACGGCCGCCGGTGGACGCCGCATCATCCACACAATGGGCGACAAGATCATCAAGCTCAACCCGATCCACGGCTTCGCCGCCGAGACTGCCGCTGCATCAGTCATCTATGCCGCCAGCCACCTCGGCTTCCCGGTCAGCACCACGCACGTCATCTCGTCGTCGATCATGGGCGTCGGCGCGGTGCGCGGTCGCGGCGGTGTGCGCTGGGGCGTCGCCCGCACGATCGTCAGCGCCTGGGTCCTGACGATCCCGGCCTGCATGATCGTCTCCGGTGTCTGCTACCTGCTGCTGTCCATCTGGTTTGAGTAGCGCAGGCGTATATCGAACCAGGAAAGATGGAATCGTCACCTGAGGTGAACGGCTCATGGAGCCAAACCGAGCGAAGCGGAGAACGCTCCTCGTCGCCCTCGCCATCGGCGTGTTGGCGATTGCTGGCTGCCGAACTACCAGCTCAACCCAATCGACCGTAGCAATCCCAACGAGCAGCACGAAGGTCGCCCGGGGTACAGCCACCCCGGCATCCACAGCCACTCCCGTGTCCTTCTTGCCAATCGGGTCGGCCACAGCAAATCCCGCTGAGCCGTTCAACTTCGGCCTCATTCTTGACCAGGTCGATACGGACCCCGGAGCATTGAGTTATGTCAGCATCAGCCAGTTCATTGTGACTGGGCGTGTCGAGGAGATCCTACCGGCCCGATGGTCGACACGCGACGGCACACGTCCGGGAAACCCGTATGACGTGGTTCCGCAAGCAGCAACCATTGTTACGCCATACGTCATCGCGCTAGACGGCCGACCAATCTTGAATCGCTCCTCGCTGAATCTTGATTCGGGCCGAA
>JBDHWD010000144.1:0-6669 GCA_039810005.1 Thermomicrobiales bacterium | reverse complement strand
GCTGGTTCCTGAATCACAATCAGGTAGCTATCGGGATCGCGGAGCAGGAACGATCTGCCGCCCCAGGGTGAGGCAGCGATCGGGGCCAGGATCTCGACGCGGGCTCGTTCGAGCGCGGCGTAGCGATCGTCGATGTGCGCGTCCGAGAGTGTCATTACCGGGCCGGACTTCGGCAGGTTCAGCGGGTTGGCGCTGTTTGGCTGCTCAAGTAGCAGCAAATGGAGCGCACCGAGCTGGACGAGTGCCGTCCGGTGGCCATGCCAATCTGCCGTTGTCACCAGCTCGAAATCGAGCATGTCTGTGTAAAAGGATATGGCGCGATCGAGGTACGCGACGTCCAGCACAAGCCGGTCGAAGATCAGCACGACATTGCCCCCTCCATGCGCCGCCTGTCCCTCTGGACAGGAATCGAGCCGTCCGGCCGGATTCACCTGACTGTCCCCACGACGGATACCCATTCGCCAGGTGCCTGCCTAGTATATGAGCATACCCGGTTCTTGCCGGATGCGATGATCCGGATCCCGTCGGCGCATGGCCACCGGAACGCAACGAAGCTCCGAGGGCGCCACGGAACAGCGAACGATCACCGCGCGGGGGCTTCCCCCACCCCCGCGAACCTTCCTCTGAACGGACGGCGCGGTCACGCCGCTCCACCCCAAACCGGCCTGGTTCTCTACCCCCTCTGTCAACCAACCAGGACCAGGCCGGCACCCTTCCTCTCGCCCGCTAGTCATCGGCCAGTGGCGCGACATACACCAGAGGATCACCCTCGCGCACCGCCAACGCACTCATCGTATACACCGCGATGCCATCGACTTCGGATGTGGGCTGGGCAAGGTCCTCACCGAGCTGATCGGTCAGTGTGCCCAGCACATCGCCCTTCGACACCGGCATACCAACCGTCACTGCCGACCGCCAGAGCGCATCGGCCGGCGCGGTGAGCTGGCGGCCGGCCTGCAACCAGCGCACGTCTGTCTCAGGCACCAGCCCGCCGAGCACACCGGCTACGCGGAGCGCGTTGATCAGCCCCTGAAAGACCGTCTGCACATCGGCGTCACTCGCCAACGCATTGCCGCCGACCTCGACCACGACAGTGGCCGGACCAGACAGAGCGGCGTTCGCACTCATGCTCCCTGAGCGCGTCGGTCGCGGATAGGTGATCGCGAACGGCAGGCCAAACGCCGCGCACATCCCGTGCGTCAGCGCATCGGTCTCGGCGTCACCCATTTCGTAGCGCACAACGTGGGCGGCCAGCGTCTCGAAGACATCGCCACTGTGCAGATCGATCAGTACGTCGGCCGGGCCGATAATCTCCTCCATCAGTCGCCAGGCGAGCACCTCGGTCGCGGTGCCGAGGGCGTTGCCGGGGAAGACGCGATTCTGGTTCTTGCCGTCGGGCGGGGTGAGGAACGCGGAACGTGCCCAGAAGGATGGCTGGTTGACGACCGGCAGGATCAGCAGCGAACCGCTGACGCGCTCGGGCTGTAACAGACGCGCCAGACGCAGCGCGCCGAGGATGCCTGGGTACTCACCGCCATGCACCGCCGCCGTGATCGCCACCGCCGGGCCCGGCTCGTGGCCGCGCACGGCGATGTATGGCCACTGCCAGCCGCGTAGTGCGTCATCGCGCCAGCGGATGTAGCCTGTGCGCTTCTCTCCGGCACCCGGCTCGGGCACCACGGACCAGGGAAACACCGCCGATGCAGGCTGCCCCATTTCGCACTCCCACCAGTTGCAGCGTCGTGTTTCGCGGCATAGTAGCAGGCATCCGGGCTTAGTGCGTTGAATCGGTACGATGTCCTGTTCGCGCTCGTCGCTGCGGAGGCTCGATCTCCAGATCGAGGGTTGCGTGTGTCTCAGGATCGCCGATCAGCTCGATTGCGACGATCGAGTCCGCCTCCGTCGTAAAGCGGAAAACAACCCGCAGCCGCCCACCCGACAACCAGACTGCGCCCCAGGTTCGATCGACCTGCGCCAGCCGCGCCGCGGCCGCCCGACCGGAGAACCATTCCGCGACGGCGCGCGCACCAACCGTCTCCGGGCTGGTGCCCAGTGCGACCGCTGCGGCGTCCGCTCGAACCACGACATCCGGCGCGAGCAGGTGGAGCAGCGTTTCCAGCCGACCGTTCCGCGCTGCATCGAAGAAGGCACTGACCAGCTCACGTTGCGCATTCAGCGCTTGCGGATCTGGCGCATCGGCGGCGGGACGCACGCGCCGTCGCGCCCGGCTCGCGATCTGGCGAGCAGCGACCGGCGTGCGATCGACAATCGCGGCAATCTCCTCGAACGGCACAGCAAAGACATCGTGCAGCACAAAGACAACCCGCTCAATCGGCGTTAGCGCATCCAGCACAACGGCGAGCGCCACGGCCGTGGACTCGGCCAGAATCGTGGCATCCTCCGGGCCCGGGTCGTCATCGCTCGTCTCCAACAGCTCGGCATCGACTGGCTCCTCGCTGCGCGTCGAACGCGCCCGCAGATGATCGAGGCAGATGCGGCTCACCACCGTCGTCAGCCAGCCACCCAGGTTCTCGATCTGCTCGTCGCCGGCGCGATCGAACCGTAGCCAGGCCTCCTGGACAGCATCGTCCGCCTCCGTTGGCGAGCCCAGCAAGCGCGTCGCGACGGCGCGAAGATGCGGGCGGTGCGTCTCGAATCGTGCTGCGCGTGTGTCAGTATCCTGCACCTGTGTCACATTTCTGTGTTGCATTTCGTCAGGGAGATGAAGGGGCAGATGTGGCCCCACGGCATCATTATGAGCGCTCGATACGAGCCATGCCAGACAGATGCCGCCAACGAACGGTTCAGTCAGGAGGACCCGTGACCAGTTCCGAGACCAAAGGTATCAAGACCATTCTGCATCCTGTGAGCGATCTGGACGCAGCCAAATCGGTCTACACCGCACTGCTTGGCGTTCCGCCGGCGCAGGATAGCCCGTATTACGTTGGCTACGATGTGGCTGGTGAGCATGTCGGCCTCGTGCCGGGCGGCAAGGAGCAGGGGATGCCCGTGCCAATCGCCTACTGGGAGGTCCCCGACATCGAGGCGAAGATCGCCGAGCTGACCGCCGCCGGCGCAACACTCCAGCAGCCACCGCGTGAAGTCGGCGGCAGCCGCGTTGTGGCGACGCTAACGGACGCAGACGGCAATATCATTGGCATTCTGCAGGACCGATGACAGCCGAACCACGCTCGAAAGCACAACGCCGCCGCGACACCGAGCATCGCCTCGCCCACGACGTCGACCTGTGGGTCGCAACGGCCTCGGCCACCGGCGAGCCGTTCCTGACACCGCTGTCGTTCGATTGGGACGGAAAGGCACTGCTGCTGGCCACGCCCGCCGACAGCCCGACCGGCCAGAACATGGCGGCGACCGGGACGGTCCGGCTGGGCCTCGGCGATACCCGCGATGTCACGATGATCGACGGCACGGTCGAAGTCATCGAGAGCAACGCGCTGCCGCAGGAGCAGGGTGACAGGTTCGCCGAGCGCAGCGGCTTCGACCCACGCACCCTGACGACCAGATACTGCTGGTACCGCATCACGCCGCGCCGCATCCAGGCCTGGCGCGAGGCAAACGAGCTGGCCGGCCGCGACCTGATGCGCGATGGCGAGTGGCTGGTGTAAGGACACACAGATAGGCGACCCTGCGTCCTTGTAGGGGCGTATCGCATACGCCCGGTTAGACCGCAGCCACGTCGGTGCGAGCCGAACGGCCAGGTTGGCAATAACGCCGGCTGTCCGGTCAGACCATCACCACATTGGTGTGTGCCGGTCGGACGGGTTGGAAATCTGGACGGGCGTATGCGATACGCCCCTACAAGGACGGTACGCGGCGCGGCAGACATCCCGTTCGCCAGAGTGTGTCTGCATCCAGTCGGGGGAGACAATCACCCCTGCAACCTGTCATTTCACGACCGGAGGGTACCCGGCAACCGAAAGATCTCCCCCAGTCGGATACGATCCAGCGTCGGAGAGATTTCTCACTGCGGTTCGAAATGACAGAGAAAAAGGGTTGCTGCCGAATAGTCAGTTTGGCGTTGACAGCCCACTCAAGATGACAGCAGGCAGAGGTGGCTGCCGCTCATTAACACGTCAATTGATAGACTCCAAAAGCCACAATCACCGCGAACGTATCTCCCTCTCATAGACAGACAGATTGGACGAGCATGGCCACGACGACGGACAAGCCGACGCTGACACTGCACGCCGCCGATAGCCACGACATGATCCGCGTGCACGGCGCTCGGGTGAACAACCTCAAGGACGTCAGCATCGAGATTCCCAAGCGCAGGCTGACTGTGTTCACCGGCGTTTCTGGCTCGGGCAAGAGCTCGCTCGTCTTCGGCACGATCGCCGCGGAATCGCAGCGCCTGATCAACGAGACGTACAGCACCTTTGTGCAGGGCTTCATGCCGACGATGTCGCGGCCCGAGGTCGATGTACTGGATGGCCTGACCACCGCCATCATGGTCGATCAGCAGCGCATCGGCGGGGATGTCCGCTCGACCGTCGGAACCGTGACCGACGCCAACGCGATGCTGCGGGTGCTGTTCAGCCGCCTCGGCGAGCCACATATCGGCTCATCGACAGCGTTCTCCTTCAATGTCCCGTCGGTGCGGGCAAGTGGCGCGATCACCGTCGATCGCGGACCTGGCAAGACGAAGACCGAGAAGGCGACCTTCAGCCGCCTGGGCGGTATGTGCACGCGCTGCGAGGGGCGTGGCGCTGTCTCCGATATCGACCTGACCCAGCTCTTCGACGACAGCAAATCGCTCTCCGAGGGCGCATTCACCATCCCCGGCTGGAAGTCGGACAGCTTCTGGACAGTGCGGGTCTACGCCGAATCCGGCTTCGTCGATCCGGACAAGCCGATCCGCGACTACACGAAGAAGGAAATGCAGGACTTCCTCTATAAGGAAGCGGTCAAGGTCAAGGTCGATGGCGTCAACCTCACCTACGAGGGGTTGATCCCGAAGATCCAGAAGTCGTTCCTCTCGAAGGACAAGGAGTCGCTGCAGCCGCACATCCGCGCCTTCGTCGAGCGCGCCGTCACCTTCCAGACCTGCCCGGAGTGCCACGGTACCCGCCTGAACGAGACGGCACTGTCATCGAAGATCAACGGCATCAACATCGCCGAGGCCTGCGCGATGCAGATCAGCGACCTGGCCGAGTGGATCCGCGACATCGACGAGCCGTCGGTCGCACCGTTGCTCGCCACACTGCGCCAGACACTCGATTCGTTCGTCGAGATCGGGCTGGGTTACCTCTCGCTCGACCGCTCGTCCGGCACGCTCTCCGGCGGCGAAGCGCAGCGGGTCAAGATGATCCGCCACCTCGGCTCGTCACTGACCGACGTCACCTACGTCTTCGACGAGCCAACGACCGGCATGCACCCGCACGACATCCAGCGCATGAACGACCTGCTGCTGCGCCTGCGCGACAAGGGCAACACCGTCCTCGTCGTCGAGCACGAGCCGGAGACGATCGCGATTGCCGATCACATCGTCGACCTCGGCCCCGGCGCTGGCTCGGCAGGCGGCAGCATCTGCTACGAGGGCACGATCGAGGGGCTACGCGCCAGCGACACGATCACCGGGCGACATCTCGACGACCGCGCAACGCTGAAGGAGACGGTTCGCACGCCGACCGGCACACTGGAGATCCGCAACGCCACGACGCACAACCTGCAGAACGTCAGCGTCGACATTCCGCTCGGCGTCCTCGTCGTCGTCACCGGCGTCGCCGGCTCCGGCAAGAGCTCGCTGCTGCACGATTCGATCCCGACAAACGAGGGCGTCATCGCGGTCGACCAGACGCCGATCCGCGGCTCCCGGCGCAGCAACCCAGCGACCTACACCGGCCTGCTCGATCCGATCCGCAAGGCGTTTGCGAAGGCCAACGGCGTCAAGCCGGCCCTGTTCAGCGCCAACTCCGAGGGTGCCTGCCCGACCTGCAACGGCGCCGGCGTCATCTACACCGACCTGGTGATGATGGCCGGTGTCGCCACAGTCTGCGAGGACTGCGGCGGCAAGCGCTACCAGCCGGCCGTGCTGGAGTACCACCTCGGCGGACGCGACATCAGCGAGGTGCTGGCGATGTCGATCGCCGAAGCCCGCGACTTCTTCGCCGACGGCGAGGCGCGCACACCCGCCGCCCACACGATCCTCAACCGGCTCGTCGATGTCGGGCTGGGCTATCTGACACTCGGCCAGCCGCTGACGACCCTCTCCGGCGGCGAGCGCCAGCGGCTCAAGCTGGCCACACACATGGGGGACAAGGGCGGCATCTACATCCTCGACGAACCAACGACCGGCCTGCACCTCGCCGACGTCGAGCAGCTGCTCGGCCTGCTCGACAAGCTCGTCGATTCCGGCAAGTCCGTCATCGTCATCGAGCACCACCAGGCCGTCATGGCCCACGGCGACTGGATCATCGACCTCGGCCCCGGCGCCGGCCACGACGGCGGCCGCATCGTCTTCGAAGGCACCCCGGCGGAGCTGGTTGCTGCACGTTCGACGCTGACGGGGCAGCATCTGGCGGAGTATGTTGGGGGAGTAGGGGGATAGCCCTCCAACGAGCGGGTCGATAAACGAATCAGCAATCGCCAGCGTGTCCAGTCTCGCAACTCCTTGGATTGGGCGCGTTGGCTCGTCCCATCACGACCTCA
>JBDHWD010000143.1:0-6720 GCA_039810005.1 Thermomicrobiales bacterium | reverse complement strand
CTTATTGGCGCGCCTTCGCTTCCAGATAGTTCACCAGCGCGCGGACGCCAATACCGGTCGGGCCCTTCGGCGTGTCGTCGCGTGCCGAGTCGGCCCAGGCTGCGCCAGCGATGTCGAGATGCACCCAGGGCTTGTCCTCGGTGAACTCGGCCAGCAGCAGGGCGGCTGTGATCGCGCCGCCGCCACGGCCACCGCTGTTCTTCATGTCGGCGATGTCGCTCTTGATCTGCTTCTTGAGTGCGTCCCAGAGCGGCATGTGCCAGAACAGATCGCCCGCCTCCGTGCCCGCTTCGACGACCCGCGCCGCGAAATCGTCGTCGTTGGAGAAGACGGCGACCGACTCCGCGCCGAGCGCGATCATCTTCGCGCCCGTCAGCGTCGCCAGGTCGATCATCTCGTCCGCGCCCTCGCGTGCGGCGTAGACCAGCGCGTCGGCCAGGACGAGGCGGCCCTCGGCGTCGGTCGAGATGATCTCGATTGTCTTGCCATTCAGCGCCGTCAGGACGTCGCCCGGACGGAACGCGGTGCCACTCGGCATGTTTTCGGCGCTGGCGATGATGCCGTAGACGGTGAATGGGAGATCCAGACCGGCGACGGCGCGCATCGCGCCGAGGACGGCCGCCGAGCCGGCCATGTCGGTCTTCATCGTCTCGATACCCCCGGTCGGCTTCAGGTTCATGCCGCCGGTGTCGAACGTGATGCCCTTGCCGACGAAGGCGATGGTGCCCTTCGATTCGCCGGTTGGCGTGTAGGTGAGGTGCAGCAGGCGCGGCGGATGGACGCTGCCCTTGCCGACATCGACGATCGCGTTCGCGCCCATCTCGGCCAGCTGCTTCTCGTCGTACTCACGATAGTCGAGCTCGTTGTCGGTCGCCATCTGCTTGGCGGCGGCGGCCAGCGTCTCGGGGTAGATCGTCTGTCCCGGCTCGGCGACAAGGTCGCGGGCCAGATAGATGCCGGACGCGACCGCGAATCCCTCAGCGACACCCTTTCGGGCCGCATCGGTCTCGGCGGTCAGGAACGTCCACGAGTCGATACCGTTGTCTTCGCCGCGGCTGGCCTTGTAGCCGCGGAAGTCGTAGCTGGCCAGCAGGACACCCTCGACGGCGGCGCGGTAGCGAGCCACCTCGTCATCGGGGCCGCCCGGCGCTGGCGCGGCGACGTTCTTTGCGCCGGCTTTGGCGGCTGCCGCGACGGCTGCGCCGTAGGCGCGACGCGTGTCGACCGTGCCTGCTCCCGTGGCCGGCAGGCCGGTGACGACAATGCGCTTGGCCGGCAGGCGGCCGAGCGTCGGGATCGTCAGTGTCGAGCCAACCTTGCCGTCGAAGCTCGCGTCATTCAGCGCCTGGCGGAGTGCGCCATCGAGCGCGCTATCGACATCGGCGAGCGGGCCCTGCCAGGCGTCGTCACCGGGCGGCACGGCCAGGACGAGGGCATCGAGTGGCGCTGATGTCGGGCTATCGCTAGAGAAGGCGAGCTTGATCGTTGGTGGCTGGCCCGTCGTTCGAGCAGGCATGCAGGTCCTTTCGGTCATCTGCGGCGGTTCGGAGCGCACCGACCGGAGCCGGAGGCTGCCGCATTCTACGCCAGACCTGGCACGAATAGATGAAGCCGGCGATTGTGGTCGCCGGCTTCTGCGTCTCGATCGCGTTGAATCGCGTCCGTTGTTGTTGCGAAGAGAGGATCAGTCCGTTCCGTCAGCGTCACCGATAACGCGGATGCGCGTTACCTGGACGACCTCGGTCACCGTGATCTTTGGTGTTGCGGCGACCTGGTCTGTTGATGATGGTGCCAACGGCTCTGTGGACTCGCCGTTGTGCGTGATTGCGGCGATCTGTCGACGGGTCTGCTCGGCCATCCGTGGGGATTCGACCGGTGCGACTCGCCAGTTATGCTCCGTCTTCCAGCATTCGCCGGGACCTTCAACCTCAAGACACTTCGCGACATCGTCGTCAGTTCGGAGCGCGTACCCCAGTGAGCAGCGCATCGTCGCAAAAGCGTGCTGGTTGTGCGGTCGCAAGCGAATCCGCGATAGCATCGAACAACCACATGGGTACGACTCGCCATTCTCCTGCGAGTCGAGCCACCCGCTCTCACGAGTGTCCCCAAGTTCGGACGCGGACTCTTCGCGCGATCGTCGTTCTTCACGACTCATCTACGCACCTGTCCGCCTGTGCTTACCCCCGTGTTGGGACATCGCGGCCACCGTGGCCGCTCACGCCGGTATCCCGACGTGTCGGCGCTCCGCCGGTACGACCGTAGGATGCAACCGATGCACCCCATTATAGAGCATCGGTACAGGTGTCTCGTTGGGCGATCAGTTTGCGGCCTGCTCGAGCGTCGGTGTGATCGGCGCGGTGAGTGACATCACGCCGTTATCCCGGCCGCGGAGCGGTGATGCCGCAACCCAGATGCCGGCCAGTAACATGCCGATGCAGCCGACGATCAGTGTCTCCCGCAGCCCGATCATCTCGCCGAGAAGCCCGCCGATGATCGATCCGATCGGGATCATCCCGCCGCCCAGAAATCGATAGGTTGCTGTCGCGCGACCAAGCAGGCGCTCGGGCACCAGCGTCTGACGCACGCTCACTTCGTTGATCAGCGCGATAATCAACGCCATCCACTGCAGGAACTCGGCTGCCAGCACCATCGGCACTTCCAGCCGTGAGACATTGACGGCCAGCGGGACGAGCATGCCGAAAACGCCGAACAATGTGCGCCCGACGATGATCGCGCGACCAATGCCAATGCGGCGCGTGAGCGGCCCGGCAATGACCGCGCCGATGACCGCGCCGACGCCACCGAGGCTCAGCACCAGCCCCACCTGCGTCGAGCTGAAGCTGAGATCGTTCAGCATATAGAGGACGTACACCGCCAGAAAGATGTAGCCGAACAGGCTGACGGTCGCGGACGACAGCAGGATCGCGCGTAACCGTGCATCGGCCCAGACGATGCGGATGCCCTCGCCGATATCACGGCGCAGATGCAGGCGCTCCGATTTTTCGGGCGGCGGCTCGACCGCCGTGATGCGACTGAGAAATAGCGCCGACACGAGGTACGACGCGGTGTTGATCAACAGCGCAGCCGGAGCGCTGAGGATGCCGACGAGAATGCCGCCGAGGCCAGGTCCTGCCACCTGCGCCGTCGAGGCGCTGCCCTCCATACGCGCGTTTGCGGCGACGAGATCCTCGCGCGGCACGATACTCGGCATGTACGAGATGTAGGCGACATTGAAGAAGAGCGTCAGCGCCCCGTTGACGAACGCGACCAGATAGAGCAGCTCCATGCGCAGCGCGCCGAATGCCCAGGCCAGCGGCACGATGGCAAGAACGACTGCGCGGGCGATGTCGGTCCAGATCAGGACTGGGCGTCGGCGCGTGCGATCGATCGCCACCCCGGCCAGCAGCCCGAAGATGAGCGCCGGCATCGTCCCGGCAGCGCCGAGCAAGCCCATCTGGCCGGCGGTCGCGTCGAGCGTGACTGCCGCAGCCAGCGGCAGGGCGACGGTCGTAATCTGCGCGCCGAATTGCGAGACGGTCTCAGCCGCCCACAGGTGCAGAAAGTGGCTGTTGTTCCCGAGTGATGCACGGCCAGAGGACCGGCTCGGTCGGCGAATGCGAAACATCGAGGGATCTCCCAAACGTCATTGGGAGAGGGGTATATGCGCCCTCTCCCGCTGTCCACTGCGCAGGTGTCAGGACAGCGGGAGCGCACTCATCTTGATAAATGTCTCAGCAGACCAGTCAGGCTGCCGCGATGCATCTCGGCGCACCGGAACGTGCCTCCAGGATCCCCAGACGGGGCTGTTCAATCTCGGGATTCTAAGCGGCGACGACGGTGGACGACAACCTGTACGCGGGCATCGATCTCACGATCTCGACGCATGGGCATCCGATCATTCCTTCCATCGCCAGTACACGTCGTAGGAGTAGGAAAGTAACGAAGCATCTATCTCGTTCATCACCGGCTCGACCGCGTCAGCGGGAAACTCCATCGTAATGATCTGGCGCAGGACGTCGCGGTTCGGCGCGACCCAGGCAGAGGCGACGGTCTGCTTCTGAAAGCCCTGCTCGAACCAGAACGCGTCGCGTCTGGACTGTTCCGCGTGGCCGTCGGCTGACAGATTCCAGCCATACTGGCGTAGGAAGCGCGCGAAATCGCCATCGGTCAGGCTATTGTCGATGACGAAGAAGACGCCGCCAGGCGCGAGCAAACGTAGCGCCTCACGAATGCCCGGCTCGCACGATTTCACGCCACCCTCAGCCGGGCCGAAGAAGTAGGCGAAGCGTGAGTGGACGATGTCGGCGATGCCGTCGCGGAGCGGGATGTCCTCGGCGTTCGCGGCGATGATGCTGAGGTTGCCAAGTGGCGCATCAGCCAGCCGGCGGAACGCCTGCGCGAGCATGTCGGCGTCGGGCTCAACGACGAGGACGCGAGCGTCGGGGTATTCGCGGGCGTAGCGCGATGCATGGAACGCCGAACCTCCGCCGATGTCGACGATCGTCCGTCCGGCGAATGGCGCGACCGAGGTCATGAACGCTTCGATGCGCTGATCGGGATCGGCGGTTCGATTCTCCCACTCGTATGTCGTTGCATCGGCCGCGCCGGGGTAGCGATAGAACGTCAACGCACTGCTCCTCATTGCACCGTCTTCAAGAGCCGGTATTCTACTGTCAGTTGAGTGCACGGCTATTCGATGTGGATGAGGAGAGTCTGTGGACGCACAGCAGATCGCAGATCGGTTTCAGGAGCGCGTTGCCGATGTCGAGGGGCGTTTCGGCCTGGCGGCCTGGCCGGTTGGCAAGCCGGAGCAGGCTATCGGGCTGAATATGGACGAGTCATTCCCGACCGCTAGTGTCTTCAAGGTGCCGGTGCTCTACGCGCTGTACCAAATGCACGACCGCGGCGAAGTTGATCTTTCAAAACGCATTCGTATCGAGCGCGAGCATCTCGTGCCTGGCTCCGGCGTTCTGCAGGATCTGGGACCCGGCCTTGAGCCGACGATTCGTGATCTCGCCGTCCTGATGATCGTCCTGTCGGACAATCAGGCGACCGACATGCTCTACTCGCTGGTCGGCGCCGATCGTATTCATACAGCGATGGATGAGCTCGGGCTGCATCGCACTCGTGTGCCGATGCCGACCAAGCAGCTGCTGTTCGAGTATGTCGGCCTCGATGTGAACAATCCTGAGCACACATACGAGATGTCGATCGAGCGCATGCGCAACGACGAATACAACTACGACGCCGCATCCTGGTCGGATGTGGACGGCAGCGGCAACGACCTGACCACCCCACGCGAGCTGGCCCGTCTCTGCGAGGCCATTGAGCAGGGTGTTGGCGTGAGCGCGGCCGCACGGGACGATATGCTCGACATCATGAAGCGCCAGAAGTTCAACGATCGCATCCCCGCTGGCGTGCCAGAGAAGACGATCGTGGCGCACAAGACCGGCTCGCTCAAGGGTGTGCGAAACGACGCCGGCATCGTCTACGCGCCGTCGGGCCCGTACACCGTGGCGATCTTCTCCAAGCGTCTTGGCGATGAGAACGTCGGGGTGAAGACGATGGCCGACCTGTCGAAGATCGTCTGGGAGACCTTTTCCTGAGCGCGTCGCCGCAATTGGTGGGAGGGAACGTGGAGAATCAGGGGCCGTTGACCGGCATCCGCGTCGTTGACCTGACGCGCGTCATGTCCGGGCCGTACTGCTCGATGATGCTGGCCGACATGGGCGCGGACGTTATCAAGATCGAAGCGCCCGGCAAGGGCGACGACACGCGCGCCTGGGGACCGCCCTGGGTCGATGGCCCGGACGGCGCGCGGGAGTCTGCCTACTATCTGTCGGTGAACCGCAACAAGCGCTCAATCGTCCTCGACCTGAAGAGCGACCTCGGTCGCGAAGCGCTCTGGCGGCTGATTGACCAGGGCGATGTGCTGGTCGAAAACTTCTCGCCGGGCACGATCGGCCGCCTGGGCTTCAGCGCCGAGAAGGTGCTCGAACGACGCCCGGAGATGGTCTTCTGCTCAATCTCCGGCTTCGGCCAGACCGGCCCGGCCAGCGGTCGCACCGCCTACGACCTGATCGTCCAGGGCATGAGCGGGATGATGAGCGTCACCGGCCCTCCGGGGCAGCCGACCAAGTTCGGCGTGCCGATCGCCGACATCGCCAGCGGCATGTTCGCGTCGTACGCTATCGCGTCGGCGCTCTATCGCCGCGAGCAGACCGGCAAGGGCCAGATCATCGACACCTCGATGCTCGGCGGCCAGATCGCGCTGCTCTCGTATCAGGCGGCGATCTACTTCGCGACCGGCGGGACGCCGCCCAGCACCTGGAATGCACACCCGATCGTCGCGCCATACGAGACGTTCCCGACAAGCGACGGCTTCGTCAACATCGCGGTCGGCAACGATGGCCTCTGGAAGCGCTTCACCGATGCGATGGGCATGGCTGAGGCCGCTGCCGATCCGCGCTTCCAGGACAACTCTGGCCGCATCACGAACCTGCCGGCACTCCGCGAGGTGATCACTGCACGCTTCGCCAGTGTCTCGACCGCCGATGTCGTCGCCACGCTCGACGCTGCCGGCGTTCCGTGTGGCCCGATCTACTCCGTCGATGAGACGTTCGCTGATCCGCACGTCCAGGAGGTCGGGCTGGAGCGCCGAATCGAGCATCCGACGCTCGGTGAAATCTCGGTCACGGGCTTCCCGTACCGCCTCTCCGA
>JBDHWD010000142.1:0-6813 GCA_039810005.1 Thermomicrobiales bacterium | reverse complement strand
TCGAGCCGGTCTTGTGGCCGGTCTCTTCCCACTGGTCGTCAGCGTAGAAGTTGCAAAAGTTCGCCTTGAACAGATCAGCCATCTGGCGGTCGTTGAACAGCGGCATATAGCCCGGCAGCGTCGCGATCTCGACCTGCGCGCCGAGCGCGACGGCACCTGCCCGTAGCGCACGATCGACCTTGCGCCCGGCATCCTCGATGGCATCGGCCGTCTTGCCGCGCACCATCGTCTCGAAGCGGACGTCGTTCGGAATGACGTTGACCAGGTCACCACCGCGCGTCAGGATCGGGTGGATGCGGACGGTGTCTTCGTCACGGAACGTCTCGCGCTGGGCGTTGATCGAGGCCAGCGCGATCTCCGCGGCGTAAAGGGCATTGATGCCGCGATGCGGCGCACCGCCGGCGTGAGCGGCTTTGCCGACGAAGCGCGCCTGCTTGCCGATGAAGCCGTTGTTCGAGGCGCTGACTCCGGCGATGGCTTCCATATTCTGGCTGCTGGCACCGTGGACCATCATCGCCATGTCGATGTCGTCGAACGCTCCGAGCCGGATCATCTCGCTCTTGCCGCCGAGGAACTCGGTCTTGCCCTCGCGGCGAAGCTGGACGCGATAGTCGATCTCGACGTACTCCTCGGCCGGTACGGCGAAGAAGGCGACGTTACCGGCCAGCTCGCTGAGCACGCCGGACTTGATGAGCCCGTTGGCCACGCCAAGCATCGTCGTGATCTGCGCGTTGTGTCCGCAGCAATGCGCCGCGCCGGTTTCCGGATTGGCGAACTCGTGGTCAGCAACGAGGACTGAGTCCAGCTCACCGATGACGCCGACGGTCGGTCCGGCCGAGCCGCCGGCGACGACGGTCTTCAGGCCGGTGATCGCGATCTCCTCGTGGTAGCCGAGGCCCAGCCGCTGGAACTCGCCGGCCACGATGTTGGCGGTCTTGAATTCCTTGAAACCCAGCTCGGGGTCGCGATAGATCCTCTCGCCGACGCTGATCAGGTGATCGGCGTTGCGATCGATCTCGTCGAGTACGCGTTGCTTCAGCTCTTCGTGCTGCATCCTGCCCTCTCCTCGCTTGCCAACGATGTCGGCCCGTATGTTCGCCGAGGCTCAGCAACGCGTCAACGCACACCAGTCTCGATCGCTGTCTCGAGCTGTCGGGCAAGCATCGCGGCGCGTTCCGCGTAGCCGTGTTCCGCGCCCCAGAGCATGCGTACGACGATGTGCCAGACGCGGTAGAAGCTGAGCGTCGGCAGCGGATCGGCCAGGCGTGGATGCGAGTAAGCGCGGGCGACCTGCTCAGCGAACGGTAGACTGAAGTCGTCAGCCATGTACATCAGATCACGCACGGGATCGCCCAGCACGAGTCCCTGGAAGTCGATGATGCCGGTGACGCTCAGCGATTCAGGATCGACGAAGACATGATCGGCCGACACTTCGCCATGCAGAAGGACCGGTTCAGCCTGTCGTTTCCGCTCGCGCGCCAGCTGCTCGTCGACCAACGCGGAAAGCCTGTCGATCGCAGCCTGCGGGATGAGTTCATGCTGCGCGATCCTCGCCAGGTCGTTGGCGTAATGCGGGGCAGACGGCCCGTCGGCCATGCCATCCTCGGTCGCTGCGAATGGATACCAGGCAACGGGTATGCCGGCCGCGTCTGCCAGCGCGACTGGCGTCGCGTGCATCTCAAACAGGAAGGTTGCCAGCGCCTCGGCTGCTGCAGTCTGCTGCTGAGGAGATAGTGTCTTGAACAGGTCGCGCGAGAGCGGCACGCCAGTCAGGCGCCGCGTGACGAGGAAGTGACGACCGTCCGGCAGAAGTCCGGATGCTTCAGACGAGGGGATCGCGAGCGTCACTCGCGATTCCAATCCCGGCAACATGGCCGCCGCGCGGCTCAGCGCATTGCTCGCTTCGGTGGTTCGGCCGACGAGCAGGAGGTGCTCGTCGCCGATAGCGTGGGCGCTGCAGTAGTCGCCGCCATCGAGATCGGGGAGGGCGTCGAGGGGCAGGTCGCCGGAAGCGAGTTGATGCGCGAGGTTGGTGTGGTTCACAGGCAGCTCCAGAACGTCACGGCAGACGCCGCACAAAACAAAAGCGCGGCTCTGAAAAGAGCCGCGCAACTGTAGCGCATACGGGATTCGAACCCGTGATCTCCGCCTTGAGAGGGCGGTGTCCTAGGCCGCTAGACGAATGCGCCACGCTTCGCCGGAAGGCCGCGGCGAGTATAGCAATCGCCGTTTCGGCCTGTCAAACCCGAGCCGCGTTTGCAGCTCTTCCGGCTGCTGCGCGCGCGTTCGCGCACTAGAACATTCCGGTGCGAACCATCGCCTCGCGAACGGCGTTGTAGTCGCGACGAGCCTCGGCAGCCGACGGGCCACCCTCGACCTGATTGCGAACCAGCATGCCGTAGTAGTTCTCGAAATCGCTATCCGAAATCTCGGACGTGATCGAGCGAATCAGCTTCTTGAAACGGTTCATGTGCTGTACCTCCTTGTACTTCATCAACCTGGATGAACTATATCATCATATGCGGATATGTGCAAGTGCTGGTAGTGGCCCATTTTCCTGGGTCGAGCCGCGTTGGAAATGCAGGCCGGGCTTTTGTTCCTGCGCGTCTCCGCTTATGATCTGCGCAGCCCTCGACCCTGCCTTCCACAGCCGTTGATCTGAAGGGACGATCGTTGGAGAAGCTGATCATCTCAGCGGCGACGACCGGTTCGAAAACGTCGCGCGCTCAGACACCGTACGTGCCGATCACCGAGGAACAGATCGCCGCCCAGGCCGTCGATTGCTGGCGCGCAGGCGCGGCAATCGTGCATATCCATGTTCGCGACGAGAACGGGCAGGTGTCATGCGATGCCTGGCGCTACCAGAAGGTGACTGACCTGGTCCGCGCAGCCGGATCCGACGTGATCATGAACTGGTCGACGGGTGGCGGCGCCGGGATCGTCACCGACGAGCAGCGCACTGCGCCGGTGCGCAACGCTCCGGAGGTCGCCAGCTTCGACTGCGGCTCGACAAACTTCGGCGATGGCGTCTTCATTAACTCGCCGTCGTTCCTGACCAACCTCGCCCGCGAGATGAACGAGCATCTCGTCACGCCCGAAATCGAGATCTTCGATAGCGGCATGGTCGAAAATGCGCGACAGCTCATCGACGACGGCTTGCTCCAGCCTCCCCACTGGTTCCAGTTCGTTCTCGGCCTGCGCGGTGGTGCGCCGGCGACGGCGCGAGAGCTGACGCATCTGGTCGATTCACTGCCGCCCGGCTCGAACTGGTCGGTCTGCGCCATCGGCAAGCACCAGCTGCCGATGAACGTCATGGCGTTGGCGATGGGCGGCCACGCTCGAACCGGCCTGGAGGACAACATCTATTACGGCTATCGGCAGCTCGCGACCAGCAACGCGCAGCTCGTCGAGCGTCTGGCCCGGCTGGCATCCGAAGTGGGCCGCCCGCTGGCTACGCCTGACGAGGCACGCGAGATCATTGGTGTCACCGCCCGCCGTGGCGCGCCGGAGGCCACATGCCCGACGCATTGACCATCGTCGCGGCCGAGCTGTCGCATGAGACGAACACCTTCTCCGTTGTGCCGACTGACCGGGCCGCGTTCGAGCGGGCCGGTCTGCGACGCGGGAATGAGATCCCGGCGGCCCTGCGCGACACAGCGACATCGTTTGCCGGGTTCATCGACGGCGCGGACGCCAATGGCGCCATCCTGCTGCCGGCGCTGGCAGTCTGGGCGACCCCGTCGGGTATGGTCGATGACGAGGTGCTGTCCGAACTTGTCGACAGTATTGTCGAGGCGATTGCCTGCTCGCGACCACACGGAATCGCGCTCGCGCTGCACGGCGCGATGGTGACGCGCGCGAATGAAGACGCCGACGGCTGGATTCTCGAACGCGTGCGCGAGGCCGTTGGCGACAGCATCCCGATTGTGGCCACGCTGGATCTGCACGCCAACATCAGTCCGCGCATGGTTGAGCTCGCCGACATCCTCGTTGGCTACGACACATATCCGCACATCGACCAGCGCGAGCGAGCACGAGAGGCATTCGACCTGTTGATGCGGCTGTGTCGCGGCGAAATTCGACCGGTCTCGTATCTGCTGAAGCCGCCGATGATGCCGACGTCGCAGAACATGCCGACCGACCGTGACCCAATGCGCCACATCATTGCGCGCGCCAACGAGCTGGAGGAGCGCCGGGGCGTCCTGAATATCACCGTTGCCGGCGGCTTCCCGCCAGCCGATACCGAAGACACCGGCTTCAGTGTGCTCGTCACGACCGATGGCGACGCGCGTCTGGCGCGCGAGATCGCCGAGGACGTCGCCGGCGCAGCCTGGGAGCGTCGCGGTCAGTTCCTCGGTGGCGTGACCTCCTGGGAAGATGCTGCGGAGATCCTGCAATCCACGGCCGATGGGCCGATCGTCCTCGTCGATATCGCCGACAACCCGTGGACCGGCGGCCCCGGCGATTCGGCCGAGCTGGTGCGCTTTCTGCTCAATCAGGGCATCGGCAATGCCTGCGTTGCGTCGGTGCGCGACCCGGATGCTGTGCAGCGCTGCATGGCAGCCGGACCTGGGGCGACGATTGACCTGGAGATCGGCGGTCATACGGATCATCTGCACGGCGCGCCTCTTGCGATAACCGCAGAGGTACGCAGTCTGAGTACCGGCCGCTACGTGAACGCTGGTCCAATGCACGCCGGAGTCGAGGTCAACCTCGGCCCGACCGCTGTAGTGCGGACAAACGGTATCGACATTCTGCTGACGACCTATGCCGAGACGCCGATCGACCTCAACGTGTTCAGGTCGCAGGGCATTGAGCCGACCGAGCGCCGGGTGATTGCGCTGAAGGGCAAGGGACACTTCCGGGCCGCTTACGAGCCGATCGCGGCGCATGTGATTCTGGTCGAAGGGCCGGGTATCACTGGATCGGATCTTTCGCGGCTGACTTTCCGGCGAGTGCGGCGGCCAATCTGGCCACTCGACCCGGACGTGCAATGGAGTGCCGCCAAGGCGCAGGGGTGGCAGTATGATTGAGTATGAGAGTGTCTGGTTCGGGCGTTCGCGAGTCACCACTGGAGAGTCAGACCGGAATCGAGGATGTGCGGCAATCAGGCACAGGGCCTGAGCGCGCGTAACGGGAGGCGAGGAAATGGTCGAAACCACCGAGAAGACTGCGAGTAGGCACGGCTTGGACCACCACGGTGTGCGGCCGAAGGGGGTCGTCCACTGGAACCTGACAGCACCGCTGCTGTACGAGGCGGCGATCCGACGAGGTGAGGGGATCCTATCCAGCCATGGAGCGCTCTCGGTGGCGACTGGCGAATACACCGGTCGATCACCAAAGGACAAATTCATTGTGCGAGAGCCGGAGAGCGAGGCTCTCGTTGACTGGGGCGCAGTCAATCAGCCATTTGATGCCGACGCGTTCGATGCCATGCACGAGCGGGTCGCAGAATTTCTGAGCAATCAGGACGAGCTCTTCGTCCAGGATCTCGATGTCGGCGCTGACCCGGCCTATCGCATGCCGCTGCGCGTCGTCGGTCATCGGGCCTGGCAATCGCTCTTTGCGCGGACAATGTTCATCCGCCCACCGCGAGAGACACTTGCCGACCACGTGCCGCAGTTCACCGTGCTGCACGCGCCGGGCATGGAGGCCGTCCCGGAGCGTGACGGCACGCGCTCAAAGACGTTCATTCTGGTCAGCTTCTCCAAAGGGCTGATCCTCATCGGCGGCACCGAGTATGGCGGCGAGATCAAGAAGTCGATCTTCTCGATCATGAACCATCTTTTGCCGCAGAAGGACGTCATGCCGATGCACTGCTCGGCAAACATCGGCGAGAGCGGCGGTGTGGCCCTGTTCTTTGGCCTCTCCGGCACCGGCAAAACGACGCTGTCGTCTGACCCGAGCCGCACGCTGATCGGTGACGACGAGCACGGCTGGAGCGACAACGGCGTCTTCAACTTCGAGGGCGGCTGTTACGCGAAGGTCATCAACCTGTCGGCAGAGGCGGAGCCGGACATCTACCGCGCGACCCGGCTATTCGGGACGCTCCTTGAGAATGTCGTTCTCGATGAGGACACACGCGAGATTGACTACACGGACTCGTCGCTAACCGAGAACACTCGCGCCGTCTACCAGCTGAACGTGATTCCGGGTGCGTCCGAGGACGGCACGGGCGGGCAGCCGCGCAATATCCTGTTCCTTACGGCCGACGCCTTCGGCGTGCTGCCACCGATCTCGCGACTGACGCCGGATCAGGCGTCGTACTACTTTCTGTCCGGCTATACCGCGAAGGTGGCCGGTACCGAGCGCGGTCTGACTGAGCCGGAGGCGACCTTCTCGACCTGCTTCGGCGCTCCGTTCATCACCCAGACTCCGGGCACGTACGGGCGGCTGCTGCGCGAGAAGATCAATCAGCACAAGCCGAGTGTCTGGTTGGTGAATACCGGCTGGACGGGTGGCCCCTACGGTGTCGGTCACCGCATCTCGATCGCGCACACGCGCGCGCTGGTGAACGCCGCCCTGAACGGCGACCTTGCCAACGTCTCGTATCGGACCGATCCGATCTTCGGCGTCGAGGTCCCGGAAGAGGTACCTGGCGTTCCGACCGAGGTGTTGACACCAAGCAACACCTGGAATGACCCCGAAGCCTATCGCAAGCAGGCGCTCAATCTGGCGGAGCGATTCAGGAAGAACTTTGAGAAGTACGGCGATGATGTCGACGAGGACATCCGCAACGCCGGGCCGACCGCCGGGTAGGTGCGCCGGGCGCTGACGACCTCAGCAAGATAATCACAGCGGAGAAGCGGTCAC
>JBDHWD010000141.1:0-6966 GCA_039810005.1 Thermomicrobiales bacterium | reverse complement strand
GCTCGCTGATGAATGCGACGCGACCCCTGCTCATACCCATCGTCCATTCTCATAGCGCAGCGGCGCTGCACGCATCTCACGGGCCGATGCGCCGGTCACCTCAGCGAAGATCGCGTTCCAGTCGCGGGCGAAGCGCTCCAGTCCGAAGCGCTCGTGTGCCACATCGCGGGCGCGCGCACCGATGCTCCGTGCCAGGCATGGATCAGCCAGGAGCGCCCGGATTGACGCTACGAGCTCGTCAATGTCACAGGAAACGAAGCCGCTGACGCCGTTCTCGATGGCTGTCGGCAGCTCTGTCGTCGCCAGCGCGACCACCGGCATACCGATCGTCATCGCCTCAATGACGGCCAGCGGCAGGCTTGTGTAGCGGATTGGCGAGACGAGCAACCGATAGTGCGCCATGCGTCCGTGAAGGTCACGATATGGAATGTCGCCCAGCCCGCCTAGCTCCTCGGTCATCATTCCGGCGAGGTCGATCGGCAGGTCACGCTGGAGCGCTTGCAGTATGTCGAGTCCGGCGATGCGCGGCCGCTTCTGGATGCCATTGACGACGGCAACGCCGCGCGCGATGTCACCGCTGTAGTGGACACGCGAGTCGATGGCAACGGCGTGCTTGACTACCCGCGTCGGGATTCGCCCGTTGTCCCACATCAGTCGGTTGTAATGGGTGACATGGACCAGCATGATCTGCGGATCATCAACGACATGGCGCGTCGCGACAGGGTCCGGCCGCGGCGTGTTGTGCTCCAGATAAATCCTCGGCAGCCGTCGCTGTTCGTCGCTCAGGATCTCGTACTGATCCTCGCAATAGTTCTTTGGCGTCTGGTGAATGACGAGATCCAGGGCCAGATCGCGCACCGACTCAGCCGGTACCTCGACGACGTTCGGCGGCAGGTCGAATGTGGGGCCACGTCCCCCGTAGCCCTCCGGTTTGTCGGGCTTGGTCGGCACGTACCAGGTGTGGTCGATACGCGATAGCGTGTTGAGGTAGCTGCCGTGGATGTGCCAGATCAGGATGCTCAGGCGACGCATGTTTCCGCCTCTCGGTTCAGCACCCGATGCGCGGCCTGGAGGACGTCCGCGACGCCGATAGAACGCAAGCAGCGATGGTCGATCGGGCAGGTCGAATAGCCACATGGCGAGCAGAGAACCGGCTTGTGGACGACGGCGTGGAGCTCGTTCTGCTCTGGGGCCCAGCGTCGAATATCGGCTGGTCCAAAAATCGTGACGCTTGGAGTGCCGAGGGCGCAGGCGATATGCGCCGGGCCGGTGTCATTCGAGATGAACAGCGCCATCCGGTCGATCAGCGCAGCCAGCCCGCCGAGCGTTGTCGCGCCGGCGATGAGGAACGCATCCGCGCCGACGCGACCGGCGATGTCTGCTGCCAGCTCGCGCTCCCCGTCGGTGCCGGTAACGACGACGGCAGCGCTCATTTCTTCCGCCATCGCTGCGGCGACGGCTGCGAAGCGCTCCGGCATCCAGCGCCGTGACAGGTATTTCGCGCCCGGATGTACGCCGATGATTGGTCGGTCGCCTATCGCGAGGTCGTTGAGGATCTTCTGCGCCTCCGAGATGTCAGCAGATCGGAGCGGGAACTCCAGGTGGCGGTCCTCTGCCGGACAGCCCAGCATTGCCGCCAATCCGAGGTTGCGATCGATCTCGTGGGCCGTCGTCGGATAAGGTGAGCTGACATCAAGGTGTGGGTCAGTGCCAGGTTCGTGGTAGCCGATGGTGAGCACGCCGCCCAGCGCCAGCGCCAGCGGGTTGCTCGTGCGACCCGAGCCGTGCATCTGTACGACCAGGTCGTATTTCTCGGCGCGTTGCTCGTTCAGAAAGCGAGCCGAAGCATGTGGCTCAAAGTCCATCTCGTCGATACCGGGGAAGCCACCGAATTCAGCGAATCTATCGATGTAGCTGTCATACCGCTCGGCGAACGCTCTCGCCCACGGCAGACTAATTAGAGTGATCTGCGCATTAGGGAATCCGTGCCGGATTGCACGGAACGCCGGTACGGCAAGCAGCATGTCGCCGAGGTGCAGCGCTCGGATAATCGCGATGCGTTCGATCGGGCGTTCGGGCCTGCTGGCCAGCGACTCGACAGGTCGTGTCATCGTTGTGCCGCCTCTCGTCGCCGCGTACTCGGCTCGGAGAGCAGGCGCATGACAGCATCGACGACAGTACGCGGCTCGATATCGAGGCAAGGCTGCCCGATTGGGCACTCGAATCGGTAGCATGGCGCGCATGCCGTCGGGCGGCGCAGCAGGGTCGCAGGCGTCGATCGCGGTTGCCATTGTGATTCGAGGTCTGTGCCGGCAAAGAGCGCGACAACCGGCGTACCGACAGCGTCGGCCAGGTGTAGCGGCAGCGAATCGTTGCAGACGACGGCTGCTGCGTCCGCGACGGTTGCCGCGTACTCGGGCAACGTTGTTTGGCCAACCAGAGGCGTCGCAGCGTCTGTGGACTCTGACACGGCCCAGACCAGCTCACTCTCGCGCTCTGAGCCTGTCACGAGAACCTGAATGCCGCCCGCGGCCAGCAGTGCCACGATCTCCGCAAACCGATCGGCTGGATAGCGCCGCGCGGCAGCACTCGCTCCAGGATGGACGATGATGTATGGCCGACTGAGATCGACTCCGGCCAGGCCGAGGATGGAGCGCGCAGAAGCACGCGCGTGTTCTGGAATCTCAACCGTCAAGCTGCGGTCGCTGACCGGGTAGCCGACTGTCTCGACAAGCTGGAGGTTGCGCTCGGCCTGATGTATTGCGTCGTCGTGGCAGCGCAGCTCGTGGGTCAGCACCGCACCGCCGAATTCCTTTGACGATCCAGCTCGGAGCGGGATACCCGCCAGGTAACTCACGTATCCGGCCACATGCGGCGTTTGCGAAAACGAGGTGAAGTGAAACGCAGCGTCGAAACGGCGCTCGCGGAGCAGCTCGATGAGCTTCATCTCCCGCGCTGGTTCAAACGCCAGATGTCCGAGATCCTGCCAGACGGCGCGCCAGACGATGACATCGTCCACCCACGGCAGCAGCGGGGCAGCAGTCGCGCCGGCCCGGCTGGCCAGCAGGGTGAGTCGCGCCTCTGGTCGCGCGAGCTTGATCGCGCGGAGGGCAGGGCTGAGGAGGATGACATCGCCGATATTGTCCAGGCGCACTGCCAGAATGTTGCTCGCCGTCTGCCACGCGCTCATCGGATTACCTCCAGCGACAGGGACGGTGCAGCTGCTTTCGACTCGGCCAGCAGTTGCTGTGCGGAATCGACGACGATTTCGGGCGTAACCAGCGTCAGGCACTCCTGCTGATACGGGCAAACGCGGCTGTAGCAGATCCGGCAAGGCACGTCATGGAAGAGCTGCCGATGCGCAACCTGCCACGGCCCCCATTGCTCGGGAGGGTTCGTCAGCGCAAAGAGCGCGACGACCGGAGTCTTCGTGGCCGCCGCGACGTGCATCGGGCCGGTGTTGTTGGTAATGACGAGATCGGCGAGCGCGACGAGCGCGGAGAAGCCGCCGAATGACAGGGTGCCTGCACCGAAGGTGACACGCTCTCGCTGCGGGAGCGGGACGCGCTCACGGACGTACTCGACAAGCGGAATCTCCGACTCGACACCGGTCAGCACGACCGTTGCCTGCGTCTCATGGATGAGCAGTGCGACGACATCAGCGAACATCTCGGCTGGGTACGTGCGCGCGGGCATCGAGCAGCCGGGATGGACGACGACGAGTGGGCGCTTTCCGGTGATGCTGCTTCGCTCGATAAATGCGTTGGCATCGTCAAATGCGGATGCAGGTAGATCGAGCACAAGGTCGCGGTCGACAGTTCCCATACCGAGTGCTCCGACAAGATCGAGCCCCCGCTCAACCTCGTGCATCATGCGCTCCGGGTGCTTGTGTCGCGTGGTCAGCAGCGAGCCGGGTCCGTCGATCGACGCGGCGGCGCGCAGCGGAATTCCCGCCAGATAACAGAGGTAGGCTGCCGGCAAAGAGCTCTGGCGAAACGAGGTGAAGATGATGGCCGCGTCAAACTGCTCGCGCGCAAGACGCTCGATCATTGCCTGCTCGCGCTCGGGATCCTGTGCCAGTTTGTGCCACGGGTCCATCCACGGAGAGCGGTAGGTGATGACGGTGTCGATGTCATTGTTGAGCTTTCCCGCCTGCGCGCCAACCGGGCTGGCGAGGAGCGTCAGCTGGGCGTCCGGGAGTGCCTCGCGGATCGCGTGGATCGCCGGCGTTGTGACCAGCACGTCGCCGAGGTTATCAAGGCGCACTGCGAGAACCTTGCGGACATTCCGCCAGTGCTCATTAATCATCGAACGCCTCGATGGTCTGATGCAGCGCCAGCGCGCCGATGCGGTCGATCAATGCAGTCGTGGAATGGCCACCGGCCAGCGGCAGGATCACGACTCTGCCGCCGACGCTGTCGACTGCCTCCTGCTCAGGCAGGCTCACATCGTCGTAATCGCCGCCTTTGACATGCAGGTTCGGCCGCAGTCGCCGGATGATCTCAGCCGGCGTGTCCTCTTCAAACAGCAGCGTGTAATCGACCGACTCGAGAGCCTGAACCAGCGCGATGCGATCGGCAGCGGGGTTAATCGGGCGTCCGCGCTGCTTCAGCTGCGCCGCGCTGCGATCGCTGTTGACCCCAACGACCAGGATGTCGCCGAGCGCTTTCGCCTCACGCAGGAGCTGGATGTGGCCGGCATGCAATATGTCGAAAACACCGTTGGTGAACACGACGGTCTTGCCGCCCAGCCGAGCCCGTTCCAGCCGCTCCGTGAATTCAGCGAGCGCCAGAGTCTTCGTCTTGGTCGTCGCTCGGAGACCGAGGAGGCTCGCGCGTTGCAGCAGTTGCTGATGCTCAACGACCGCTGTGCCTGGCTGGCTGACGGCCAACCAGCCGGCCTCAACAGCGAGCCTGACGGCTGTATGCGCGTCTGCGCCGGTGGCAAGGGCCAGGGACAGGGCGGAGGCAAATGAGTCTCCTGCGCCGACGTCGGCTGCATTATGGGCTGCGTGCGCCGGTACATGGGTCATTTCTCCGTCGCGGCTGGCAAGCAGCGCTCCGTCCCCCGCCATCGTGACCGCGACATGCTGGCAGTCGAGCAGCATTAGCAACGTGCGTGCGTCGGACGTTGCCGTAGCGACACGGCTGCTCTCAACTGTCGTCATGCCAGCGGCGCTCGCGGCGATGCGTGCTTCGGCATGATTCGGTGTCACGATGGTGGCGCAAGTCTGGGCGAAGTTCAGCAACCGCTTGGAGTCGACGATCAGCGGCGTGGAGCCATGGCTAGCCAGCCGTGAGATTGCAGCTTCCGCTACGCCGTAGCCATAGTCTGACACGACGATCACGTCGCACCAGGCGAGCGCCTCATCAACGCGCTGACTGAGAGTGCTCGCGGAGGCTGGCGTCAATCGCGACGTATCGCCGTCGTCGAGTCGCGCGACGTATTGCCCGTCCGCGCGGATGCGGCGCTTATGTAGCGTCCTCGCGGAGGGGTCTTCGACCAGCCAACCTTCGTCCAATCGCAGTTGGCGCAGCATCGAGCGCAAGCGCGAGCCGGGCGCATCGGGCCCGACGATCCCGATGAAGCGCACATCTGCGCCGAGTGCGCGAAGGTTGGCGGCAGCGTTGGCTGCACCACCGGGCGCGTGCGTCTCGTCGCCGACCTGCACGACGGGAACCGGTCCCTCACTGCAGAGTCGCGCGGCCGTGCCATCAAGGTAGCTATCGAGCATAGCGTCGCCGAGGCAAAGCGCGCGGACCCCGCGAAATGCGCGGACGATGTCACTTTCGGATCGCATGCACTTCTCCCGACACTGGTGGTTTGACATCCCAGCGTTGCGGCCAATATGGCGTCGTCGCACGTGGACGCAGGCCCTCGATTTCCGCGATGAGCGTCAGCGCGTCAACGGAGTTGCGTGCGACGTGTTCGGGAGTCTCATCCGGCGTAGTCGGCAGCGACTCCGTATCGAGATCGACGAGGACCGTGCGGCATCCGGCGCGATTGCCGGCCTCAATGTCGGCCAGGATGTCACCGACCATCCACGAGCCGCGCGTGGCGATGTCGAACTCACGGGCGGCGCGCAGAATCATTCCGGGTGCCGGCTTGCGGCAGTCGCAGGCGCGCGCGAATTCGGTAACGATGCCGTCGGGGTGATGTGGGCAGTAGAAGAAGCCGTCAACGTGAACGTCCTCTGCCGACAGACGGGCGGCGAGGTCAGCATGCATCGTCGCCAGGTCGTCTTCCGTAAACAGACCTCGTGCGATACCGGACTGGTTGGTTACGACAATGAGCCGGAACCCGGCGTATTGCAGGCGGCGCAGCGGCTCACCGATGCCGTCGTAGAGGATGAGCTCCTCCGTCCGGGATGGATAGTGCCGCGCGTGGACGAGAGTCCCGTCGCGATCGAGAAAGACAGCACGCCGGGTCATGACATCGCTCCGTCCTGCTCGCCGCAGACGCAAGACTCTACGACCTCGCAAAGGACGTGGGTCACGATCATCTGCAGCTCCTGAACGAGCGGCGTCTCGGTTGCCGGAACGCGGTAGGTCAGGTCGGCGGCATTCGCGAGCGGACTGGGCGCATCACCAGTGACAGCCAGAACGTGCAAGCCTGATCGGTGAGCGGCTCGGGCAGCGCATACGATATTGGCCGACGTGCCGCTCGTCGAATAGAGCAGCAGGACATCGCCGGGCTTGCCGAGCCCCTCGACCTGTCTGGCGAATACGTCGTCGAACGAATAATCGTTTCCCAGGGCGGTGAGAATGGACGAGTCGGTGGTCAGCGCAATCGCCGCGAGCGGACGGCGTTCGCGCAGAAACCGGCCTACCAGCTCGGCAGCGACGTGCTGTGACTCGGATGCGCTGCCGCCGTTCCCAGCGACGAGGAGCTTGTGGCCTTCACGCAGCGCGTCGGCAATTGCCGCCGCCATCGCCGATAGCCTGTCGGCTCGCGATTCCATTTCGA
>JBDHWD010000140.1:0-6973 GCA_039810005.1 Thermomicrobiales bacterium | reverse complement strand
GTCAACAGCGGCAGGACGTCGAACAGGCCGGCTGCGCGCAGCGCACGGTCGATCGCCACCCAGCGGTCCGGCGACTCGGGGTGTGATTCGGTCTCGTGATCCAGATACGCTTCCGACCAGACAATGGTCGTTCGGGTGCTATCCGCATTCATACAGCGCAGTATACGGGAGCGCCCAGACACGATGGTCAGTCATTGCCCATCCGACGCGTTCCGCCAAACACCTGTATTGATGCCGGCTCCAGCTCAACCCGCACAGTGTCACCCCGCTCGACGACGACCTCCAGCTGCTGCGTCTGCCGCCCAGCGGTGTCATCGGTCGTGACGATCAGGTCCGTGTGCGGCGCATCATTCGGGTTCGCTGTCACCAGCATCTGTCCCGCTGCCGGTATACGTCCGGACGTCAGCGCAATGACAACGCTCATCGCGCGTCGCCGGACGACGACGGCGGCCGCCTGCGCCTCGTCGCGCGTGCCGAGGACCGATACCTGCAACTGGCCATCATCGATCGTCAGGAGGTCGCCGGTGTAACGCACATCGATGCCCAGTCGTCGGGCAGATTGCTCGATACTCGTCCAGGCGGGTGCGGCTCCCGGCGCTCCGGCGACGATCACTGTCGCAGGCTGCACCTCGTCAACGATTGCGAGTAGCGCCAGCGCGATCTCATCGTTCGCCGGTGCGATAACAACATCCAGACGGCTACTCAGCGCCATCGACAGGCGGCTGACGATTGCGAGCGCTTCCTCACGGTCCTCGGTGTTGAGAATGAGGATGCGCCGGTCCGGCTCCTCGATCATCGCCGTTGGCAGACCGCCGGTGTTGGTCACTACCAGTTGCGCCTGATGTGGCTTTGTCAGCCAGAGAACGGCCGGAACGCCTGCGGCAACAACCAGCGCCGTAACGACGACGATGATGACGAGCATGCGGCGATCGCGCCAGATGGCCGTGCGCCGAGTCGCGCGGCCGGGCGCACTCATTGGGTCGGGCTGTAATAGGTCAGGTCGACCGGCGAGCCGACCGACACGCTCGCGCCCCAGGCCAGCGTGCTGGTCAGGATGCCGCCAACCGGGAAGCTATCGCAGTCAAAGGCCGGATCGACGAGCTGGTGGACGCGATTGCAGGTCAGGGGCACGACACTCGTCACGACGAGGCCCGCCTCCTCCATCTGCGCGACGCCCTCCTGATAATCGACACCGTAGACATAGGGGACGACCGCGCCCTCATCAGGGCGAACAACTATCGTGATCGTCGCACCCGACGCGGCTGAGCCGGACGGCTCGGTGCGGATAACGCGCCCCGGATTGACCGCATCGCTCGGCTCGTCTACCCGGACAACGGTGAACCCGAGCGCCTGGAGCTGCGTTGTCGCTGCATCGGCTGTCATGCCGCTTACGTCGGGAATCACTACGGTCGCCACGCCGCTGCTCACGACAACCGTCACAACATCGCCAACCGGATGCATCGTCCCGGCCACCGGCTGCTGGCTCATCACCTGGCCAGTCGGCACGCTGGAATCGGCCTGTTCGGTGACAATCAGCGTCCAGTACTCGCTGATCGTCGCGGCCGCATCTGCCTGATCCATGCCGACCAGCGACGGTACTTCCTGGACTGCCGCCTGGTCGGCCGTTGTCGCAGTCGGCGATGGCGTCGATGTCGCCGCTGGCGGTTGGGTCGCGACAACGCCCGGCAGCGTTACGGTCGGTGCGGTCGAGGGTGGCTGGGTTGGCGTTGAGGTCGGCAGCACAACCGCGTTCTGCGTCTGCGCCGTTGGCGTGGCCGGCAGGTCGGCAGCGAAGATACCAGGACCGACCCTGAAGGCCAGCATGATCAGACCGACGATCGTCAGCAGGATCGCCGAGCCGATCAGCCAGGTGACACAGCCGACATCATCGCGGTTCGCGCGCGTCTCCGGCGCAGGATAGCTGCGATAGGCGCGAACATCCCGACGCGCCGCCGGTCGCGTCGTCATCTGGCCAGTCTGCTGGCGCACCGCCCCACTGCCACGCACGACCGGCGGCGCCGGTGCCGGGCGCGCCTGGCGGGCGACCGGTGGTGGCGGCGTTTGCGTATGCGGCACTGCCCGCGTCTGCTCAACGCGCGGCACGGCAGTCCGGGCCGGCAGGTTCCAGTGGCGCAGTGCCGCAGCCAGCGCGTTCCCCGACGGATAGCGATCAGCCGGATCCTTGGCCAGCGCCTTCAGCACGATTGCATCGACGGCCGGCGGGATGGCCGGGTTGTGCGTCGATGGTGGCGGCGGCGGGGTGTTGACGTGCTGCATCGCGACACCAACCGGCGTATCCGCCTCGAACGGCAGCCGCTTGGTCAGCATCTCGAACAGGACGACGCCGGTCGAGTACAGATCCGACGCGGGCGTGGCCGGCTCCCCGCGCGCCTGTTCCGGCGACACGTAGTGGACGGTGCCCATACCGGTGCCGGCCTCGGTCAGGTTGACGTCCTGCGCGCCTTTGGCAATGCCGAAATCGACGACCTTCGCGTTGCCGTCGCGGTCGACGAGGATGTTCTGCGGCTTGATGTCGCGGTGAACGAGCTGGCGCTGATGCGCGTAATCCAGCGCCGATGCGACTTGCCCGATGACAAAGACGGCGCCCTCAACCGAGAACGGCCCCTGGCGGCGGATCAGGTCCTTCAGGCTCGGACCGCGGATGTATTCCATAACAATGTAGTGGCGGTCGCCATCGGTGCCGACGTCGTAGACATTGACGATGTTCGGATGTGAGAAGCCAGCGGCGGCCTGCGCCTCGCGCTCGAAGCGGTGCAGGAAGTTGGCGTCACTGGCGTACTGGCGGCGCAGAACCTTGACGGCTACAGCGCGATGCAGCAGCAGATCCTGCGCACGGTAGACGACGGCCATGCCCCCTTCTCCGAGGACATCGCCGAGGCGGTACCGCCCGTTCAGCACCGTCTGCTGTTGCTCCACCAGCCGACCTCCGGCGGTTAGTCACGCCTGCCACGCAGCGCCCGCGCTATCCGTGTTGCAGCATCGATGTCCGGCGCGCCAATAGAGCGCGCCACGCGGGTCGCGCCAGCGTCCGGCGGCATCCGCCGCGCGATCGCCTTTGCTTCGGCCCACGTTACTACGAAAGCGTAAAGCGTAGGCCCAGCCCCACTGGCCGTCACGCAGTTCGCTCCCGCCTGCCAAAGACAATCGTAAGCGTACCGTACCTCATGGATACCGAGGAGCTGTCGCAAGAATGCGTTTGGTATTTCCCCCGGCCAGCAATTGCCTTCAGACATCCTGGCGGACAGTGACCGCGTCAGCAATCCATCAGTGAAATCTTCGGGCTGCAGCCCCCGATATAGCGCCACCGTCTTGCCATCGATCTGAAGGTCCGGCGTGACCAGCACGAACCAGCCGTCCATATCAGGCAACGGCTCCAGCGTCGTTCCCGTTCCGGTTGCCAGCGCCCTGCCCGTCGGGCCAAGGAAGAACGGCACATCGCTGCCCAGCCGCGCCGCGTGCGATGCCAGTGTCGCGTCGTCGGCATCCGGCAGAGCCAGGCGCAGCGCGAGAGCCGCGTCTGACGATCCGCCGCCAAGCCCGGCCGCTGCTGGTACCCACTTCCTCACTCGCAGCTCGCCGGTCCAGCGCTCCCGGTCCGACGCGAGTGCCAATGCGCGCGCGACGAGATCAGACTCTGGCGGCACGCCCTGCGGTCCATGGTATCGGAACGGTTGCCCCGTCTCCTGCCAGACGAAGCGGTCGGCCAGGCTGATCGCCTGCAGCACGGTCACGACCTCGTGATAACCGTCCGGCCGCCGCCCAATGACCTCCAGGCCGAGATTGACCTTCGCCGGAGCGCGCGCCGACAGTCGCAATGCGTTCACGCCACGGCTCCAGCCGCACCCAACGCGCGATAGACCGCGACCCATTCGGCCACACTGAGCCGCTCGGCTCGTTCCGTTGGTCGCACGCCCGCCTGGGCCAGCGCCGTCTCAACCACCTCGCGACCAACGCCCAGCCCACTCGACAGCGTATTCACCAGCTGCTTGCGCCGCTGCGCGAACCCAGCCTGGACGACGCGGAAGAACCCAGCGTGCTCGTCGCGCGGCAGCAGTAGATCGCGTGTCTCGATCCGTATCACCGAGGACTCGACCCGTGGCGGTGGGATGAACGCGCCGCCGCCGATGCGGAAGAGAATGCGTGGTGCGCCATAGAACTGAACTGCGACAGCCAGCAGGCTCATCTCCGGCGGAGCGGCAGCCATCCGCTCAGCCACCTCGCGCTGCACCATGATCGTCAGCGCACGCGGCGGCGGGTTGGCCTCCTGCAGCCTGCGCACGATCGCCGTTCCAACCGAATAGGGCAGATTCGCGACGACCGCATAGCGCGGGCCGACGAGCGCGACCGGATCGATCTCCAGCGCATCGCCCTCGACGATCTCAACATTGGACGGCATCACGTCGGGCAAATGCGCAGCGAGCCGCCGATCCAGCTCGATCGCCACGACACGCTCGGCACGCGCGGCCAGCTCCTCAGTGAGGATCCCCAGCCCCGGCCCGATCTCCAGGACCGTCTCGCCCGGCTCGATCCCCGCCGCTTCAGCGATCCGACGCACGATGCCACGATCGTGCAGGAAGTTCTGCCCCAGCGCCTTGCTCGGCTCGATCCCGAGGGCGGCCATGCGGTCGCGGTAGGAGGTCATGGGACCTCACCCCCCCGGCCCCCCTCTCCCCACGGGAGAGGGGGGTGTCCTGTGTCTGGCGTGGTGGGTTCCGTTTGGCGGACGTCTCCCATGCGACGCGAGGAGACCAAACTTCGCAGGGACAGCGCTGGCGCTGTCCGCCGCCTGCGGGCGGTCATCTGTGGTGTGAGAACATGTGGAAAGGCTGTCATCGTCATGCATACAGAATAAAGCACGGGCGGCCAATGGCTCGCCCGTGCTTCATCGATACTTGCCTTCACGCCGCGACCTACCGGACGGTGATGCCGGAGCCGGAGGTTACCCGGCCGATCTCCCAGATCGACAGACCGGCTTCGGCGAAGCTCGCGCGGAGAGCATCAGCGTCAGACTCGGCGATGGACACGAGCAGTCCGCCGGACGTCTCCGGGCTGTAGAGCAGCCGGACGATGTCGGCATCGACGGCCGGATCGTGCGTGACGCCGCACTCCGGCAGCGGCTCGTAGTAGCTGCGATTGCGATCCGCGCCACCGGGGAAGCGACCATCGGCGGCGTAGCGCAGTGCGCCCGGTAGCCAGGGCAGCGCGGCAGCGTCAATTTCGGCACCGGCCCCACTCTTGATCGCGACCTCGGTCAGGTGGCCAGCCAGGCCGTAGCCAGTGATGTCGGTGCAGGCGTTCGCGCCACTCTCGCGGATGATGCGCGACGACGCCTTGTTGAGCGTCAGCATGCTGGCGATGGCAGCCTCGGCGTCGGCATCGTCTGCCGCCTCCTGCTTAATCGCGGTCGTGATGACGCCGGTGCCGAGCGGCTTGGTCAGGAACAGCACATCACCCGGTTGCGCCCCGGCCTTGGTCAGGATGCGGTCCGGATGGATCGTGCCGGTCACGACGATGCCGTACTTCGGCTCATCATCGACGACGGTATGGCCGCCGGCGATGATCAGACCCGCCTCGGCCGCCTTCGCCGCGCCGCCTTCGAAGATGCGGGTCAGGATGTCGAGCGGCAGGTTGTCCGGGAAGGCAGCGATGTTCAAGCCGAGCAGCACATCGCCACCCATGGCGAAGACGTCGCTCATCGAGTTTGCCGCAGCAATCGCGCCGTACAGATAGGGATCGTCAACAACCGGTGGGAAGAAGTCCACCGTCTGGACGATTGCCTGCTCGTCGGACAGCTTATAGACCGCCGCGTCGTCGCTCGTCTGCAAACCAACCAGCAGGTTGGGATCGGTCGCAACGATCGACAGCGGTTGCAGTACTTGCGCCAGGGCCCCTGGCGCGAGCTTGGCCGCTCAGCCGGCGCAGGACGCCAGCGTCGTCAGCCTGATCTCGTCACGGGATTGCATACCCTGGTACTCCGTTTCACCATCGATCGTCACAACCAGCGCGCCAAATGCGCGTCTAGAACAGCACGTTCTCCAGCTTGCGCTGATATTCGCGCGTCAGCGGAGCGTCCATGCCCAGCAGCTCGAAGATGGCGAGCATGCCCTTACGGGCCGCGCCATCCTCCCAGCTTCGATTCAGCCTGACGGATGCCAGCAGCTCTTCGAGCGCCTCCTCATAGCGTTCTTGTGACGCCAGCAACAGGCCATAGCGATAATGCGCGCGCGGATCGTTCGGCGCGGCCGCAGCCTCGCCGGCCAGATCCTCGTTCTGATGCTTGCTCGCATAGCGCTCAAGGAAGATCCGGTGTCGTAGCACCTTCACCTGACGGTCCGGCGGCAGCCGGTCCAGCAGCGACATTGCTTCATCGTAGGCTGCACGCTTTGCCAGCAACGACGCCAAACCAAGCACCGCGCCACGGTTGTCGGCCTGTTGCGCCAGCACGTCCCGAAAGGCCTGCTCTGCGCCGGTCTCATCCCCAGCAGCCAGCAGCGCCTCGGCGGCACTGATCGCCTGGTCGGTCGCCGATGGCAGCAGTGCTTCGAAGAACTGGCGGACGTTCGGCTCCGGCAGTGCGCCAGTGAACTCCGAAACGACACGACCATCACGGAACGCCTTCACTGCCGGAATGCCCTGCACGCGGTACTGCGTCGACGCCGCCGGGTTCTCGTCGACGTTCAGCTTGGCAACGACGACTGAATCGGCGAACTGCTCGGCGACCCGCTCGATCACCGGGCCAAGAATCCGGCACGGGCCGCACCACGGTGCCCAGAAATCCACAACGACCGGCTTGGTGCGTGACTGCTCAATGACTGCCGACTGAAAGTCCGCGTCTGTCACGTCGCGGACAACCTGCTGTGTTGCCATCCTGCCTCACCTCTGACCACAGTACTGACTACATCGTCCTCAGCCTGCAACGCCCCAAGTGTACGCGCTGTTCCCGCTCTGCTCC
>JBDHWD010000139.1:0-7048 GCA_039810005.1 Thermomicrobiales bacterium | reverse complement strand
TTCGGCAATGATCTGGGCGGCGCTGCTGAGATCGGGCTGAGTGGCGTTAGACCACCTGGCGCAAACGCCCGGTGGTGACGTCGTAGACGAAGCCGTGGATACGGATGTCCGCGCGGATCATCGGTGAGTTGCGGATCGTCTCGACATCTGCGCGTACCGTCTCGTCTGGATCGGTGATCGGCAGGAAGTCGATGTGTGACACGTCCGCGCCGAGGTCGCTCAGGAGCTCGTCACGCATCTGATCGTTGGTGATCTTGGTCATGCCGCAGTCCGTGTGGTGGATGACGAGGAAGTAGCGGGTGCCGAGCAGGCGGTAGGAGAGGACCAGCGAGCGGATGGCGTCGTCGCTGGCACGGCCGCCGGCGTTACGAATGACATGCGCGTCGCCTTCCTGCAGGCCGAGGATGCGATCGGGGTCGATGCGGGAGTCCATGCAGGTAAGGATTGCGAGCTGGAGCCGTGGGGTGCGAGGGAGCTTTCCTTCGCGGAATGCTTCGCTGTACTGCTCGTTGGCGTACAGCAGGTGCTCCATTAGTGTCATCGCCCGTGCCTTTCGTTCTATTGTCACCACCGCGCCGCCACGTTGCGGCGCGCTCGGTGCCGCTCGTCATTGTCACACTAAGTGGACGCTGGTGCGACGTGCCGCGCGGCAGAAAGAAGCGGCGGTGCTGATTGCACCGCCGCTGTTGTCGTCTGTGTCGCCTAGACCGATGTCATGCGCTGCTGGACGAACTCCAGCGGTGCCTGGCGGCGGACTGGCCGATATTCGCCGATGTTCGACAGGTGCTCTGCGAGGAGCTCGAGGCTCTCGAGGTTATGCACCGGCAGGAAGTCGTCGATGAACGGCAGGGCGGCCTGCATTCCGCGGGTGAGTGGCTGGTAGCGTGGCGACCCGAGGAGCGGGTTGAGCCAGATCAGCCGGTAGCAGGAGCGTTGCAGCCGCATCATCTCGTTGCCGAGGAGCTGCGGGTCGCCGCGATCCCAACCGTCGGAGATGATCAGGACCACTGCGCCGTTGCGCAGGACGCGTCGTGCCCAGTCCTGGTTGAATGACTGGATCGATTCACCGATGCGAGTGCCGCCGGCCCAGTCCTGGACCTCCTTGGAGACACGGGTGATCGCTTCGTCGATCGGTCGCTTCTTGAGGACGCGGGTGATGCGCGTCAGGCGCGTGCCGAAGACGAACGCCTCGACACGGGCCATGTCGTTCTCGATCGTGTGGATGAACTGCAGGAGCAGCCGCGAGTAGCGGTCCATCGACCCGGAGATGTCGCAGATGACCACGAGCGAGCGCGGCTTCATCTTGACCTTGCGCTCGGAGATCCGGAGCGGGACACCGGCGGTCTGGAGCGACTTGCGCATGGTGCGACGCGCATCAATGAAGCGGCCCTTCGGGGTCGCGACCTTGCGGCGCGACTTGCGCATGCCGATCTCCCACTTGAGGCGCTTCATCAGGATGCGCGCCTGCTCCAGCTCTTCAGCGGTGAACTCGGAGAAGTCCTTCGTTCGCAACGCTTCCGAGCCGCTGTAGGTCAGGACCGACTCGAGGTCACTGTCATCGGCGTCGGCGAGATCGCCGGCGTCGGCATCGTCGTCGACGGCGAGGCCTTCCATGCCTTCGCCGAACTCGGACTGACCGTCGCCGTCCTCAGTCTCAGCATCGTCCAGACCCTCGATCGGCTCCATCGAGGAGTCGTCCGAGGGCTTGAAGATCTGCTGATCCTGATCGTTCGCCGGTCGCTTCGAGCGCCAGTAGGCGTCGAAGAGGATCGAGAACATCTCTCGATCCTCGCCCTTGGTCACGAGGCAGGCTTCGGCGGCATCCTTGAATACGCGGCGGTTGTGTATGCCGACATAGTCGGTGGCGTTGACAAAGTCCATCACCTGCGACGGCGTGACCTTGATGCCGTTGGCACGCAGCAGACGTCCGAACCGGAGTGACCGGCGGAGCAGCTGCTGCCCCGGCTCCTTCACGTTGCCGTCGCGGGCCGGCGCTGCGCTAGTCATTGCTCGCCGCTGCCGAAACCAGTTCGTCGAGCTTGTTCTTGCGCACCGTCTGCACGTCCTCCTGATGCTTCAGGATGGCACCAAGGGTGGCAGAGGCGACCTCAGACGACAGCTCGCGCTGCGAGAGCGCCATGAGCGCAGCCGCCCAGTCGAGCGTCTCGGCGACACCCGGCAGCTTGTAGAGATCCACCTGACGCAGGTCATGCACGAAGTGCGAGATCTGCAGGGCGAGGCGATCGTTGATCTCTGGCACCTTGGAGGTGACGATGCGGTATTCCTTGTCGACCGTCGGGTAATCAACCCAGTGATAGAGGCAGCGGCGCTTGAGGGCGTCGTGCAGCTCACGGGTGCGGTTCGAGGTGATGATGACAATCGGCGGGTGCTCCGCGGTCATCGTGCCAAGCTCCGGGACGGTGACCTGGAAGTCGGACAGGAGCTCCAGCAGGAACGCCTCGAACTCTTCGTCGGCCCGGTCGATCTCGTCGATCAGGAGGACCGGCGCCTTGCCACGGTGCTCAATCGCCTGCAGCAGCGGGCGCTTGATCAGGTAGTCCTCGCTGAAGATCTCGGCCATGGCCGCGTCGCGGCTTTCTTCCGACGCCTCGGCGGCACGGATGGCGAGCATCTGGCGCGGGTAGTTCCACTCATACACGGCGTGCGAGACGTCCAGACCCTCGTAGCACTGCAGACGAATCAGATCGGTCTGGAGAATCGCGGCAAGAACCTTGGCAATTTCAGTCTTGCCGACACCGGCCTCGCCCTCAAGAAGGAGCGGCTTGGGAAGTCGGAGCGCAAGGAAGATCGCCGTAGACAGGCTGGTATCGGCGATGTACTTCTGCGACGCTAGCGCTTCCTGAACGTCTTCAACCGATCCCAATGACGGCACCGGCTGTGCTGTAACCTGCGACAACGAACGCTTCCTCACTCTCCCCGCCAAGCTGCGGTTCAGGCGCATCCCTGATTATTTATGCAACTTGCGCGGCCCAGTAATACACCAATGCTGTGAAGTATACTCCCGAATCCCTCTTTACCGTTCTCTTCTGTCAAATCAGGTTTTCGGATTTGCCGATTCAGGCGCAGGCTTGGCGATTCCCTGCCGAAGACTCCGGCGGATGCGGTAGCGCACACGCTATCGGAACTCGCGCGTCTGCGCAAACAACACCCCGCTTCACGTGAGCAGCGAAGCGGGGTGTGAATATCGCGATGACGAGTGGGTTTAGAGTCCGGCGGCCCGCATGAGCGCGCGCTTGGCGTACACCTTAGTGAGGTGAGCGCGGTACTCGGCGGATGCGAAGTGGTCGCCGGCCCAGTCCTGGTCGCCGACATTCTCGACGGCGGCACCGATTGCGGCGGAATCGATGTTACCTCCAGCAAGCGCTTCCTCAACGCCGGTCAGGCGGGTCGCCTTGTAGGTCGCACCGGTGACGGCAACCTTGACGGCCGAGCCATCGATGCTGGCGGCGACGCCACAAACGGCGTAGCCTGAGGCGGGGTGGGCGAACTTTTCGTAGGCGGACGAGCCACTGGCGGCGGGCAGCTTGATCGCTGTCAGCACTTCTTCCGGCTCCAGCGCCGTAGTCAGGATGTCGACGAAAAAGTCATCGACGCCGATCTCGCGCGAGCCGTTCGGTCCCTGAGCGACGAGCGTCGCGCCGAGGACGAGCAGGGCTGCCGGAGCATCGGCGGCCGGGTCGGCGTGCGCGGCTGCGCCACCAACAGTGCCGCGATTGCGCACCTGAACGTCGCCGACCTTCTGAACAGCTTCGTAGAGTGCGGTGTAGGGCTTGACGGCATCGTTGTTCAGGAAGTCGTTGTAGGTGACGCCGGCACCGATGGTCAGACCGCCATTCGCCGAGATGTGCTTGAGATCATCGAGGCTGCTGATGTCGACCAGCATTTCGGGGGCGGCGAGGCGCAGCTTCATTGCTGGAAGCAGCGAGTGGCCTCCGGCCAGGATCTTGGCCTCCGGGTTTGCCTGCAGGATCTCGACCGCCTCCTGGACGGACGACACCCGCTTGTAATCAAACGGTCGTGGATACATGACTGTTCCTCCCTAAGCCTGGTCGCCCGTCGCGTCCTGGATCGCCGCCCAGAGGCGCGGCGCTGTCAGCGGCATATCCGTGTGATGAATCCCGAGTGGCGAGAGCGCATCGCAGACGGCATTCACGTAGGCCGGTGTCGATGCGATCGTGCCCGCCTCACCGGCTCCCTTGACACCCAGCTCATTCACCGGCGACGGTGTCACCGTGTGATCGAGCTCGAACATCGGGAACTGATCGGCGTGGGGCACAGCATATTCCATCAGCGTGCTCGTGATGAGCTGGCCGTTGTCATCATAGACTGCGCCTTCGACCATCGCCTGGCCGAGTCCCTGCACGATGCCGCCCTGCAGTTGTCCCGCGACGACGAGTGGATTGACGATGTTGCCTACATCGTCGACCGCGACGTAGCGGATCAGCTCGGAATTGCCGGTCGTCGTATCAACCTCAACGACGGCGACGTGCGTCCCGAATGGGAAGGTGCAGTTCGGCGGATCGTAATAGGTCGTTTCGTCAAGGAACGGCTCCATGCCGTCCGGCAGATTGACCGGCACAGCAGCTGCCAGCGCGATCTCCTGAATGGTCTTGACTTGATCCGGCGAGCCCTTGACCGTGGCCTTGCCGTTTGACCATTCAATGTCTTCGACATCGACCTCGAGCATATGGGCCGCCAGCCGCCGCGCCTTGTCGACGATCTTGTTGGTCGAGCGGACGATTGCTTCGCCACCGACAGTGAGCGAGCGACTGCCGTACGTGCCGTAGCCGAACGGCGTGCCGAGGGTGTCGCCAAACTTCAACTGGATGTCCTCGATCGGGACGCCCAGCTTGTCAGCGGCCACCTGGGCGAACGTCGTCTCGTGGCCCTGGCCGTGAGGCATCGAGCCGGTCGTGACGACGACCTTGCCAGACAGATGCACCTTGACGTTAGCGCTCTCGAAGAGGCCGGCACCCCAGCCCTCGCTGGTAATGTACTTGGTTGGCGCGATGCCGCAGACCTCGACGTAGGACGAGAGTCCGATGCCGAGCAGGCGGCCGTCGCCAGATTCGCGGCGGCGCTTCTGTTCGGCACGCAGCTCGTCGTAGCCGATCATCTGCAGCGCCTTGTCCAACGCAGGCTCGTAGTCCCCCGAGTCGTACGGCAGCATGCCGATGCCGGTGTCGTAGGGGAATTCGTCCGGCTGGATGAAGTTGCGGCGGCGCACTTCGGCCGGGTCCATGCCGATCTCGTTGGCGACCAAGTCCATTACGCGCTCGATGACGTAGGCAGCTTCCGGGCGACCCGCGCCGCGGTAGGCATCGACCATGGCCGTGTTGGTGAAGACGCCCTGCACCTCGCAGTAGATCGCCGGGATTTTGTAGACGCCGGCGAGCATGCGGCCGTAAAGGGTCGTTGGGATGCCGCCAGACGCGGTCGAGAGATACGCGCCGAGATTGGCGAGCGTGTGGACGCGCAATGCGGTGACCTTGCCGTCGCGGGTTGCGCCGATCTCCAGTTCGGTAATGTGATCGCGACCCTGCGCGGTGGCGGCGTTTGCTTCGCTGCGTGTCTCGATCCACTTAACCGGGCGGCCCAGCTTGCGGGCCAGCCAGCCGACCAGGACGTACTCCTGGTACATGAAGATCTTGGCCCCGAATCCACCGCCAAGGTCGGGCGCAATGACGCGGATGTTCTGTTCGGGCACGCCGAGGATGAACGCAGCCATCACCAGCCGATGGACATGAGGCGCCTGGCTGGAGAGCCAGAAGGTGAACTCCTCGGTGCCAGCGGCGTATTGCGCGATAGCGCCGCGGTTTTCCATTGGCGTTGCGATCATGCGCTGATTGCGGAGCTTCTGCCTGATCACGATCTCGGCATCGCGGAGACCTTGCTCGGTCTCCTCCTTCTTCCCGCAGTTCCATGAGAAGACGATGTTATTTGGCGCATTCTCGTGGAGCTGGGGAGCGCCCGGCTGGACCGCTTTTTCGGCATCCGACACGCCGGGAAGCTCGACGAGATCGAGCTCGATCATGTCAGCAGCATCACGCGCCTGCTCAAGCGTCTCGGCGACGACAACTGCGACCGGGTCGCCGACCCAGTGCGCCTCGCCCTTGGCGAGTGTATACGGCGTATTGATGTTGTTCTCAACGCCGGCCGCCTGCCAGGCGTATGGCAGCGGCGGGAGATCAATGTCTTCGCCGGTAAACACGCCAACGACGCCGGGCATCTGCTCGGCGGCGCTCGTGTCGATGCCGCGGATCGTGGCGTGCGCATACGGGCTGCGCACGATCGCGGCGTGCGTCATGTTGGCCAGGACGATGTCGTCCATGTAGTTGCCGCGGCCAGTAATGAAGCGCGGGTCTTCCTTACGCTTCATTGCCCTGCCGATATATGGCTGTTGTTGTTCGACTGCGACCACATTCGCCTCCTCTTGCTACACACGACAGGTCAACAAGAACAGTGGGGAGACGAGACGGGCGCTAGTCGTCGCCGGACGGCTGCTCCGCCATTTTGTTCGCTGCGTACTGGATCGACTTGACGATGTGCTGATAGCCGGTGCAGCGGCAGATGTTGCCGTCGATGGCGTGGCGAATCTCCGTCTCAGATGGGTTCGGATTGCGCTGCAGCAGATCGACCGTCGTCATGATCATGCCCGGCGTGCAGAAGCCACACTGCAGGCCGTGCTCTTCCCAGAAGCCTTCCTGAATCGGGTGCAGCTCGCCGTCCTTAGCTAGGCCCTCAATCGTCGTGATCTCGGCACCGTCGGCCTGCGCAGCGAGGACCGTGCAGGACTTGACAGCGAGGCCGTCCATCATGATGGTGCAAGCGCCACACTGGCTGGTGTCGCAGCCGACGTGTGTGCCGGTCAGTCCCAGATCCTCACGGATGAAATGCACGAGCAAGCGGCGAGGCTCAACATCTGCCTCGCGCTTCTGACCATTCACCGTGATAGAAACGTGCTGCTTGGTGATCGGTTCGGTTGCCATGTTCCCTCCTTCATTAGAGACCATTCCCCGCCCGAATC
>JBDHWD010000138.1:0-7069 GCA_039810005.1 Thermomicrobiales bacterium | reverse complement strand
GCGCCGACGGTCAATGACCTGGGCGGCAACTTGGCGAACGACTCGTCATGTGGCATCGGTACCTTCGCCAGCCTGGCAAACCTCAAGCTCGGCCCACTTGCCGACAACGGTGGCCCAACGCAGACAATCGCCCTTGGGAACGGCTCAGTTGCTATCGGCGCAGGTGACCCGGATGTCTGTAACGCTGATCCGATCAACGGGGTTGACCAGCGCGGCTACGCCCGCCTGGCGACGACCTGCGATAGTGGCGCGTTCGACACAGGCACGCCTCCAGATACTACTACCCCGGTCATTACCCCAACGATCAGCGGCACGCTCAGCACGGGCGGCTGGTACACCAGTGACGTCACCGTGACCTGGAGCGTCGTTGATGACGAGTCGGCCATCAGCGCCTCGACCGGCTGCGACGCTACGACCGTGACCGCAGACACCACCGTCACGACCTTCACTTGCGAAGCGACCAGTGCAGGCGGCAACAGCAGCCAGTCCGTCACGATCAAGCGTGATGCAACGGCACCAGTCGTGAGCGTCACAGGCGTCGCGGACGGAGCTGTCTACACGCTCGGTGACGTCCCGGCAGCCGGTTGCACGACGACCGACGCCACCTCCGGTGTGGCAACTGCAGCCACCATCAGCACCAGTGGTGGCCCCGTCGGCGAGATCATCGTTACCTGCGAGGGTGCCGTCGACTACGCCGGCAATGTCAGCTCCGCCTCGGCGACGTACACCGTGCAGTACGACTGGCAGGGCTTCGCCACGTCGACGGACAGTCGGCGGGGACCGCGCAAGGTGCTGGCCGGATCGCCGATAACCGTGATCTTCATGATCGATGGCAACGTCGGTCTGGATGCCGTCGAGAGCATCACGACGGTCGCTTGTAATGCCGCACCGGGAACCGAGCCAGTGCCGGCGTCGCCGCTCGGACGACGTGGCTCTCTTCAGCAAGGCCCCGGCAACACCTTCATCTTCTGGTGGCACACGACACGGTCAATGGCCGGGACGTGCCAGTTGATCCAGATCAATCTAGCCGATGGCACAACGTACCAGATGCAGGCGAACTTCCTGCGCTAATCCGCGAACCTCACACGCACAGCAAGGCCGACGTCTCCAGTCTTCGGCCGTGCTGTGCCTGCCCGGCCCTGTACGTATCCACTGGCCAACGTGTGTGGGTTGCGTCTGGTCCGTTTGAGCCGTGAGTGCTGTAGACTAGCGCAATCGCTCGGTAAAGCGGCTTCGCGCACGATGCGTGGATGAAAGCACGACCTGTCGCTGTTGCGACAGGTGGCGGGTGCGATGGTGCCTTCATCGATGGAATGATGCTGGGCGGATCGAAGCATCCGCGTATGTGGCACATGGTGAGAAGGAAACCTATGCCGAGGAAAGCCCTGCGAACCATTTTGACGTTGGGGATGCTGCTCGTCACATGCAGTTGGGCAGCGCTCCCGGCGCAGGCGGCAGGAACGGTCCTGTTCTGCCCGTCAAACCAGGCCATGCTGGAAGCCGCCATCGGTGCTGCCGGGCCTGGCGGCACGATGCTGTTCAGTTGCGACGCGTCGATAACGCTCAGCAGCACGATCGCGCTGGCCGATGTCAGCCTGGACGGTAATGGCTTCGACGTCACGCTCGACGGCAACCATGCGGTGCGCATCTTCACCGTGTCTGGCACCGTGTCATTAACTGGCCTGAACCTGGTCAACGGAAGCACAGGGTCGGACGATGAAGGCCATGGCGGCGCAATCATTTCAGCAGCCAACAGTGTCCTGACGGTGACGAACAGCACACTGGATGGGAACCACGCCTTTGGCGGCGGTGCCATCTACAGTGATATGACGGTTCTGAACGTGATCAACAGCACGTTGACGAACAACACTGCAGGCCACTCCGGCGGCGCCATCTATGCTACTAGTACATATATCAACGTGGCCAATAGCACGTTGGCAGACAACTCTGCGTACATTACCAGCGGTGCGATTTATGCCAACTTCGACTTGCATCTGACCAATAGCACATTGACAGGAAACACCGCAAACATGGGTGGGGCGATCTATGCCTCCGGCTCTGTAACGGTGGTCAATAGCACGTTCTACGAGAACCAGGCATTGCCGGTGTATGGCGGGGCGGGTGTGGCGAGCGGCAACAGCCTGGCCGTCTCATATTCTGCGATAGCCACCATTACGAACACGATCCTGGCCGGCTCCAGCGTCGGTCAGTGTTTTGAAACAGAACCATCGCACGGCAGCGTCGGTCACAACCTGGTGACCGACTCGTCCTGCGGATTCGGCACCGAGGTCAGCCTCGAAGACCTCGACCTCGGCGAGTTGGCGGACAACGGCGGCCTGACCCAGACCATCGCGCTCGGCGAGGACTCGGTGGCCATCGGCTTCGGTGTCCTTGCAGCCTGTGCTGCAGCCCCGGTCAACGGCCTCGATCAGCGCGGCTACACCCGCCCGACAACGACTTGCGATAGCGGTGCCTACGATAGTGGCGCGACCCGCGCGGACGACACCGTGCCAACCATCACCCCGATCATCACTGGCACGCTCGGCAGCAATGGCTGGTACACCAGCGATGTCATCGTCACCTGGAGCGTCGTTGACGATGAGTCGGACATCAGCGCAACGCATGGCTGCGACGCAACGACGATCACGACCGATACGACCGGCACGACGCTGATCTGCGAAGCCACCAGTGCAGGCGGCACCGCCAGCCAGTCTGTCACCATCCAGCGCGACGCGACACTGCCGGTCGTGTCTGTCACCGGCGTCACGGACGGCGCGACCTACACGCTTGGTAATGTGCCCAGCGCTGGTTGCGCAACGACGGACGCCACCTCCGGTGTGGCGACAGCGGCAACGCTCTCAACGAGTAGTGATCCCGTCGGTGAGATCACGGCGACCTGTGCCGGAGCCACTGACAATGCCGGTAACACCGGCTCCGCCTCGCTGACCTACACCGTCCTCTATGACTGGCAGGGCTTCAAGTCCACGACGGACGACCGCCGCGGCCCACGGAAGATCCTGGCCGGACTGCCGGTCACCGTCATCTTCTTTATCAATGGCAACGTCGGGTTGGACGCCGTTGAGAGCATCACGACGATCGCCTGTAATGCCGCGCCGGGCACCGAGCCAGTGCCAGCGATGCCAGCTGGTAGCCGTGGCCAGCTGCAGCAGGGAGCCGGAGGTAGCTACATCTTCCAGTGGCAGCCAACGCGGTGGATGGCCGGGACGTGTCAGGAGTTGCGCGTGACGCTGGCCGATGGCACGACCTGGTCGCAGACGTATCAGTTCCAGCGGTAAGGCCGCACGACGTCTGGGCAACGAGCGGGTCGCTGTCGAAAGACGACGATCCGCTCTTTCGTTTTGGCATCACAGCGAACGGCTTCTCAGCCCCTGGGTTGATTTCCATGGGGCATCAACAACGCTGCCAGCGACACATCCACGTTGCATGCTAGACTCGCGAGAAGAGCAAATTCGTGGTACATCGAGTCATCAGCAATCGTGAGCGCGCAAGCGTTTTATCTCTCTGGCGCCAGATGATCGCCATCTTCAAGCGATTCTCTGCTGCGCTATAGCTGAACATTGTTTCAACGGAGGGGACGATAGCCATGCGGACAGTCCTGATTCGCGCCGTGGCGATTCTCGGCATGCTGGTGACGACGCTGGCTGCGACCCCCCAGCCGGTCTCGGCAGCGACGGTCGTCGTCTGTCCCTCCGATGTGGCGATGTTGACCACTGCTATCGCCGGGGCCGGTTCCGGCGGCACGGTCCGCTTCAGTTGCGATGCCTCCCTCATGCTGAGTGAGAACATCGTACTGGATAGCGTGACGCTCGACGGCAATGGGTACGATGTTGTGCTTGATGGTAATCACGCCACTCGCGTGCTGTATATCAATAATGGAGCCGATGTCCACCTGATCGGGTTGCGCATTATCAATGGTGCGTCCGAGACTCTCGGGAGCGGGATCCTTGCTGAGGACAGCAATACCACGCTCACGATCTTCGAAAGTTCCCTGGATTCGAACAGAGCGCCAAGCGAGGCCATCAATTCGTTTGGCGGGGCGATCTACTCGACGGGGACTGTGAACATTCGACGGAGCACCATAACCAATAACTACGCCAGCAGAGCCGGTGCAATCTATGCGCGCGGCAAGACGACAATTAGCGAAAGCACAATCTCCAAAAATGCCGGGGCATATACCGGAGCGGTATTTTCTGCGGATACCATCGCGATCGTAAACAGCACAATCTCCGGTAATATTGCGACCGTCCAGGGCGGCGCGGTTACGATATACGGCCCCAACTCGCAAATCATCAATAGCACCATCGCTGCCAACTCTGGGTACACTATTTCTGGCGGGGTCAGAGTTGATTCCGGCGGTAGCGTTTCGGTGACGAATACCATCCTGGCACAAGCAGCAGGTTCGAACTGCGACGTCGGGACTGGCTCAACCTATATTGATGGCGGTGGAAATCTCTCAACTGATTCGACCTGCACGGGTGCGACACAGGTATCGTTCGGCGACCTGATGCTTGGTCTTCTGGCGGACGCAGGCGGCCCCACGCAGACGCACCCACTCCTGGAAGGCTCGGTTGCGATCGGTGCCGGAATCCTGAGTGTCTGCGTCGGCACAGACGTGAAGGGTATCGATCAACGCGGCTACGTCCGTAGCACCACCGCCTGTGACGTTGGCGCATACGACACCACCGGCACCCCTGATCTGACCGCTCCATCGATCCAGGCGACGTTCGATCCCTCGGTGCCGGACGGTGACAATGGCTGGTTCACCAGTGATGTAACGTTGACTTGGAACGTGGCCGACAATGAGTCGCCCGGCACGGTTGTCAAGCACGGTTGCGTTGACCAGAACATCACGAGTGACCAGGAGAAGACGACCTTCACCTGCTTGGCTTCGTCGATAGGCGGAATGAGCGGCTCGATCAGCCTCACCATTGGTCGAGATGCCACGCCGCCACAGGTCACTGTCGTTGGCGTAGAGGACGGCGCGACGTACACACTCGGCGCGGTCCCGCCCGCCAGTTGCGTGACCGCCGACGCCACCTCGGGTGTTGCGACGAATGCGATCCTGTCGTCTACCGGTGGTCCGCGTGGATCGGTCACCGTGACTTGTAGCGGTGCCAAGGACTTTGCCGGCAACGTTGGCTCGACCTCGGTGACCTACTCCGTCACTGAAGGGACGCCACCTGTTGTCGACTACACGCTCAATCCGGCCACGCCAAATGGAGCAGACGGTTGGTACACTGGTGATGTCAGCCTCGACTGGACAGTCACCGAGAACGACTCTCCGGAGACGTTGCAGCTTACTGGCTGCGTCGACCAGACCATAGCATCCGATCAAACCAAGACGACTTATTCCTGCGCCGCCACATCCGAGGGCGGTATGTCCGGCCCGGTCGATGTCGTCATCGGACGTGACGGGACCGCACCGGTCGTTGCGGTCACCGGTGTCACGGACGGCGCGACCTACGCCCTTGGTGATGTGCCAAGTGCTGGTTGCACAACCTCCGATGCAACCTCCGGTGTGGCAACTGCAGCCACCATCAGCACCAGTGGCGGCCCCGTTGGTGAGATCATCGCCACCTGCGCAGGCGCGGTTGATTACGCTGGGAATGCCAGCAGCGCGTCGGCCACCTACACCGTCGAGTATGACTGGCAGGGCTTCGCCACCACGACGGACGACCGCCGCGGGCCGCGGAAGATCCTGGCCGGACTGCCGGTCACCGTCATCTTCTTTATCAATGGCAACGTCGGTCTGGATGCCGTCGAGAGCATCACGACGATCGCCTGCAATGCCGCACCGGGCACCGAGCCAGTGCCAGCGATGCCAGCCGGTAGCCGTGGCCAGCTGCAACAGGGAGCAGGGAGTAGTTACGTCTTCTGGTGGCAGACAACGCGGTGGATGGCGGGGACGTGTCAGGAGCTGCGCGTGACGCTGGCCGATGGCACGACCTGGTCGCAGACGTACCAGTTCCAGCGCTGACGGAGCAGCAGCGCAATCAGGCAGGCCGGCGTCAGATGACGCCGGCTTGTCTCGTTGCGTGTGGTTTTACCTTTGCGCCGCGCTGTGCCATTGGCGACATCAGGCGAGGCGGCCGGCCTCCGAACGTGTCACTGGCGCGGTGGCAGTGATTGCTTCGAGGGGACGGCCGCGTGTCTCCTCACCGAAGAGCAGGACGACCAGTCCGGTGGCGGCGAAGACGGCCATGAACACGACGAAGACGGCCGGCTGGCTGAAGCCCGCCGACGACATCAGCCACGGAGTCAGGTAGGGCGCGATGATGCCGCCCAGCCGGCCGAAGGACGCCGCCGAGCCGGCCCCGAAGGCGCGTATCTCCGTCGGGTACTGTTCCGGCGTGTAGGTGTAAACCACGCCCCAGGCACCGAGGTTGAAGAATGACAGCAGGCAGCTCCAGATCAGCAGCGTCGGGTCGTCACCGGCGCGGCCCAGCAGCAGGGCCGAGACTGCCGAGCCGAGCAAGTAGGTCACCAACGTCGGCCGCCGTCCCCAGCGCTCGACCAGCCAGGCGGCCGAGAAGTAGCCCGGCACTTGCGCCAGTGTCGTGATCAGCACGTACTCGAACGAGCGTACCGTCGATAGCCCGCGATCCACCAGCAGTTGTGGCAGCCAGATGAAGACGCCGTAGTATGAGAAGGTGATTCCGAACCACAGTACCCAGAGCACGAAGGTCCGCTGCGCCAGCGCCGTTGACCATAGCCGCCGGAACTGCTCGACCAGCGGCTGCTGCTGCCCCAACTCTGCTCGGAGCGGCGTCAGCTCGACGTGCGGCTCGCCCGCAGCCGTCTCAAGATCGCGGACGATCCCGACCGCCTCATCGTGGCGCCCGTTGGCGGCCAGCCAGCGCGGCGACTCCGGGACAGCTCGGCGCAGGAAGACGGCGTAGAGTGCCGGCGCTGCGCCGACGATGAAGGCCACCCGCCAGCCGGCGTCGCCGACGCGAGGCACGACCAGCAGCCCGATCACAGCCGCCATGATCCAGCCCCAGGCCCAGAAGCTCTCCAGGATAACGAGCATCTTGCCGCGGCTGCGGGC
>JBDHWD010000137.1:0-7116 GCA_039810005.1 Thermomicrobiales bacterium | reverse complement strand
CTGTCCACGAGACTGCGAATCCCGATTCCCAACCCCCTTTGAGGTCAGGAATCGGGAATCGAACTATCAGTCTGTCGATGCCGCCGGCTGGCTCGGCCGGTTCTGGGCGAACTCGATCAGGTAGCGCGGCTGGCCGGCTGGGTCGAGGAGGCTAAAAACCTTGCCGAACGGCATCTGCGTGAGGGGCGTGCTGATGTCAGCCTTCTGCGAGAGATCGGCATAGGCGGCCTCGGCGTCGTCGACACTCCAGTAGAGCTCCAGGTCGCTGCGTTCACCCATCGCCTCATCGCTGGCAATGGCATAGCGGGCCCCGGAGCTGTCCTTGAACTGGACGAAGACGGGGGCATCTCGCTCGACTTCAAGGCCGAGGACGTCGATATAGAACTGCCTCACCGCCTTGATATCCGACACATACTCGAGAGCGAAAGCGAATCGAGGGTTGGTGCTCACCGGACGGTGCTCCTTTCGCGACGTTTGAGGCTCCAAATCAGCCTCCAGGAGCACTGTAGTGTGACGCCGCGACAGCAGTATGTCGGGATTTCCCTACCACAGTGCCGGTTCAGTCAGCTCATGGGGCACATCAGTGAGGATCGCGTCGATCGAACGCGGAGTCACTTGCTCGTCGGTGATCGCGGCGTGAGCGATGCGATCCAGCCGGAAGGCGCGTGGCGCCTGTCGGAGACGGCACCAGGCGGCGAGATACCAGCCGTTCTGCGTGCCGAAGAGACCGGCGGGCTCGACAACGCGCACGCTCTCGCGCGATTGTGCGTCGTAATAGGTCAGCTCAACAGCCACCGAGGCGAGCAGCGCCTGCTGCAGGACGTCGACGGTCGGTTGGCCCGAGCCGCCGGAGCCGGGCAGGACGCGAATCTGGCTGACCAGCTGGGATGCAACGTCCCTGCGCTCAGCGGCCATCGCACCAACGAGCTTCGTCAGTGCCGAGCGACCAGCCTCGGCGAAGGGCATGGCGCGGGTCGCGGCGAGGGCGGTGGCGATCGCGGCAGCCTCGGCCGGCGTGAAGTTCAGCGGCGGTAGCGTCTCCTCGACATTCAGGCTGTAGCCGCCCCGGGGTCCGGGCTGTGCCCAGATTGGCACGCCAGCTTCCTGAAGCGCCAGTAGATCGCGCTCGATCGTTCGGGTGGAGACTTCAAAACGCGCAGCCAACTCAGCAGCCCGCACCATCCGCGGTGCCCGCGATCGCAACTCTTCGACTAATGCATACAGCCGATCGGTCCGATTCATTTCGCGATCGTATCACGAAATCACGACAGATTCGTGTCGGGGTTTGACCGTGCCGCAGTTCCGGCGTCTCGGAGTTCGGCTCATAACATCGTCAGCACCAGGCAATCGGGCACCACTCGGCACCCGACTGCCGCCCTCGCATGCAAATACTGTTATGTCGATGTAACACAGCCACCGCCATGTTCACACCATTGGCACGCCGGCGGTTCTACGGTATGGGCGACAGACGGCGGCCTGGTCAGGTGACATGCCGGTCCGTGGGGTCATTGGGTCCCTGATCCTTCTGCCGCCGGGGAAGGAAGAGGCCCGCCATGCTCGGACGGCGCCGACACGACACCGAAGACGGCCAGTCGATCCCGGCTGGCGTAGATCTGCCGATCATCGCCGCTCGGGGCGTGCTCAAGACCTATAACACCGGCAAGGTGAGCGTCCCGGCGCTGCGCGGCGTGGATCTGACAATCAATCGTGGCGAGATGGTCGCCATTATGGGTCCGTCCGGCTGCGGCAAGACGACGTTACTCAATTGCCTCTCCGGCCTCGACACGATCGACGAGGGTGAGATTCTCATCAGCGGGCAGGACCTGGCGAGCCTCTCCGACGACGCGCGGACGGACTTCCGCGCTCGCGAGATGGGCTTCATCTTCCAGTTCTACAACCTGCTGCCGGTCCTTTCGGCAGTCGAGAACGTCGAGCTGCCGCTGCTCGTCTCCGGCACCAAGCCGCGTGCAGCGCGCGAGCGAGCTATCGCCGCGCTCGGTCAGGTCGGGCTGACAGAATGGGCAGACCACCGGCCGGCCGAGCTTTCCGGCGGCCAGCGCCAGCGGGTAACGATCGCCCGGGCGCTGGTCAACGAGCCGGCCATCGTCTGGGGCGACGAGCCCACTGGCGACCTCGATAGCCAGAATGCGTACGAAATCGTGGCCCTGATGCGCGAGCTGAACCTGCGCAACGGCCAGACGTTCGTCCTGGTCACCCACGACCCGGATATCGGCGCGACCTGCGACCGGATCATCCGTATGCACGACGGCGCGATCATCAGCGACGGCGCGACCTGTCCGATCGACAAGCATCTCGTCGAGTATCGCGTGGCCGCTCCGGAGCTGGTCGGGGGCAATCTGGACGGGGGCACGAGGTGAACGCGATCTTCGGCGTTCCAACCACGACGCTCATGGCCTATCTGCTCGTGCTGTTTGCGCTGTGCCTCGCCATCACCGGCTGGGTCTGGCTGCGGCACCGGGTTGTGTTCAAGCTTGGCGTCCGCAACATCTCGCGGAGACCTGCCCAGACGATCCTGATCGTCATCGGGCTGATGCTCAGCACCCTGATCATTTCAGCCGCCTTCACGACCGGCGATACGCTCGACCACAGCATCCGCTCCGAGGTCTACGACCTGCTGGGCCCGGTCGATGAGGTCATCGTCGTCGCGGCCGGCCCTGAGCTGCCGAGCCAGCCTCAGCTCGGTGCAAGCGTCCCCGAGCACATCGCAGTCGACCTGGCGACGGCGCTGAACGACAACGCCAACGTCGACGGCGTCCTGCCATTAACGCTCAACTCGGTGCCAGTCGTGAATCTCCGCACCCGCCTCAGCGAGCCGTCGCTGATCATGACCGGACTCGATCCCGCTTCGGCTGACGCATTCGGCGGATTGCGGAACCAGGCCGGCGAGCCGATCGACCTTGCGCGCCTTCCCGGCACCGGCATCGTGCTCGGCCAAACACCGGCCGACAAGCTGGACGCGGTAGTCGGGGATCAGCTCGTCGTCTACATCAACAACATCGCCCATCTGCTGACCGTCGAGGCGATCGACGAGGATTCGCCGCTGACCGGCATGCTCGGCTTCGGTGCCTCCGGTGGCTTCGCGATGCCGCTCCTGCGCACGCAGACGCTGACCGAGTCGCCGTTCAGCCTGAGCACGATTGCAATTTCGAATACTGGCGGCGTCGAGGACGGTGTCAGGCTCTCCGAGCAGGTGACTGCCGACATCGACGCGGCCCTGCACGACACGCCCTACCGGGCAGTGCCGCTGAAGCAGGACGGGCTCGACACCGCCGAAGCCAACGGCTCGTTGTTCGTCAGCATGTTCCTGATCTTCGGTATGTTCTCCATTGCAGTCGGCATCCTGCTGATCTTCCTGATCTTCACGATGCTCGCTGCCGAACGCAAGCCGGAGATGGGGATGGCCCGCGCTGTCGGCCTGAAGCGACGGCAACTCTCGCAGATGTTCGTCGCTGAAGGCATGGCCTACGACCTCGTCTCGGCCCTCGTCGGCGCAGCGCTTGGCGTCGGCGTCGCCTTCGTGATGGCCGGCATGCTGTCGAGCTTCATCGGCGATGCGTTCGACATCACCCCGACGGCCAGCACGCGTAGCCTGGTCATCGCTTACACGTTGGGCATCGTCGTCACCTTCATCACGATTCTCGTCTCCTCGTGGCGCGTCAGCCGGCTGAGCATTGTCCAGGCGATCCGCGACATCAGCGAACCACGGGCGACACGCGAGAGCCGCCGCTGGCTTGCCTTCGGCATCATCGGGCTGCTCATCGGAGCGCTGATGACCTTCCGTGGTGGATCGGGCGGCAATGCCTTCCTCTTCTACACTGGCATGTCGCTCGTGCCACTGGGGCTGGCCGCCATTCTGCGTTCCTTCGGTGCCCCGGCCCGACCGGTCTACAGCATCGCCGCCCTGATCGTCCTCGTCCTCTGGCTGCTGCCCGACTCGGTCAGCGGATCCATCTTCCCTGAAACAAGCGGCGGCATTGAGATGTTCTTCATCTCCGGCATCATGCTGGTAGCTGCCGGAACGATGATCATCATCTGGAACGCGGAGGCGATCACCAACGCGGTCGGCCTGCTCGGCAAGGGCTTCAGCCGCTGGCTGCCGGCGCTGAAAACCGCCATCGCCTACCCACTCGCCAACCGCATGCGCACCGGCATGACGATCGCCATGTTCAGCCTCGTCGTCTTCTCGCTGGTCATGATGGCGGCGATCACCGCCAACATCGTCAGCATCCTCTCCGGCGAGCACGCCGGCGGCGGCTGGGATATCCGCACCACCCAGGCGACAACGAACCCGATCTCCGACTTCGAGCTGACGTTGAGCGAGAACGGCGCAGATCCCGGTCTGCTCGACGCCAGCGCCCGCGCCAGTTGGATCAATCCGTCCCGCGTTCAGATGCGCATGGCCGATGCTGACCAGTGGAAGATCTACAGCGTCAACGGCGTCGATGCCGCGTTCATCAGCGAGAGCAACATCCCGCTCCAGGCCCGTGCTGTCGGCTACGACTCCGACCGAGCCGTCTGGGACGCGCTGGCAGCCGATCCCCTGCTGGCGGTCATCGACAGCATGGCCTTGCCGGCCACCGGCTTCGACCCTGATAGCAGCGAGTTCACGATCGACGGCGTTACGGCCAACGACAAGACGATGCAGCCGCAGCAGGTCGCCATCAGCGACCCGGCGACGGGCAAGACGCAAACCGTCACCGTTATCGGCATCATCGACTCGCGCGCATTCACGATGTGGGGCATGTTCCTCCAGGAACAGACCGTTGCGGATGTCTGGGGCATGCCGGACGCCATCAACTACTACCTGCGGCTGGCACCGGGGGTAAACGCCGACGACGCGGCCCGGACAGTCGAATCGGCGCTGATCAACTACGGCGTCCAGGCAGACTCGATCCGCTCAATCGTCGACGAGACGATGGCCGCGCAGCGCAACATGATGCAGCTGTTCGAAGGCTTCATGGCCCTCGGCCTGATCGTCGGCATTGCGGCGCTGGGCGTCATCGCCTTCCGCTCGGTGGTCGAGCGTCGCCAGCAGATCGGCATGTTGCGCGCGATCGGCTACAAGCGCTCGATGGTCGCCGCCAGCTTTCTGATCGAATCGACAATGATCACCCTGCTCGGCGTCCTGTCCGGCACCATCCTGGGCATTCTGCTCGCCTGGAATCTGATCACCAGCGATTACTTCATCGGCGGAGGCGGCAGCGGCTTCATCGTGCCGTGGCTGGAGATGGCGCTGTTCATCGTCATCTCGCTCCTCGCCTCGTTGCTGATGGCCTACATTCCCGCGCGCCGCGCCGCCAGCGTCCCGATCGCCCGCGCGTTGCACTACGAGTAGGACGGGAGGAACGACTCGACAACAACATGACCGGCGATGCGCCTCAACCGGGACAGTCCCGCCAGGACGTCCCCCACACTTCAGGAGGAAGCATGACTGGCATCTTCATCCGCGGCGCGCTGGTGCTCACGCTGATCGTGCTTATCGGTGTCAATGGCTTCCTTGCCCCGCCGGCTTCTGCGGCCGACGCGACCAGCTTCGACCGCATCGACGAGTACGTCACCGAGCAGATGGACGGATCGCGAATTCCGGGCACCTCGCTCGCCATCGTCGAGGGCGACCAGATCGTTCACAGCCGCGGATTCGGCGAATCCGGCTCGACGCCGATCACCCCGCAGACCCCCTTCGCCATCGGCTCGCTGACCAAGTCGTTCACCGCGCTGGCGATCATGCAGCTCGTCGAGGGCGGCAAGGTCGCACTCGACGATCCGGTCCAGCGCTACGTGCCGTGGTTCGAGGTGGCTGACACCGGCGCGGAGGCGCAGATCACTGTCCGTCATCTGCTGAACCAGACAAGCGGCCTGTCACGCGCGACCGGCATTCGACCGCTGCTCGAAGAGAACGACGACACGATCGAGCAGTACGTCCGTAATCTGCGCGACGCAAGGCTGAACCGACCGGTCGGCGAGTCCTTCGAGTACTCCAACGCCAACTACGTCACGCTCGGCCTCATCGTCGAGACCGTCAGCGGCCAGCAGTATGGCGACTACGTCCGCCAGCACATCTTCGTGCCGCTCGAGATGACCGACAGCTACGCCTCGCACGAGGAGGGGCGTCGGCACGGTATGTCGGACCTTCACCAGTTCTGGTTCGGCCTGCCAGTCAAGGCGGACTCGCCAAACCTGCCGGCTCAGGCACCGACCGGCTTCCTCGTCGCTTCGGCTGAGGACATGGCCCATTACCTGTCGATGTATCTCAACGAGGGTTCCTATCAGGGCCGCCAGATCCTGTCGCCGGAAGGCATCGCGACGCTGCTCGCGCCAGCGACCAACCAGTTCGATCGGACGCTGCTCGGCGCCGAGTTCACCGCGCGCTACGGTATGGGCTGGTTCAACGGACCATTCGGCGATAGCCCGGCGATGTGGCACCTGGGCGAGCTGCCGACGTTCAACGCCTGGATGGTGCTACTGCCAGAGACGCAGCAGGCCGTCGTTGTCCTGATCAACGCCGGTAACCAGGTGCCGCTCGCCGGAGCCAACCAGGTGTTCAGTCGCATCCCGATCGGCGTGACCCAGATCCTGAGCGGCAACGAACCGCCCACCGGCACGAGCCTCTCGCGCTTCTATACCGTCTTCGACCTCATCGTCCTCGTGATCGTGGCAACCCAGATCCTGGCGCTCGCCCGCCTCCTGCGCCGGACGTCGATCTCGCCACGCCGACCACATTCGCCCCGCGACGGCTGGGCGTTCGCGCGGCGGACTGTGCCTCTCGCCTGGGAGATCGGGCTTGGCAGCCTGATCCTGCTGGGCTACCCGGCGCTGACCGGCATCAGCTGGCGCGGCAATTTCAGCGCGACCCCCGATCTCGTCATCGTCCTGCTGCTCGTTGGCGGCCTCTGGCTGGCCACCGGAATCACGCGGATCGTCTCCCTCGTCGGACCTGCTCTGGGCCGCAGCACGGAACAGCGCGGCCCGGACATCACCCGAGAGGCGGAGGCTGCATGACTGGCCTGAAGACCGGGAAGACGCCCTGGGATGCCGACCTGCCGCACATCGGCCAATCCGCCGCCGACCGCTACCACCCGCGTGTCGCCCGCGTAT
>JBDHWD010000136.1:0-7165 GCA_039810005.1 Thermomicrobiales bacterium | reverse complement strand
GATCCATTCACATGAATGGCGGGACGGGCCGCGCACTAGCGCCGCCAAGCCGCGTCGCAACCGGAGTCCGAACTACAGGGCGGAAGTACGTGCCAAACCTTCAACGCAACCATTGCCCCCTGATCCCGATGGTCATCACGGTCGTGCTGATCCTTGGTTCCTTGCTGTCGCTCGTGCACGCACCACATCTTCGTGATCGGGACCACGGTGACGAATCAACCGCACGATCGGTGATGAAACGCGTCAACTTTTCAGACGTCGTGTCTAATGTCCCTGCCACGGGCATGATGGATTGTCCAGCTCCTGAGTGGAACCTTCCGCCTCAGTCTGATTTCGATGCCACACCATTAGACATCGCTTGTATGGCGGCTTGGCAGAGTGCTACCGGCGAACTGACACGAGTCGTCATCCCACACCTGGTGGTTCCGGTGGCGCGCGGACCTGATCTCCAAGCGATACTTCAGCGATTCACGCTATGAGTTCGTGCGCGGGCACGTCGTGCGAAGGAGACTGGCCTTTCGCGCGCTGAACCATGCCCGCAAGTCCCCGTCTGGCGCGCGTGCGACGCAGCCGGCGGTGGACTCTTCGGAACACAAGCCGGATCGAGGAAACGTCGCGAGTATTGTCAACATCCTGAAAGGAATGCTCACATGGCTCATCAGATCAGTACCGAAATGCGTAACTGCATTACTAGCTGCACGGAGTGCCACGCGATCTGTGTCGAGACGGCCGCCCATTGCCTGGAGATGGGCGGCAAGCATGCCGACGCTAGCCACATCCGCACGTTGCTTGACTGTGCTCAGATCTGCGCAACGAGCGCCGACTTCATGCTGCGCGGCTCAGACCTGCACCCCCAGGTGTGCGCCGTCTGCGCCACCGCCTGCGACCGCTGCGCCGAGTCCTGCGAGCGGCTCGCCGACGGTGACGAACTGATGGCCCGCTGTGCAGAGGTCTGCCGTGCCTGTGCTGAGTCCTGCCGGCGGATGGCCCAGATGGCCGCCTGATGTGTCGTTGACCAGGCGACGGACGCGGGAGCGATGCCGCGTCCGTCAGCCTGTCGCGATACCGACCACAGTTCATCTACGAGAACGAGAGCACGATCGGAGAAGTCTCATGACCTCGATACGATTCTCACAGTGGCCCACCACCGCCGTTCGGCTGGTTGTCGCTGTTGGCCTTGCGATTGGCGTCGTCGCGGCGTTTGCGTCGCCAGCCTCCGCCGACGCGCCCGCGCCAGCGACGCCAACGGCGAAGTACGAGATCCGATTCCTGGAAGGCATGATCAATCACCATGCAATGGCCGTCGAGGAGGGCGAGATTTGCCTCGATCGAGCAACGCATGAGGAACTGCTCGCCCTTTGCCAGAACATCATCGCGACGCAGTCCCAGGAGATAGAACTCATGCAGTCGTGGCTCTCCGACTGGTACGGCGAGAGCCACGAGCCACACATGAACCCCGGTCAGATGAACCAGATGGAGAAGATGGCTTCCCTCACTGGTGAGGAGTTCGAGATCGACTTCATGACATCGATGATCCGTCATCACCAGCAGGCGATTCGTGATGCGGAGCGGTGCGTGGATCGTGCCTATCATGACGAACTGGTCCAGTTGTGCCAGGGAATCATTGACGCCCAGCGGGCTGAGATCGAGCAGATGCAGACGTGGCTCTGCGACTGGTACAGCATCTGCCGGGACTGAGACTGGCTTTCGCAACATTGATTTCGACCGGAGCGGCTCGCCGCTCCGGTCGTGGGTTGCGTGCCCTCGTAATGGCGACGAACACGGCCGCGGATGCAGCTTGAGGTTGTCACAACACTGTAACGCCGCGACTCCCAGGTGCTATACGGCTGACAGGTGCTCCTGCCTATCGTTACCCATGCAACGTGAGAACGGCACGGAGGTAGCCGAATGAAGCGCTTGAGCGCAGTGCTCGTCGTTGTGATCGCCGTCGCGCTCAGTGCCGGCGCGATACTGACCGCGCCAGCCGGTGGCGACGGTCCATTGCACGCCACAGTGCTGGCGTCCGACGGTCAGCTGTCGGAGGTCATCTATGAAGCTGGGCCGGATGCAGTTGCATCCTACCAGGCAGCGATCGACCTTCCGGAAGTTCTCGCATCCGTTCCGTGCCTCTGTGGCTGTATCCAGGCGCTGGGACACGTGAGCAACTTGGCATGCTACATCGAGTCGAGCGCACGTGGCGTAACAGCGTACTCGACGCACGGGTTGTACTGTCTCATTTGCCAACGGATCACCGAAGACGCGCTCGCGGGCTCGGCGGCAGGTCTGCCACCTGCGGAGTTGCGGGCGATGATCATCGACAAGTATGGCGGCTAGGATGCCTAGAATCGGAGGATCGACCAGCGTGACACATGGACATCGCACTGGGCGCCAGGAGGCCGCCCGCAAGCGCCGGCGGCGGCGACAGGTCGCGCGACTGGGGGCGATCGCGCTCGGTATCGTGATCGTCGCAGCCGCCGCGATCGTGATCTTCGCCGGTGGCGACGAAGGCTCTCCACCGACCGTCGCTCAACTACCAACCCCGATACCAACCCCGAGCGGAGACGCAACCTGGACGACGGAGGCGTTCACCGGCGGCCCGCGATTGGCAGTCGATCGGACGGTTCACGACGAGGGGCCGGTCCCCTACGAGCATGAGGTCCAGGCGGCATTCCGGCTCAAGAACGTCGGAGACGAGCCGTTGACGCTGGATGAGATAACGGTCAATACCTTGGAGGGGTGCTGACCAACCGAGCCGGTCGTCGGTCAGACGACCCTCGAGCCAGGTCAGGAAACGATGTTGCAGTATGCGTTCAGCATGCACGAGGGCATGGGCGGTGGACACGAGTTCGTGATCGTCATCGAAAGTAACGACACCGTTGAATCGACCACCTCGTTGATTGTGGCAGCCGAGTATCCGAAGCCGTAATGGTCTAACGTCTTTGGCATCGCACGACCATGATTAAGGACGTCCATCCCTAGCTCGTGCACCACCCGGCTAGTGTCTTCATTCAGAGGAGCTGGTGGAGCCTGAATCGCACCCCGCCGCAAGCTCTTAGCGCCCACGTCCACGCGCAACGAGCAGCGGGACCGTCTTGGCGGCCGGCTCCGTGTCAGTTATGAGGACGTGACGGGCATAGACACTGACCGCACATCGCCTGACAACGTGAAGCTCGTGTCGAAGTGTCACCGCCTGCTCGACCAAATCATCCGATCGGCAGCCACGCTCGATACTCATATACAGTTGCCGCACGTGATGCTCGATCGTCTCCAGCTGCGCCATCAGTTCGTTGCGGTCCCACGTCGACGATTCAACAGTGGTGGTCACGTGGCACCTGCTTGTCCAGCCAGGAACTCGTCGCGGCAACCTCGCGAACAGAAGAACTGCGTTGTCTGTCCGATCGTAGTGCTGATCGCCCGTTCCCGCTCAACGGACATCCCGCAGACCGGATCGATCGCCATGGCGACCATGTCCTTGAATTGACCGTCCTCCAACCAGAGCACGCGATCGGCAATCTCCCTGATACGCTGGTCGTGCGAGACGATGATCACGCTGCGGCCCCGCTCTTTCGCAATCTCGCGCAGGAGTCGCATCGTTTCGTGGCCGTGACTGGAATCGAGGTTGGCGGTCGGTTCGTCCGCCAGGATCACCGCCGGGTCGTTGACCAGAGCGCGGGCAATCGCAACGCGCTGCTTCTCGCCGCCCGAGAGCTTCTCGGGGCTGAAACGCAAGCGATTGCCGAGTCCAAGTTCAGTCAGCAGGCTCGCCGCTTTCGCGAGCGCGGCCTTGCGGCCCACGCCGGCGAGTTCAGCGGCTATCGCCACGTTGTCCTGGACGTTGAGCGCCGAGAGCAGATTGAAGTCTTGGAAGATAAAACCAAAGTGGCGCAGGCGGATGTCCGGCAGGCGACGCTCCGAGAGGGCGCTGAGTTCCAGGCCATCCAGCATGGTCGTACCTTCTGTCGGCCGCAGCAACGCTCCCAGCATGAGCAGTAGCGTCGACTTGCCGGAGCCAGATGGACCCATGATCAGCACAACCTCGCCTGGCGCGATGTCCAGCGTCACGTCACGGACCGCTACGACCTCGGTTTCGCCGGTTCCGAAGCGCTTGGTAATGTGGTCGACGTGCAGCCCTGAAGCAGTCATGGTTACCCCCTGCGAATGATCTCGACCGGTTCGAGACGCGCAATCTGCCTGGCCGGCAGCAGCGCCGCAATGCCGGCGAGCAAGATCGAGACAGCGGCGACACGCAGCACCGACACGGCACTAAGTGCCAGCACCATGCTCTCGTCGACGCGCGGGATCAGTAACAAGAGGAGGGCCGTGATGACGATGGCGGTCGCCAAGCCGAGGGCGACGCTGAGCAGAGCCTGGATGAGCACGACGCTGTACAACAAACGGTTACGCACCCCCAGCGCCTTGAGGACGCCGTACTCTCTGCGTCGCTGGATCGTCGCAATGTAGATCGTCAGCACCAGCACAGCTAGGCCGGTGAGCAAGCCGGCGTCGTTCATGATGCTCAGGATGTCCGCGCTCATGTCTTTGACTAACGCTTGTTCCTCCTTGGCGAACTGCTGGCGTGTCTGCACCGTGACGCCGCCGACACGCTCGCTGATGCGCTCGGCAACCGCGGCGGGGAACTCACCGGGCACGATCTTGACGAGAACGAAGCTGACGCCTTGGGCGGCGCCGCGCGCTCGCGCGAAGTCCTCCATGCGGACGACGGAGACGGAACTGACGAGGCTGGAGGTGTCTGACGTGAGGCCGGCGATCTTCAGCTGCTGGCCAAGGACAGTCACCTCGTCGCCGACGCTCACGCCTGTCTTTTTAGCGATCGCATGGTCGATGATTACCTCGCCGGGGCCTGGCATGTCCTGGCCCGAGACGATGCCCCACGGCCGACCGAGCGGCGCGTCGTCCGGTACGCCGAAGACGTAGGCGATCGATTCCTTGCCGTTCGCCTGGATCATGTCGGTGGCATACAGGATCGGTACCGCTTCCTGGACGCCCGGTACCTGCTTGACCTGCTCGGTGACCCCGGCCGGCAGCGCGGATTGGGACATGTGCATGGTGCGTACGCCTTGCTGTGACACCCACACGTCCGCGCCGGCCCGGTCGACGTACAGGGTCAAGCGACTGGTAGCGCCCGTGAAGACCGCGCCGAAGAACAAGATCAGTGTCAGGGCAAGCCCCAGCCCCCCGACAGAGACGATGAGGCGGGTCTTGTTCTGGATCAGGTTGTGCAGTGCGAGGCGCAACATGGCTTCTACCTCCGAAACACGTCAGCCGGCGCAAGGCTGACGACCGACCGTGCCGGCAGCAACGCGCCGAGCAGCGCCATCACCAGCCCGACGCCGACCGTAACAGCAATCGCTGCGGGTTGGATCGTGATCAGGAACTGCGGTTTTAAGGTGGTCACCAACCAGCCCATTGCAAAGGCGAAGCCAATGCCGACCAGCACGCCGAGGCCGTCGGCGACGAGAGCCTGCGCAAGGACCACTCTGTAGAGCACACCGCCGCGCGCGCCGATCGCCTTGAGGATCCCGTATTCGGATCGGCGCTCGATCGTCGCTGTATAGAGCACCATCCCGACCACGAGTGCGCCGACGATGAAGGCCGCCGCGACCATCAGGAAGATGACCTGATCCATGATGCCGGCCATGACCTCCTGATCGTCAGTCATCACTGCGCTTTTGAGCAAGACGTTCGCGCGAGGCAGGCGCTGCTGCAGATTCGAAACCAGTTCGGCTTGGGAGATACCCGGCGCAGGCGTGACCAGAAGGAAGCTGGACGCGCCCGGCGCAAGGAGCAGCGACTCCACCGTCGCCTTGCGTGCGAATACGAAGCTCTGAGCGTAGGAAGCGGTGCCATTGGACAGGCCGACGACCGTGAGCCTGACGCCGCCCAGTTCGAAAATGTCGCTGAGGGCGACGTCGTGGCGGTCAGCAAGCACGCGATCGAGCACGACCTCGTCGTCAGCTACTGGATAGCGGCCTTGTGCCACGTCCCAGGGACCACCACCCAAGGCCGCGTCGTATCCAACGAGCATCACCGATTGCTTTTTGCCATGCAACTCTGGCATCGCCCGCGTCTGAAGAATCGGTATGACGCGTCCGACTCCGGGCGTGCCGGCAACAATTTCAGACGTCTCGCTGGCCAGGTACTGACCGGTGCTCCCGGAGAGGGTGTTCTTGACCGCCTGCGGCATGACGACGACCGAGCCCGGAGTATGGGACAGGTAGGCCGTGACACCATCCAAGAAGCCTTGGCGCAAGCCCAGCAGGAAGAGGATCAGCATGACCGAGAGCGCAATACCGACGACGCTAAGGGCAAATCGCAACCTGTCTTGGAGTAGGTTCTGAAGCCCCAGGCGCATGTTCGAAGTCCTTTCCCGCACGGTGGGCGCTCCGCCGCTCGCCGCTTAGCCGTGGAAGTGGGGATCGTGCTCGTGTCCTTGGAACCCAGCCTGTCGAATGGCGACGAGCAGATCTTCCACCCGACACTCGAAGGGGCAATGCTCGACATAGGCCATCTCGGTTGCGGCGTTCACGTAGACTCGTGTGACGCCACTGACTCGCTCAAGGGCACGCTCGAGACTCAGCGAGCCACCACCCCCGCACGCGAGCCCATAAATGGCAATGGTTGATCGCTTGCGACAACGGCGCGGAACGGTCACTGCATCAGTTGGTGAATCCAAATGTGTCACGTCAATCCTCCTCATCGTTGATGCTGCGGTATCTGGCAAACACCGAATGACAATCCAAGCCAATCGCTCGAAGCTTCACACGGGTTGCTGAGGAGATGCTGAGGGGAGACTGTGGGGATCGTGATGGAGCGTTACGTGACAATCGGAAGTTGTATCCGTACCTGCGTGCCGGAGCCAGGCTCGCTCGTCACGGTGATATCGCCACCATGCTGCTCAACGATCCAGCGGGCGATCGGGAGTCCCAATCCGGTGCCACCTGGATCGCGCGAGCGCGCGGGATCGGCTCGATAGAAGCGGTCAAAAACATGCGGCAGATCGGCCGCTGGGATGCCAACTCCATCATCGGTGACTGTCAACCGTGCATGTGTAGAATTCTTCACGAGGGCAACTGCGATACGTCCGCTGGCTGGCGTGTACTTGACAGCGTTGTCGAGCAGCGCGAGCAGAAGTTGCCGTAACCGG
>JBDHWD010000135.1:0-7168 GCA_039810005.1 Thermomicrobiales bacterium | reverse complement strand
GCGACAACATCCAGATGGACGTCGAGCTGATCCAGCCGGTGGCCATCGAAGAGGGACTGCGCTTCGCCATTCGCGAAGGTGGTCGCACCGTCGGCGCTGGTGTCGTCACCAAGATCGCACAGTAATGACAGCGGCGAAACGCTGGCTGGTGCGATAGACTCATAGATCGGACTATTGCCGTGACGGGCAGGTGAATCTGCCCGTCACTTCCCACCGCCGGAAGTGGGTGATGTATAATGGCGAAGAAGAGCAAGGCGGATCGGATGGTCATCACGCTCGAATGCACTGAGTGCAAAGAGCGACCATACACCTCCGAGAAGAATCGGCGGAACGATCCGAGTCGCCTGGAGTTGCGGAAGTACTGCCCGCGCTGTCGCTCGCATCGGCTCTTCCGCGAGACGCGGTAGCCGCGCTAACAATCTAGGGTCGTAGCTCAATTGGTAGAGCAACGGTCTCCAAAACCGTAGGTTGCGGGTTCGATTCCTGCCGGCCCTGCCCCTTCTCTCAGAGAGAAGGGTGGCATAGAAGTTGAAGCGACGGTTGTGGGGCGGAGCGCTGACGCTCGCCCCGTCTTTGTGTTGAGAGCCCCGAACTACTCCGGTATGGCCGCGACATGGTACTGCGGTCTGCCACGGCCCACGCGACGAGGAAGGCGACATGTCGACCAGGACGACAAGCAAGGGCGCGCCGCGCTCAGGACTCATTGGGTCGCTACAAACGCTGGTGCGGGACACGATGACGGAAATCCGCAAAGTGTCATGGCCGGACCAGGAGACCACTCGGAATTTGACGCTGCTCGTCATCGCGATGGCGGCGATCCTTGGGGCGATTCTGGGCGGGATCGACGCGATCTTTATCCGGATCTGGGAGTGGATCCCGTCCTGACCTCAGGTCGGGCTGCGTGGATCCGGAACGGGAGACGAGAAACGGTGGCACGGTCGATTCGCGAGCGCCTGGCACAAGCCAGGGACGCACAACAAGCCGAAGAGACGGGTTCGCAGGGCCAGTGGTTTGTGATTCACACCTACTCTGGCTATGAGAACAAGGTGCGCCAGAATCTGCTGCATCGCATTGAGTCGATGGATGTTGCCGACCGCATCTTTGAGGTCGTCGTCCCCACGCAGGACGAGATCGAGATCAAGTCGGGGCAGCGCCAGACTGTGCAGCGGAAGGTCTTCCCCGGTTATGTGCTGGTGAAGATGGTCATGGACGATGAGTCCTGGCACGTCGTGCGCAACACGCCCGGCGTCACCAGCTTCGTCGGGTCCGGCAACAAGCCAATGCCGCTCGGCGAGAATGAAGTTGACGCGATTATGCGCGGCATGACCGCTGAAGCGCCCAAGATCAAGGTTTCGCTCTCGGTTGGCGATACGGTCCGCATCATGGACGGCCCGTTCGCTGATTTCCGTGGCGCAATCGATGAGATTAACCAGGAGAAAGGCAAGATCAAGGTTCTTGTGTCCTTCTTTGGACGTGAGGTGCCGGTCGAGCTTGACTTCCTCCAGGTCGAGCGCGAGGTGTAAGCGCGTACATCCGTGCGAGTGCCCGCACCGTAGTGCGGGCATTTCCGTGCCCAGGTAGTTGGTCAGGAAGGGAGACGTTCGAGGATTGGCTAAGAAGATCAGGGCCTACATCAAGCTCCAGATCCCGGCGGGGAAGGCGACTCCGGCGCCGCCGATTGGCCCGGCGCTCGGTCAGCATGGCGTGGCGATCATGAACTTCTGCAAGGAGTACAACGAGCGCACCGCCAATATGGCCGGTCAGATCATCCCGGTTGTGATCACCGTCTTTGAGGATCGCTCATTCACATTCGTCACCAAGACGCCGCCGGCAGCAGACCTTCTGCGCCGCGCTGCAGGTGTCGACAAGGGTGCCGGTAATGTGAAGACGGCCGTTGGCAAGGTTACTCGCGATCAGGTTCGCGAGATCGCTGAGCTGAAGATGCGCGACCTGAACGCTGTTGATATTGAGGGCGCAATGAAGCAGGTCGAAGGCACCGCGCGCTCGATGGGCATTCAGATCGTCTAAGCGCGAGTCAACCCGTTTTCGGTGGGAGGGGCGCCGCCCCGCCAGAACCACAGAAGGATGAATACATGGTAAAGCACGGTAAGAAGTACCGGAACGCGGTCCAACTCCTGGAGGAGGATCGTCAGTACGATGTTAAAGAGGCAGTCGATCTGCTGAAGAAGATGTCGTACGTCCAATTCGACGAAACGGTCGAGGTTCATTTTCGCCTCGGCATTGACCCGCGACAGGCAGACCAGGCAGTGCGCTCAACGGTCACCCTTCCGGCCGGCACTGGCAAGGTCACGCGCGTGCTGGTGTTCGCTGTTGGCGACGCTGCGCGAATCGCGCAGGAAGCCGGCGCGGACTACGTTGGAAGCGATGATCTGGTCAAGCAGATCAACGACGGCTGGCTGGAATTCGACGCGACCATTGCCATGGCCGACCAGATGGGCAAGGTCGGCGGTCTCGGTCGAATCCTCGGTCGCCGCGGCCTGATGCCAAACCCGCGATCTGGCACGGTTGTGCGCACGCCGGAAGACCTGCCTGGTGTCATTCAGGAGCTCAAGGGCGGCCGCGTTGAATTTCGGAACGACCGCACCGGGCTCGTTCACGTCGCCGTTGGCAAGGTGAGCTTCTCGGAAGATCGCATCATCGAGAACGTCAACGCGATTATTGATGCGATTCAGCGCAACAAGCCGTCCGCGTCAAAGGGCGTCTATTTGCGGTCGATCACGCTCGCCGGTACAATGACCCCCGGTATTCCGCTAGATGTCGCTGCGGCAGTCGCAACGGCGTCCCAGAGCTAGGAAACTTGCTCGGAGTACCGCACAACAAACGCAACGCACGCGCCGTAGACAGCCGGGACTCGCTCGCGAGTTTAATTATCCGGCCGAGGTTGCGAGGAACCTGACCGCGATTCTTCATGATTCGTGCGAACGCCCTCGTGCCACCTGGCGCGAGGGCGTTGTCGTTTGAATCTTGAGGAAGGGAGGGAACAGCATATGCCTACACCAAAGAAGGTCAAGACAGTTGAGGAGCTCGCTGAAGCGCTTTCGCGTTCGACGCTGGTGATCCTGTCTGATTACCGTGGACTGTCTGTCGCAGACATGCAGAACTTGCGGACACAGCTGCGCGAGCACAACGCTGAGGTGCGCGTCGCCAAGAACACGCTCACCAGAATTGCAGCGCGGCAGCACGACATGGAAGCGCTTGAGCCGGAGCTTGTCGGCCCGACTGCGATTGTCACCGCGTTCGACGATCCGGTGCAGCCGGCTAAGGTTCTGTCCGAGTTCGCTCGCTCGTCGCGTATTCTGCAGATCAAGTCGGCGATGCTCGAGGGTCAGCTCATCGGAGCCGATCAGGTCGAGGCGCTGGCCAGCCTGCCGAGCCGCGAAGTGCTCGTTGCCAAGGTCGTCGGCGGTCTGTCGAGCCCGCTGTACGGCATCGTCGGCGTACTCGCTGCGCCGATGCGCTCGCTCATGTACGTCCTGCAGGCGCGCGCCGAACAGCTTGGTGGCAGCGGCGAGACTGACGCTGCCTAGAACATCGTCTTTGAATTCGTCACACAATGTGACAGGGAGTGGAATCAACCATGGCGATTACCGAAGAGAAGATGAACGAACTGATCGAGTCGATCGAGCAGCTGAGCGTGCTGGACCTGTCCAAGCTCGTCAAGGCACTCGAGGATCGTTTCGGCGTCACGGCTGCTGCGCCGATGGCCGTCGCCGCTGCTCCGGCCGCCGGCGGTGCTGGTAGTGCTGAGGCTGCCGAAGAGAAGACCGAGTTTGACGTCGTCCTGACCGAGGTCGGCGCCAGCAAGGTCCAGGTCATCAAGGCGGTCCGTGAGCTGACGAGCCTGGGCCTGAAGGAGGCCAAGGATCTCGTCGAGGCCGCACCGAAGGCCGTCAAGGAGGGCGTGACCAAGGACGAGGCTGAGGCTGCCAAGGCCAAGCTCGAAGAGGTCGGCGCCAAGGCTGAGGTCAAGTAACCACCTCGCGATTTCCTGTCAGAGGCCGTGTCATGTGCACGGCCTCTGATGTCGTATACTGAATCTGTATTGACGGGGCGTGGCGCAGTCCGGTAGCGCACCGGTATGGGGTACCGGTGGTCGGAGGTTCGAATCCTCTCGCCCCGACCGAAGTCCTTCCGAGTTGTAACGATTTCAAACCGCGTTTCTGCCTGGTGTGCTGGGAATGCCAGATTCGTGGTGCCGATTCATTGGTGCATCGGTGCTGTGTAACGAGGCGGGGTACTCCTGCAGAGGAGGGTAAGGGAATGTCAACGACGACATCAGCCCCACGCACGCGCATCATCATCGCTGACGACGAATCCCTGATTCGCATGGATCTGCGCGAGATGCTCACGCATCTCGGGTACGATGTCGTCGGTGAAGCGAGCGATGGCCGCGAGGCGATTGAGCTTGCTGAGCGTCTCCGCCCTGATCTGGTCATGATGGACATCCGGATGCCTGAGGTCGATGGCATCACCGCCGCCCACGAGTTGGCGATGCGCCGCATCGCGCCTGTCGTAATCCTCACAGCGTTCTCCGAGCAGTCGCTTATTGGGCGCGCCAAAGAGGCCGGAGTTTGCGGCTATCTGGTCAAGCCGTTCCGCGAGACTGAGCTCATGCCGGTTATCGAGCTCGCGATGTCGCGCTTCCGCGACATGTGTGATCTCGAGCGCGAAGTAACGGACCTGCGTGAGGCGCTCGAGACACGAAAGCTCGTCGAACGAGCTAAGGGCGTGCTGATGGAAGTCCACGGGCTGCGCGAGGCCGAGGCGTTCAATCGCATGCGCAAGACCAGCATGGACAACCGCAAGTCGATGCGCGAAGTCGCCGAAGCGATCCTCCTCACATACGAGGTGCAACTCGGAGCGTCATCGCGACCCTAGCCGCTACGGCTCTGGTGTTTGCGTTGGCGAAGGCTCCGGCGTAGGTTGGAGCGCAATCGTCACCGTTACCGGTGTTGGCTCGTCCGTGTACTGAATCCGCGGCGGCAGAATCGCGCGCGGCCGGATATTGTGCGATCCGCTACCCAACCCGTTGACATCCACAACAATTGAGATTTCCGACCCTGTTAAGGCATCGATGTCCTCCTGCGGTCCTTCAACAGTTATGAGGGCCGTCGGTGGGCTCACTGTGATCGTGGCATTAGCCGGCCGATTCAGTACCTGAATCGGGATGTTGTCGAAGGTCCTTGTTGCTGTCTGTTGGCTGATCTGGACGAGAACACTGACGACTGACGGTTCGACACTGACACCCTCCGGCAGAGTCGAGGTATCTATCTGGACGTCATTCATGACAGTCGTCGCCGTGAGGTCACCCGTGTCGATGGGGGTCGTGTACACATACTGGATACCGCTGAGCGCATCGGTCGGCCCGTCGACCAGGACTGTCGACGGCGATGCCTGCGGATATCCAAGGACGGCAAAGCCTGGCGCCGCCGAACAGCCACACTGAACGAAGACCGGTATTTCTTTCCCGCGCGAAGCCAGTTCAACAGATAGTGTAATGCTGGCCGGCTCGATCGTGATGTTCTCGACTGTGGCGTTGTTTGCGTCGACGGCTGTCGGCGTCACTTGGGTTGTGAATGACTCAGTGTGCCCGGCAATATCGACCGGCACGATCACTTGCGCTACGCGCTCGACATTACGTTGGACGCCCGTTATCGTCACTTCATCAACATCGACATTGGAGTCGGTAACCTCGAGATTTCGTGGCAGATCGTCCGGGGTCAGAAGCTTGACCGGGAACGTCCTCGAGACAACAGTGTCAAGCTCAACCGGTATCTCGTCCGGTGAAACGCGCGCGGTTCGCACGCCCGACGGCACATCAACGCGCACGCGTTCTGTTTCCAAACCCGGCCCCGTACGATCTTCGAGGTTGACCCAGGCGACGATTTCGCTTGGATCGAGCGTCTGTACCACGCTCCGTGGTGCCTGAATGCGAACCTCGACGACGTCGAGCGGCGTCACAAGCTGCAAGCCAGCTGCCATATTCCGGATCTCCACCTGCACGTTGTTGGCCAGGTACGTCTGCTCCGGGTTCTTTTCGTTTGTCACCCATGCCCACAGAGCAAAGGCGAGGATCAGCGACAACAGGAAGCGCAGAACGTTTCCAGTGTCGGCGACACGGCGTAGCCACTCAATCATGGGGATTCGACTTATCTGGTAGCGCTCGACGGCCCGATGATGAGCTTACATCACGATTCGAGCCTTGCTCTCGCGACGAGCGAGTAAACCAGCCGCGCACGCGATCGAGGATGCCGCGCGCAGCCGATGGTCGCTCGGGCGGCTGGTCATTGGTTGTCTCGCCAACCCGCAGCAGCGATCGTAGCGCGCGGCGCAGGCGCTCGGCGTCGAGATTTTCGGTCAGCCGTCCATTGTGCGCGATTGAGATTCGATTCGTCTCTTCTGACACGACGATGGCAATGGCATCCGATTCTTCGGTAATGCCAATCGCCGCCTGATGACGCGTGCCGATTTTGCCGCCCGGAATCTCGCGCTCGGAAAGCGGCAGGATGCACGCCGCCGCGACAACGCGGTCATTGCGGATGATGACCGCGCCGTCGTGCAATGGTGAGTTCGGGAAGAAGATGTTGATCAGCAGCTGTCGAGAGACGACTCCCTCGATGCGCACACCGCGGTCTGCGTACTCCTGAAGCCCCGTCTCGCGCTCGACGACGATCAACGCGCCGTACCCGATGCGGCTGAGCTGCGATGCGGCGCGACTGATCTCGTCGAGCGTGCGCTCGGCATCGCGGTCGGCCTGCACGGCGAATGGCGGGCGCAGCCAGGCGCTGGTGTGACCGAGCTGCTCAAGCGCACGGCGCAGCTCCGGCTGGAAGATGATCGGAATAGCGACGATCAGGACGGGCCAGGCGCGTGAAATGAGCCAGTTGAGCGCCGTCAGGTCGAAGATGCGCGACGCTGCCAGGACAGAGACGATCAGGATGATCAGGCCACGGATCAGCTGGGCGGCTCTGGTGCGCTGCGCGAACCAGAGTAGCCAGTAGAAGATCAGAGATACCGCTAGGATATCGATCAGTGCACGGGGATCGAGCCTGGTAAATATCCAGGGAAGTTCCGGCATGGCCTACCCTGACGAACAACTGCGACGGTTCTGCGTTGATTGTAGCCGAGCGCGTAGGGCCGCTGCCGA
>JBDHWD010000134.1:0-7344 GCA_039810005.1 Thermomicrobiales bacterium | reverse complement strand
TCGCGAACCGGCTTCTCCTGCTCGATTCCTAATTCCTATTCCCTTAGGGATTGGGAATTAGGAATCGCCCCCCTGGCCGGGATTCCCAGATTCCTAAATTCCTATTCCCTTAGGGATTGGGAATTAGGAATCCCCCTCAGTACTCGTCGTCGGCCAACAGCGGGCCGGCTGCGGAAGCGCAGCGCTGGCGGTATCCGCGTTCCCGATCTTCCGGCAGCCGCAACAGCCGATCGCAGACGATGCAGAACGCCTGATCGGGGATCTGCTTCGGATTCTCGATTCCTAATTCCTATTCCCTAAGGGATTAGGAATTAGGAATCCTCGCCGGCCGTGCCCCTCGCGCGAGGGGGTGCGTCCCGCGGAACAACCGGAGGGGAGATGTTTCGCTGCGGCTCACCATGACAGGACGCGGGGCTGGCTGCCGACCGTCGTCGTCGTCCGTCCCTCGTCCCTCGTCCCCCGTCTCCTGTCATCCTGAGGCCGCAGCCGAAGGATCTCTCCGACGACGGCGAACGGCCGCAGCCGACGGATGCTTCGCTGCGCTCAGCATGTCAGCGGGAGGCCGCGGCTGCCGCGCGACAGATTCACTGTGGCGCGCTACTCGTGATGACAGAGGACAGGCGTGGTTGCCACGCGGGCGCGTCGCACTGGCCAGAGCCGTGAGCAGCAGGGTCGAGACGCTGGCGTGTTATGTCTCCTTCGTAGTCCGGCTGCGGTTCTGGACGTAGACGTCGAGCGCAGGGCCCGCTGGCTACAGCAAGCCCTCCTGCTGAAGGAACTCGCGCGCCACATCGATGATCTCCTCGTGATCGACGCTGACCTTCTTGATCAGCCCGAGGATGACGTCGGTCGTCAGATGCGGCTGGAGTGCATTGAGCGTCCCGGCGATGTCGGGCGCCTTCTGGAGCAGCTCATCGCGGACGATCGGCGCGGGGTTGTAGATCGGGAACACACCCTTCGAATCGGTAAGCATAACGAAATCGTTGACGACGATGGCGGGATCAGTGGTGTAGCAGACGTTGACATCGGCGTCGCCCTTCTCGACGGCGCCGAAGCCAAGCTGCTCGCTGATCTGGACCGTCTTGCCGAACGTCAGGCCGTACGCCTTCTCGACCGGATCGACTGCCGCCTCGACGCCATCCTGCTGGGTGGCGATCGTCAGGTCACCGGCGATCGGCACGAGATCGTCGAGCGACTTCAGGTTCTTCTTCGCGGCGACCTCTTTCGAGGTGCAGATCGCGTAACTGTCGTTCAATCTGTAGGCTGGATCGAGCCAGGTGATCTTGAACTGATCCTCGTAGGCGGTCTTCACCGACTGATACGCCTCCTGGGCGTCCTGGGTCGCCGGCAGGTCGAGCAGGCTCAGGGCGGTGCCGGTGAATTCGGGATAGATGTCGATATCGCCGCTCTTCAGCGCCTGATCGAGGACGGGTGTCTGGCCGAGGCCCAGCTTCGTGGTGACCTTGTAGCCTTGTTTCTCCAGCAGGAGCGCATACATCTGAGCGTTCAGCTGGCCATCGACGTCGAGCTTGCTGCCGATCGTGATGCTGATGTCGGCCTTGTCGGCGCCGCTTCCGGCGGTCCCCTCGCTCGCCACCGTCGCCCCTGGCGTGGTGGCCGGGGCAGTGGCGGTGGTGTCGTTGCTCGACCCGCACGCCGCGATTATCGGAAGGGTGAGGATCGCAATGGCGACGATTACGACGTAGCGTCCGGCTCGATGGACCATAGTCTCCTCCTGTCGATTCGAGAGACGGCGCGGATCAGGCGACCTGCACATCGGTCAGACGCCGGCCACTCGGCCTGACGTGGTCCTCTCGTACGCCGATCGGTGTCATGGCGCGCTGCACCGCCGCCAATCCGATCTCGACCGCCAACGCCAACAAGGCGACGCTGAACGCCCCGACCAGCAGCGGTGTGGTCCGCAGCAGATTGATCCCCTGCAGGATGTAGTCTCCAAACCCGCCGCCTCCGATGAGCGCCGCGAGTGGCGCCGTCGCGACGATCTGCACCGCGGAGGTGCGTATCCCCGCGGTGATCACCGGGAGCACCAACGGCGTCTGGACGCGCGCGAGCACCTGGCGCGGCGTCATCCCCATGCCACGCGCCGCGTCGATGATGGCCGGGTCAACGCCGCGCAGGCCGGCGACGGTGTTGAGCAGGATCGGCGGGATCCCCAGCAGTGTCAGGGCCACGGCCGAGGGGGTAAACCCGATGCCCAGGTACGGCAACGCCGCCGCGAGGAATGCGAGCGTCGGGATCGCCCGCGCCAGACCGCTCAGATTGGTGACGACGAAGGCCAGCAGCGGCCGGCGCGCCACGATCACCCCAGCGCCGATCCCGACAACGATCGAGATCACAATCGGGACGGCGCAGAGCTTCAGGTAGGCCAGCGAATGCGCCGCGAAGTCGTTGCGGGGATCGCGGATGAACTCGAGCATGTCGTGGAGCATCAGCTGGCCGCGCCTGGGCTCGACACAGAACGCCCGCGACTGAGGAGGTGCTGCACCGCCAGGAGCAGAAGATCGACGACGATCGCGAGCACGCTGACGAGGATCACCCCGGCCAGAACCTGATCGTTGTAGCTGGTGTTGAATCCCTGGAAGATCAGATAGCCCAGATCCTGCGTGCCGAAGAGCGGCGCGATCGTCGCGATCCCGATCGTCGTCACCGTCGCAACTCGTACCCCCGCTACGATCACCGGCAGCGCGAGCGGCAGCGTCACCCGCAACAACACCTGCCGGCCCGTCATGCCCATCGCCTGGCCGATCTCCACCAGTGCCGGATCGACCCCGCGTATTCCGGCGACGATGTTGCGGATCAGCACCACCTGCGCGTAGAGGATGAGCGGGATGATGACGGTCGTCCTCGAGAGACCAGTCACCGGGATCAGCATCGCCATGAACGCCAGGCTGGGGATGGTGTAGATCAGGCCGGCGATCGTCACAGACGGCAGGTAGACGCGCGTGTACCGCACGGCCAGGAGCGGGATCGGGAACGCGACCAGCAACGCCAGAAGCATGCTGATCGCCGTGATGACCAGGTGGTCAACCAGCAGATGCGGTATCGCCGTCTCGCGCGAGAGATCCCATCGGCGACCATCGAGAATGTAGTCCATCAGTCACACGCCGCTTCGCGTGGCGCATGTGACATGCGGGCGAGCGCGGCCGGGCCAGCGCCCACCGCCAGGGCATCATCGCGCTCCCCATCGAGTCGCGCAGCGATGCTCCTCACTGTGACGATCCCGAGGGCGCCGCCATCCACATCGTCAACGCTCAGCGCGGGCTGTCCGCTCCGGATCAGGTGGAGCAATGCATTCAGCAGGCTCGTATCGGCCGGAATTCGTTCGTGATCGCCCGAAATCATCTGCCGGGACTCCAACGCCGCCGTGACGGGCAGGTACTCCGCCTGCCTGACGACGTTCGCGCTACCGACGAGGTCGCTGACGAAGTCGTTGGCCGGCCGTGCGAGCAGCTCGAGCGGCGTACCCACCTGCATCAGCCGACCGCCCGAGAGGACGGCGATCCGGTCGCCCAGCCGAAACGCCTCTCCGACGTCATGGGTAACGAACAGGATCGTCTTCCGCATCTCGCGCTGGATGCCGGCCAGCGCGCTCTGCATCCGCTCGCGGGTGATCGCGTCGAGCGCGCCGAACGGCTCGTCCATCAGAAGCACGTCGGGGTCGGCCGCCAGCGCCCGGGCGAGGCCGACGCGCTGCTGCTCGCCACCGCTGAGCTGACGCGGATAGCGATCGCGGTAGTCGTCGGGAGGGAGGCCGACGAGCATCAGCAGCTCATCCACGCGGCCGGCGGTCTCGCGCCGTGAGCGCCCCGTGATGGACGGCACGACGCGCACGTTGTCGGCGATGTTGAGGTGCGGGAACAGGCCGACCTGCTGAATGACATAGCCGATGCCCCGACGCAGGGCGATCGGGTCGTGCTCGACCGTCGGCACACCGTCGATCAGCACCTGCCCCGAAGACGGATCACTGAGCCGGTTCACCATCCGCAGCAGCGTCGTCTTGCCGGAGCCAGATGTCCCCAGGAGCATACAGATGCCTGCCTCGGGCGCCTCGAAGCTCACGTCATCGACCGCAGCCCCGCGCGCGCCCGGGAAGTGTTTGGTCACCTGCTGGAATGCGATCGCCGTCATTCGATGTCCGAACTCAGCTCCCCACAGAGACAGCCTCGACGGCACTGCGCCCCCACGGAGACGTGCTGACGAGGAGATTCACGACACGCTGTGCAGGAACAATGCCAGCCCTCTGGCGGGAGGCAGGAGAAACGGCACGCGCCAGGTTGCTGCTGTTCGCGCACGCGAAGACGCGACTGGCCGGAGCGCTCGCCCCGGCCAGCCGCGTCGTGTTCGTCGCAATCTCCGGTCAGGCGCGGGTGTCGTCGCCCAGACCGTTGCCGCTGACCGAGACAACCTCATCCTCGCCCTCGGCCGCCGCCATGCGGCCGGACAGCTCCGGCGAGGTGGCCCGGATCCGGGTCACGATATCGGTGAGCATATCGGGGTTGTTGTTGAGGAACTCCTTGGCGTTCTCGCGCCCCTGCCCGAGCCGTTCCTCGCCGAGGTAGAACCACGCGCCGCTCTTGCGGACGATCCCCAGGTCAACGGCGACGTCGAGCGCGCTGCCGGCCTTCGAGATGCCCTCGTTGTACATGATGTCGAACTCCGCCTGGCGGAACGGCGGCGCGACCTTGTTCTTGACCACCTTGACCCGCACCCGGCTGCCGACCGAGTCGGTGCCCGACTTAATCGTCTCGATCCGGCGGATGTCCATCCGGACCGACGAGTAGAACTTCAGCGCCTGGCCACCGGTCGTCGTCTCCGGGTTGCCGAACATGACGCCGATCTTCATCCGCAGCTGGTTGATGAAGATGACCGAGGTACGCGAGCGGGAGATCGCGCCGGTCAGCTTGCGCAGCGCCTGGCTCATCAGCCGGGCCTGCAGGCCGACGTGCGAGTCGCCCATGTCGCCCTCGATCTCGGCGCGCGGCACCAGCGCGGCGACCGAATCGACGACGATGACGTCGATCGCGCCGGAACGCACCAGCGTCTCGGTGATCTCCAGCGCCTGCTCGCCGGTGTCCGGCTGGGAGATGAGCAGGTCGTCCAGCACGACGCCGCACTTCTCGGCGTAGAGCGGGTCGAAGGCGTGCTCGGCGTCGATGTAGGCCGCCACGCCACCCATCTTCTGGGCCTCGGCGATGATGTGCTGGGCGAGCGTCGTCTTGCCGCTCGACTCCGGCCCGTAGATCTCGGTGATGCGGCCACGCGGGATCCCGCCGATCCCCAGCGCCAGGTCGAGCGCGATCGAGCCGGTCGGGATGGCCTCGACATGCATCCGGCTGGTGGAGTCGTTCATCTTCATGATCGAGCCCTTGCCGAACTGCCGCTCGATCGTCGCCAGTGCCAGGTCGATTGCCTTGTCGCGTTCAGTCACGATCGCGTGCCTTTCGTCTTCGAATCCATCTCGCGCAGGCGGAAGACAAGTAGAAAGGATGTTCTAATCCATGTTGGTATTTTACCGTGTCGAGGGTGTTGGGTCAATCGGTGGACTAACCAAGGACTCGGGCATGCCCACTCGGCATTGAGGTGCTCGGAGCAGTATCCGTTAAGGATCTGGAGTCGGGTCTGGCCTCGGGTGGCCAACGTCACTGTCTCGTTCATAGGGTGACATTGTCACTAAGCCATTCGCGATGACAGATTCACTGAACCACGACAGGACGATGAGCAACACTTGACAGGCAGTCAGCACGAGCCTATTATGGTAACAGCCGATCACCGTCGAAAGGAGAGTCCAATGCGTGCCAGATACGTCGGGGTGATGGTGATCGTAACCAGCCTGATCGTTGTCATGCTAGTGGCTTTGCGTAGCCAGGACGTTCCGGCAGCAGTCTCGTCGGCCGACGGTATTCCGCCCGGCAGCGGCCCACTGTGGCTTACTTCTCCCCCGCGGTTCGCTGGAAAGACTCTTCACGGCACGGTCGCCAATTGGATGCAATCACCTACGGCGGATGGCGGGACCATCGACAAGAGGGAAATCGGCGAGTTCTGGATCGAACTCGACAGTCATGGTTCAGTTCTCCGATCACACGAGGTTTTCCGAGCCAATGATGGGGTAGTCACACAAGAAAGCCTCTATCGCGATGGAGTGGAGACGGTGATATATGGGGATGATGTCCCCGGAGCGCCGCCTGCATGCCGAGAGACGTTCGCAAACCCGATGCCTCGTGTTGTTCCACCGTTTGCCGTAGATGCCGCCACGTTGAAATCCCTCGGGTTCACTCCCGTACAGCCTGGAAGCTGGGGTAGGCCTGACACTCCCTCCCTCACCGGAGTAGATCCGATGCGCACCTATCGATTGAACGGAGAAGCTCAGGCTTGGGAGCAGCGCTCCGTTCTCGATGGAGGCAGCGTACACGGCGTCTATCTTGAGGTGGATGAGTCCGGACGATTTGTTGTCATGAACGGTTGGGATGAGGACGTCGCTGGCAAGGTCTCCAGTGTCATGCAACAAGTCTATGGCAACCTCGATGTGTATTCGACGGATATGGTGCCTGGGAACGTATTTGCGCCGCTATCAAGTACGGAGAGTGCATGCCATGAATAGGCTGTCAATGTTGCCGAGAATAGTTGTCATAGCATCTTTGATGGCCTTGTTGGTTCCGCAGATTGCTAACGCTGCTTGGACGTCATGGTCTTGGTATACTGGAGCATCCGGCTATCCAGTATCTGGCGGAGTAATGAATGGTGGATCCGGAGTGAGTTGGTGGGATACCACTCCGTTGCAATGGAGAATCTATGGAACCGTAACGGTGCCAACTTCTTTGAATGTCTATGTAAGCGTCATAGGCTATGACAAATGTGCGAATACGTCTTGGACGACGCGTATGCAGGCAGACCAGTCGGCGTCTAACACGACGGGAACGGCAACAAACATTGCGGTTGGCTACTATGCTAATTGCCAGAGTGGCCATCAGTATCGCGTGTTCTGGAATGGACAGAGACAGCGATATAGCGGCTGGGCCTGGGAAGGGACATGGAAGTACACTATTATGTAGCGATGTAGCCGACCACGAAAACATCCTGGTTCACGTGTCATGCGGCTATATTGATGTGCCTACCTCGACAGCTCTCACATAGACAGTCATGTGCATGCTGACGACGGCTGTGCGGGTTGAGAGGGCGGAGGCAGTGGCGCCAATTGTATCTGACGTCGCGACTGGTGTGGGCCGCGCGCGCCTTCGCTTCGGCGAGACGTTGCGCGCAGCCAGTCCGTCGGCCCGCTGGCGCAATCGCCGCTATCTGCGGGAGCACGCCGGTGCGCTGCCCGTC
>JBDHWD010000133.1:0-7409 GCA_039810005.1 Thermomicrobiales bacterium | reverse complement strand
CGTGTATGGCGATGGGCAGCAAACGGATTCTCGATGCCCTGCTCTTCCATCCACTGCTGTGCGCGCTGGCCGACGCCGAAGGTCGGGCAAACATAGATGCCCTTCTCGGCGATCTCGTTGGCGACCGGCTGCTCGTAGTGGATGCCATCCGGCACCTGGAACGAGCAGTGCTCGATCGTGCGTACCTGCGCTGCGACTGCGTTGCGGATGCCCGGCGTGCCGTGGCAGTGCGCGGCGACGTAGCGACCGAGGCGCGCTGAGTCCTGCACGATCGCGATCATCTGCGCCTCATCGAACTGCGCCTCGCGCGGGTTCGTATTCGGCGTCAGGCCGCCGCCTGTCGCCATGACCTTGACGAAGTCAGCGCCAGCCTTGATCTGCTCGCGGACGGCGCGGCGCGCCTCCTCGACAGTATCAACTTCGTTCCCGAAGAAGTAGCAGTGGCCGCCGGTCGAGGTCAGCACGTTGCCGCTGGCCCAGACATGCGGCGCAGCGATCAGGCCATCCTTCGACGCCTGACGGATCGAGAAGACGATCGAGTCGAGCGTTCCGCAGTCGCGGATTGTCGTCACGCCGGACATGATCGCCTGCCTGGCGTGCTCGACCGCGCGCATCATCTTCGTCTCGTAGGTGTCGTGAAGCGCGTCCTGCAGACACTGGCGGCTCCCTGACAGCGTCAGGTGGGTGTGCATGTTGACCAGACCCGGCAGGATCGTCGCGTCCCCAAGATCGCGTGCGCCGCTTGCGGTGCTGCCGAGATCTTCGCGCCGACCAACTGCCTTGATCGTGCCGTCCTCAATCTGGACAAAGCCATCCGTGACAAACTCGTCTCCGGTGGCATCGAAGACGGTCTTCGCCAGCAGTGTTGTAACTGCCATGCGTCCTCCCCCGTTTTCCCGCTTGGTGCGGTGGTAGTGAAACAACGCGCATATCTTCGCACGACTCTGACCTGGCCGCTACCGGCGAGGAGGACGCACCCGGCACCCGCGAGTTGATACTATCCCGACCATCGGTTGCGCTTTGCGGCAGGATCGGCTGACGGTTGGGCCAACGGTGAAGTGATGAAGAACACGGGACGACAACGACGAATACGGCTGGGCAAAGCGATCTGGCTCGTCGGCCTGCTGGCGCTGCTGGCCGGCTGCGGTGTTCCGGAATCGGACTTCGCGACCCCGTCGGCAACGGCACTTCCGCAGCCTGCCGCCGATGGCCCGGATGGCGAAATCCTCTTCGTCGCCAACAGCAACATCTTCCGATGGGATGGCGACATCAAGCAGCTCACGGATGACGGCCAGGCACGTTCCCCGGCCTGGAGCAGCGACGGGCAGCGCATTGCCTATGTCCGCACCTGGGACGAGGGCTACTCCGACCTGATCATCGCCGATCGATCCGGTAAAGAGATGAAGCAGCTGACGAACCACAGGCCGGACGAGGAGCCGTGGTCACGACGCTTTGCGCACTATGCCTATTGGGCGATCGACCCCGATTGGTCGCCGACCGAGCCAGATCAGATCATCTATGGCAGCGACAAAGACGGCTACGAATACGACTTCCCCGACGACCCTGAGGACCCCGGACGCCTGAACGACCCGATCTTTCTCTGGCTGGTCGAGCGCGACGGCGTTGATCCGTACATCCTGAACGCTTCGATGTCGCTGGGCATCATGCAGGAAGATCCCGACTTCGACCCGACCGGCAGGTTCGTAACCTTTACTGCGCGCGAGGATGTCAGCGCGACGCAGATCTGGACGCTGAATCTCGACAGCGCCGAGGCGAATAAGCTCGTTGAAGGTCTGGTGTCTGATCCCGCCTGGTCGCCGGACGGGCAGTCAATCGCGTTCATCGAGCAGGATGGCAGCGGCAACAACATCTACATCGTGCCGAGTGGTGGCGGCGAGCCGTACGCACTAACGAACGGGCTGGACGCAGCCGCGCCGACCTGGGCACCGGATGGCAGCGGCCTGGCGTTCATCGAGCTGGCCGACAGCGCGTTCCGCGTCTCGTTTCTTCCGCTCAAGCGGGAGGCAGATGGGCGCATCACGGCCGGCGAACCGGAAGTCCTCTTCACAGCCGACGGCATCGACGTTCCATCCGGTCTGTCCTGGCACGCCGGCAGGTGAGCCAGTGCTAACCGATGCGGACCGGCGCTTCGGGGAACTTGTATCGCACAACCTGTTGGCGAAGCTGCAGGGCGTAGACGACAGTCAGCGGTCCCAGACGGCCAAAGAGCATCGTGATGCAAAGAACGAGCTTCGCTGGATCGGACAGGCTTGCGGTAATGCCGGTCGTGACGCCTACGGTCGCAATCGCGCTGGTTGTCTCAAAGAGAATGTCGATAAATCGCAGATCGCCACCAGTCAGATGTTCGATTAATACGAGCGCAAGTGTAGCGAAGAAATGCACAACGAACATGATGGCGATGACTGCCATCGCTCGAAACACAAGTGCAGTGGGAATGCGACGCCCGAATACTTGTGGCTCCATCTGACCACGAACAGTTGAGAATACGGCCAGCCCGACGACTCCGACAGTCGTCAACTTGACTCCACCAGCAGCCGAACCGGAGGCTCCTCCGACGAACATGACTGCTACCCAAACAAAGAGCGTAATGTCGGTTGCTGAACCGAAGTCGATTGTTGCAAAGCCGGCCGTCCGAGCAGAGACACTTTGAAACAGCGACACCAGCGGCCGATCAACGATTGGTACGTCGGCAAGCGATGCATTCCATTCAGCTCCAAGGAACACTCCGGTACTAATGAGAAGTAACAAGGCATTCATAATCAGGATAATCTTGGATTCAATTGTCAGACGGCGGAAACGACGCCGCAGCGCAATATCGGCGAAGAACAGATATGATAGCGACCCGGCCTGAATCAGAACGATCAGCATGACGTTAATAACAAGCGAATCGTCGTAACCGCGGATCGATTGGAAGCCGCCCTGCAAATCGAACCCGGCGTTGCAGAACGCGGCAATGGAGTGGAACACTCCTTTCCAGACAGCGAGATGTAAGGGTTCATCGAACGCAAATCGGATGGCGAGAACGACAGCCCCGATGCCCTCCATCATGAAGGTGAAGCGAACGATCCGCCCTGACAGTTCGGCCGCTTCGCGCAACGACAGTGTTGGTGCGCCGTCTTGGAGCAGCAACGTATCTCGCAGGCTGGACGCGCCGCGCTGGAGCGCCCGGAGCAACAGGCTTGCTCCGACCATAAACCCCAATCCGCCTACCTGAATCAGCGCAATGATGAGCAGCTGGCCGGCAAAATTCCAATGGTCGCGAGTATCGACAACGGTTAGCCCGGTAACGCAGGTTGCCGAAACAGCTGTAAACAGCGCATCGATGAACGGTGTCCACTCGCCGTCACGGCTGAACCACGGCAACGTCAGGAGTGCGCCCGCTGTCACGACAAGAAGCAGGAGCCCAAGAGCGAACAACTTGGCATGCCGCCGCACATTTGGCACAGATTGCCGCTCCGGCGCGGCAGGCAAGTCAATGACCTGCGTCGCCTGAAGACGCCGCCGGATGATGCGATCTCCCGGCCGACGAGAGCCCGGGCCGCTCATTCCGCTAGCTCACGACCAGGATGCATGAACTTGTAAATCTCAATGTCGGGGCCAACGAGCAGCAGCTCATCGTCCGGCTGGATACGTTCCTCGTAGTGCGGCATGACGATGACGCGCCGTCCCCGCTTGATCATCAGCAGGTTCAGCTGCGCGTGCTGCGATGCTCCGAGCTCGGCGATCGTGTGGCCGATGAAGTGCGGTGGCGCGACCACCTTGGCGACGCCAGATGTCTCGGTCAGAGAGATGTAGTCGTTGATGTTGCGGACGCCGAGCGAGTGAGCGAGTCGCGCACCGGCCTCAGCTTCGGGGTAGACGACGCGATCCGCGCCAATGCGCTCCAGGATCTCACCATGCAGGCGGGTGCGCGCCTTGGCCACGACCCATGGCACTTCCAGGCGCTTCAGCAGGAGCGTGGCAAGGACGCTGCCCTCCAGGCTGGCGCCCTGGGCGACAATTGCGACATCAGAGCGATCGATATGGAGCGATCGCAGCAGCTCCTCGTCGGTGCCGTCCCCTTGCGCCGCCAGCGCGACGAAGTTGGCGACATCGGCCACGCGCTTCTCGTCGATGTCGATCGCTGTGACTTCGTAACCGAGGTCGTGCAGATTGCGGGCGAGGCTGGTGCCGAAGCGGCCGAGGCCAAGAATGGTCACGCGTTCCGGCTGAAGAGCTGTCTCAGGTGCCATTGATACTCACTCAGCTGTCATCGGTTGCGTCAATCGCCGGCCACCGCACGCAACTGTGCGGCGGGTCGCGCTAGTGTACCCGACGTAGCCGCGAGCTGCGGAATGGCTTATTGGTGGTGGGGGCAGGGGATGTCTGCGGCTTGCCTATAATGCCGCGACGGCTCGTGCATTCCGTCGTGTCCCGCGCACTACGGCACAGAGTGAGAGGCGACGCGTGCTGTTTGGCCTGCGGCTTCGCCGCACCGGCACGGACCGGGCAGACAACACCGACATGCCAGGTGATGAGGACCTGATTGCGGCCGCGCTCGGCGGCGATCTCAACGCGTTCAATGCGCTTGTAGAGCGCCATGAGCGAGCGGTCTACTCCGTTGCGCTCCGTCATCTGCGCACCCCCGACGCCGCCCACGATGTTACACAGGACGCATTTCTGCGCGCCTGGCAATCGCTGGGCACATTCCGCGGCGGCCACCCCGGCGGGTTCCGCGCCTGGGTCCTGCGCATCGCGGCGAATCGCGCCCTCGATACCCTTCGCGCCCGAGCCCGGCGGCCGGAACAGTCGCTCGACGAGCGCCAGGACGACGAGGAGCGCATCTGGGAGCCGGAATCCGCTGAGCCCGATGCCTTCGATCTGGTGAATCGCGGTGAGATGGCCGGAGTACTGGAACGCGCGCTCGGACAGCTGCAGCCCGACCAGCGCCTGGCCGTCATCCTCAGCGACGTGCAGGGGCACAGCTATGACGAGATCGCCGAAATCAGTGGCGTTGCGCTGGGAACAGTGAAGTCACGCATCAACCGGGGCCGGGCGCGACTCAGAGAAGTCTTGCTTGCCGACGAGGCAGGCAGGGAACTTCTCGGGCGCTCGCCGCGTCTAGAGAGTAGCGGTCGCGATGAGTAAGCGACCATATACAAGCAGCATGAATGGGACAGGAGGGCGACCGTGAACGACGACCACCGCGTCGCCCCGCAACGCTCCGAAGAGCATATCGACCCCGAAGTCATCGTCGCCTGGCTGGACGAGCCGCAGGACCTCGCCCCCGAGGAGCGGTCGCGCATCGAGCAGCATCTCGTTCGGTGCGCTGAGTGCCGCCAGGTCGCCGAGGACTTTCGCGCGCTCGTAGGCGCGCTGGCCACGCTGCCGGAACTGACCCCGCAGCGCTCATTCGGCCTTGCGCCGGAGCAGGCTACGCCGGCGGTGGCCACGCCACCGCCGCCAATCCCGATCCGTACGCCGAACCGCTGGTACGACCGACAGATGCGCGCCGTCCGGTGGGCGACCGCGGTGGCAGCCGTGCTGTTCGTGCTGGTTCTCAGCGTCGATCTGGTGACGACGCGCTTCGACCGACCAACGGCGGATGACTCCGTAGCGGTGATGTCGGCGCAAGAGTCGGCGAGCGATGGTGCAGAAGCGCCGGCAGCAGCAAACGAGGCGATGTTCGCGCAAGACGACGCCACCGCAACATCGAGCGCCGCTGAGGCGGAGATCGCACCTGGCGAGGCAGCAACGCCCGAATCCGACGTCGCGGCGGCCGAGGCGACGACTGCGGCGAGTGAAGCAGCTGAAGACAGCGCCGCCGGCGCTGAGCCAACGCCAGCGACTGATGCGGCGCGGCAGGCAGAAACATCGCAGGCGGATGAGACGGCGCAGGCCGAGCAATCGCCCACAACATCGTCACGAGAAGAGCGCCTGCGTCTCATTGAGTTCGGGCTGGCGGCCATCTTTGTCTGGTTGCTGGGCCTTATGATCGCGCTGCCGCGATTGCGACGGAATCGTGGGAACCTTTCCTGATCCGTTGGCGTCATACCAGTAGAAGGTTGTTGTTGATGAACCGCAGTGACAGGAGCGAACCGTGAGATCGATGTTGCAGAGGGGAACCTTGCCGCTCGCCGGCGTACTGGTGGCTATTGCGCTGGTTGGCGCAGTCGTGATTAGCGCCTGGGACCATGACGGCAGCCGGGTGACCGCTGCCGAGACGGATACAACGCGCACGATCAACGTGAGTGGCGAAGGGCGCGTCTCGATGACGCCGGACGTGGCCATCCTCAACCTGGGCGTGATGAGCCGCGACCCGCAGCTGGCGACCGCCCAGCAGAGCACGACCCAAGCGATGAACGCCGTGCGTGACGCGCTGATCGACTCGGGCGTGAAGGCTGAGGATATTCAGACCAGCACCTATGCCGTCAATGTCGAGCAGGACTACAACCAGCCCAACCAGCCGATCATCGGCTACTACGTCATCCAGACCGTCACCGTGAAGGTACGGCAGATCGACAGCGCCGGTACCGTCATTCAGGCAGCCGTCGATGCTGGAGCGAATCAGGTAAACGGCATCTCGTTCACCCTTGAGGACACTTCGGCCGCGATCAACAAGGCGCGTGAGCTGGCCGTCGCCGACGCACGCGATCGAGCCGAGCATCTCGCCGATCTGTCGAATGCGACCCTCGGCCCCGTCCAGACGATCACTGAGGGCTACACAACACCGGTCTCGCCGGTTCGCGACAGCGCCATGCCCGCTGCCGAGTCCGCCGCTGGTGCCCCGACCATCGACGCCGGTACGATGGAAGTGACGGTGAACGTCTCGGTCACGTACGTGATGCAGTAACGCCGGTTCGTCAGGAAACGTAAGTGGACGCCCTGCTTTTCAGCAGAGCGTCCGCTGCCTTACAGCGGGCTGAAGACTTGGAGAAGGCGCGTGACTGCACGCGATCTTCCGGCGCGGTAGATGACGGGACACGGTTCGGTAGCAATCCGCGAATGCTGTCATTTCGAACCGCAGTGAGAAATCTCCCACCCGTTTGAGGCAGTCGGACGCAGGGGAACGGGTTCTTCACTTCGTTCAGTAGTCGAGCGCAGTGAATCTGTCAGGCGAGAATCGAGCCCTTGATCCTTGCGTAGGGACAGCGCTGGCGCTGTCATCGCCGTGAGGCGACCCTCCCGCGCCGGCCCCAAAATGTAGGGGCGTATCGCATACCCCCGGCCAGAAACACGACCATCCAGCATGGGCAACCAGACACGTGGCTGCCGATCGGAACGAGTCGTGGCCAAACGGGCGTATGCGATACGCCCCTACATTTCGAGGCCGATGTGGTGGCGATACGTCCAGAACGCCAATGGCTCAACTGGAAGTGATCGCCTCACGGCGATGGACAAGCCGGGTC
>JBDHWD010000132.1:0-7455 GCA_039810005.1 Thermomicrobiales bacterium | reverse complement strand
CCCATCAGGCCGAGGCCGATTGGGCGGTGGCGCAGATTCGATCGACGCGTCTGCGGGATCGTGTAGAAGTTGATGTCGATGACATTGTCAAGCATCCGCACCGCCGTGCGCACCGTCCGGCGCAGGCGCTCAAGGTCGAGTCCGTCAACAGTGACGTGGGCGGCCAGATTGATCGAGCCAAGATTGCAGACGGCGACCTCATCCGCTGACGTATTGAGCGTGATCTCGGTGCAGAGATTCGATGAGTGGACGACGCCGATGTGCTGCTGCGGCGAGCGGATGTTGCAGGCATCCTTGAACGTGATCCACGGGTGGCCGGTCTCGAACAGCATCGTCAGCATCTTGCGCCAGAGCGTGACGGCGCGGACGCGCTTGGAGAGTGCGATCTCGCCGCGCTCCGCCTGCTGCTCGTAGGCCAGGTAGCGCTCAGTGAAAGCCGCGCCGTAGAGGTCGTGCAGGTCCGACACGTCGTCCGGTGAGAAGAGCGTCCACTCGCCATCCTCGATGACGCGCTGGACGAACAGATCCGGCACCCAGTTGGCCGTGTTCATGTCGTGGGTGCGTCGGCGCTCGTCGCCGGTGTTCTTGCGCAGATCGAGGAATTCCTCGATGTCGATGTGCCACGTCTCCAGATAGGCGCAGACGGCACCCTGGCGTTTGCCGCCCTGGTTGACGGCGACGGCGGTGTCGTTGGCCACCTTCATGAACGGGACGACGCCGCGCGATTCGCCGTTCGTGCCGCGAATGTGCGCGCCGAGTCCGCGCACCGGCGACCAGTCGTTGCCCAGCCCGCCGGCGTACTTCGAGAGCAGCGCGTTGTCGCGGATGGCCGAGAAGATGCCGTCCAGGTCGTCGGGGATCGTGGTCAGGAAGCAGGAGGCCAACTGCGGTCGCTGCGTGCCGGAGTTGAACAGCGTCGGCGTCGAGCACATGAAGTCGAACGACGACAGCAGCTCGTAGAACTCGATCGCGCGCTCCTCGCGGTCGATCTCGCGCAGAGCCAGCCCCATCGCGACGCGCATCAGGAACATCTGCGGCAGCTCAAAGCGCACGCCACCGTGATGGAGCAGGTAGCGGTCGTAGAGCGTCTGCAGGCCGAGCAGCTGGAATTGGTCGTCGCGCTCCGGCGTGATCGCGTTGGCGATGCGGCCCAGATCGAAGCGTGCCAGCTCGGGATCGAGGTAGCCCTCGTCAATGCCGAAGTGGACGTATGCGCGTACGTACGCGATGTAATCGACAGTTGAGCTGTCCGCGTCGGTCGGCAGGATCAGTCCGAGCGCCTCGCGCCGCAAGCGCCGCAGGAGCAGGCGCGCGCTGACGTGCGCGTAGTTCGGCTCGGTCTCGACCAGTGCGCGAGCGGCCATGACCTGCGCGGTCTCCAGCTCGACGAGCGTCATGCCGTCGAAGGCGTTGCGCAGCGTCTCGCTGATGATTGTCTCGGCTGAGACGTCGGCCAGGCCAGCGCAGGCTTGCTCGGTCACCGCCGCGAGCCAGGCCAGATCGAGCGGTCGGCTGTTGCCGTCGGCATCGCGGATCGAGATCGTCGGCGCAGCTGGCTGACTCTCAGCCGCCTTGCGGGCCCGAGCACGATCCTCTCGATAGAGTACGTACGCCCGGGCGACCTTGTGATGCTCGCTGCGCATGAGGGCCAGCTCGACCTGATCCTGGATGTCCTCGATGTGAATCGTCTGCCCGGGATTGGTTCTCCGCATCAGCGTACGGACAACCTGTTCGGTCAGCTCGCTGATGGTGTCGCGGATGCGGCACGATTCGGGGGCGTTCGCGCCCTCGACCGCCAGGAACGCCTTACCGACGGCGACCTCGATCTTGGTCGGGTCGAACGGCGTCACCGCGCCATTGCGCCGAATCACCTTCAGCTCGCCATGTACGGTCTTTGATGGAGGGCTACCGATGCGCTCGCCGGACGGTTGTTCCGCCGATGATTCGCGCAGTGAGGGACTTGTCGTGGCCATTGGCACACCCCGTCTGTTGCTACAGAGGGTGCCGGAAGGAATGCGTGCTGACGGCAGTGGTCAGGCTGCAGACGCCAATGCATGCGATCCATCGGGACACCCCGCCCGTCGGTCGAATCAGTTGCACTGGCAGGTCTCCTGGCTCGCGAGTCATCACGGCTATCTGGCCTTCCCAACAGCCTGGCTGTCAGTGACCATAGGTCGATAGCGCGCTCGTCGCTTACAGTTGCGGGGGCAGCTCCGGCATGGACGCAGGCGCGTCGCACCGGATTCCCTTTTCAGCCCACTCCTCGCCGAGTGGGACACCAGTACTCGTCTGACTATACACCATACAGCGTGTACGTACAGTTCGTACGTTAGTTGCTTAGCGCTGTGCCTGATTCGTGCGGTTCTGGCTGGTAGCCTTGGTCGACTACACGGATGCGCACGTACGTACGCCTGTACGTACATTGTCCCGCGCCGTCGCGCTGCTGTTCGGCCAGTAGCCTTACGACACGGTCTTCAGCACGCCGCGCAGAGGTCGTGGGACGGCGTCCAGCTCCAGTGCTTCAACGAGGAGTCCGGCGTAGCGCCACTTGCGCGTGGCACCGCTTCCGAAGAAGCGTCGCAGTTGCGCCTCGGCGCTGCGGCTACGCCACTCGGGCTGCTTCTGCAGAATGCGGAACGCGATGAGGTCGCCTTCGGCGGCGATGACGGCCTCGATGGTCGGCACACCGAGCGCGCGGATCAGTTCGTCTTCAAGATCGAGGACGCAGGCGAAGAAGCCGAGGTCTTCCATCATGGCGCGTGAGAGCGGGGCATCGGCCAGTCGCGCCTGCACCAGACCACGGCGGACGACGTGTTCCTCGCCGATGTCGTAGAGTCCAGCCACCTTGAGGTTGTCACCCAACGGGCCGAAGCGCGTCAGGAATTGGCCGATGGCGTGGATGCCGCCCATCGGGACGACTTCGACGCCTTCGCTGGCGAGGTTCCGGCCGCTGCGTGAGGCGAGTGTTTCAACGGCGATCTGGTCGCTGCGGCCTTCGACCAGGATCACTGCCCGGCGTTCGGCGGTGTTGCTGTTGAATGGTTCAACGGGAATTGTCACGAAGTTCGTGAGCTATCGCCGACGCGCATACGTAAATGCGAGCGCCATCGCGACGCCGATGACCGCGCCGACCAGGATCGGGACGCCGCTGCTATCGAGCCGGCCCAGAATCGCCAGTCCGATGACGACGCCGAGCAGGACCATGGCGCCAGACAGCAGCGGTGGCTTCCGCCGCCTCGTTGTCGATTCCGTCGGTCGCTCGAACACGTCGCTGCTCCTTACTGCTCAGTCGCGCTTGCGCTGATCATAGGCCATCCCGAACGCGACGCCGAGCGCCAGTCCGACACCGATCCCCATTCCAATATTGTCCAGCGCTGCGCCGATGGCTGCACCGAGTGCTAACCCAACGCTGATGCCAATCGCGAGGTTTTCAGCCTGCTTGTCATCGTCCGGGTCGTCGTCCTGGTCATGACGGTCGCTCATGGCTCCTCTGTTGTCGTTCCCGCGCTACGAACATCGCGAGTCGTGTGTCCAGATTTGCGTGCGACGCGATCGTGGCTAGTCGTTCTTCTGCTGTGCATTGAACGCCATGCCCAGCGCGATACCGATAGCCATCCCGACGCCAATGCCCATCGCGAGGTTATCCATCGCCAGGCCCATGGCGACGCCGATCGCGACACCAACGCCAATTCCTATCCCAAGACCCTGGCTATTCTTCCCCTCAGGCTGCTCGTTATCTGGATTGCGATTGTCATTCATGGCGAGCTCCTCTCCTCGAACCCTACATGACGTCGCAATCCAGCGGCCAGATGGGGCGTCGAATGTGACGGTACGGGAGGTTCAGGAGGTCTGGAGTAGACAGGCCGGGGCCATCAACCTCGATGATCGCCGCAGCCAGCGGCTCAAAGGCGGCGCGGAAGTGGACGCTCGACTTGAGCGCAAGGATTCGGCGCTCCTCAGGCGCAATCCCGACCGCGCGCAGCAGTTGCGGATCGAGTACCTGGACGCGGTTGGATGTCAGGATGACTTCGACAGGCGGATCGCCCACCTCGACGACCGCCGAGAGCCCCAGCCTTGTCGTCGTACCGGCACCCATCGGCCCCTGTCCGGCAAAGCTCAGGTCGCCGAACCAGCGTACGAATGCGGTAATCTCCAGCGCCGGATTGCTGTTTCGGCTGGCCCCTCTGCCGAGTCGCAGTACACCTCGCTGCTCAGCGCCGATTGCCGCCGCTTGCCGCACTGCTTCCTCGTCGGCGATCGTCGCGACGACAGCGCCGGCGGCCCCCGCATCTAGCAGTGCTTGCAGAATTGCGATCTCGCTGCCGGTCCCGCCCGCGCCCGGGTTGTCGGCCACATCAGCCAGCACCACCGGCCAGCGCTCCGCTGCAATCGCCTGTTCGACCGCCTCACGAACCGGCGTCAGGTGGGTAACGAACTGGCTGCGCCGCTCCCAGCATGCCTCTGCCAGCCGATCGGCCAGCGCGTTCGCGCAGTGTTCGTCATCGTTTGCTGTCACGAGTACCGCCATACCGGCGTCGTGGATATCGCTGTACGGGAATCCCGGCGCGAGCGTGACGGCGATGACGCCCTGCTCGCGTCGGGCGTCGCGCGCGAGCGACGCCAACTCGGCCATTGGCGTCGGCCCATCGGTGCGTTGCGTCGGCAACGGCGTGAGCAGCGGCACCTGGCGCAACGCCTGCACCGGCCGCAGTTCCCCGGATCGAAGCCGCGCCAGCAGCCGCACCGCCTGACTGCCGCGCGCATAGGTGTCGATGTGTGGGTACGTCTCATAAGCCAGCAGGATAGTAGCCGCGTCGACCATCTTCGGCGTCAGGTTCGCGTGCGAATCGAGGACGGCGAGGATCGGCACGTCCTGCCCGACCGCCTCTCGCACCCGCCGCAGGATTTCCCCATCGGCGTCTTCCAGACCCTCGCTGACCATCGCGCCGTGTAGCGCCAGCAGCACCCCATCCAGCCCGCCCGGAGCGCGCGCTGCGGCCGCGATACCGCGTACGAGGTCGTTGGTCAGCGACTCAAACGTCCCGCGCCGAACACGGCCGCCTGGCGTTGCCGAGGCGAACAGCACCGGCTCGATGTCCCAACGCAGCGCGAGGGCGGTATCGACTATGCCGCCGAGCGCCGTGGCTGCGCTGCGGCTGCCATCCACCAGCGCCCGCCCACGCATGAGCGTCCGACGCTGGAAATCGCTCAGCGTCGTCTGCTGCGACGAAAACGTATTCGTTTCATGGGAGATGCCGCCAATGACGACTCGCGACATGGCCCTCTGCTCCATTCGCTCGACCGAGTTGTGCGACGCAGTATGGTCGAAGCCGGAACGGCTCGCAAAGGGCTGTGAGGTTGATCGCTAGCGGGTCGGTCGCTATCATCGCCGGACACGGCTGCTGGCGATATGCGGAGGCAAGCAGATGCAGTCCATCGACGGGACAGGCTCAGAGCGGATTGGCGACGACCAGTTCGCGAACGGACGCGGCGCGCAGCCGGCCGGCAAGCGCGAAGTTGATCTCTACGTCCGCACCTACTCGACTCTGCTGCGCTCGTCCGGCCCGGTCGATGTTGACGCGCTTGTCCCGGCGCACCTGAACATTCAGTCGAGCCTCCACGCGCTCGCCGCAGACGACGCTCCCGACATGGGCGCGCTGATGTACAGCACAATGCGCCTGCCGCCGGAGATCGTTACTGTCCAGCGCATTCTGCTGGGGCAGTCGCATTCCGTCTTTGCCCGGCACGGCTACACCAACCTGGAAGAGTGGACCTCCGTTTCAGCGCCAGGTCGCCGCCGCCGTTGGCAGTGGGATGGTCGCGACACGTTGGCGGTCATGGTCGGGTCGGCGTCGGACCTCGATGACCTGATCCCGACGATCGTTGGCTGGCAGATCGAGTGGAACAAGCTGCATCAGCGTATTCGCGACACACCCGAGCTGGCCGACCTGATTCAGATCGGCTCGCGCCGACCCGGTCAGCCAGGCAGTGAGAGCGAGGCTGAGCGACTTGAGCAGATTGGCGCGGGGCTGGGCATTGCGCCCGGCGACTGGGCGCGTCTCTGCTCGGCGTGGGGGCGTGAGCTGTGGCCAAACCTGCGCCGGCTCGCGACGCACAAGCGCGACCTGCGGCTCCAGATGCTCGGCGGCACCTACCTCGGCTACACCCGTTCAGCGCAGCGCTGGTGGGCGCCAGCCGGCCGCGAGCTTGCTGACCTCGGCCTGGCGGATCGTCCGGTCTATTTCGTGTCCTCGAACACGCACTCGATCGCCAACATCCTGACTGGCACCGTCCGCCGTCGCCGCGAAGAGCTGGTGCGCTTCGTCGAGGAGTCTGCCCATCCCGACCTGCTGCCCGAACTGCGCAAGCTGCAGGCCGGCGAAGTGCGCGCGTCGTGGGACAATTTTCTGTACTACACAGCCCGGCTCTACTACGCGACCAATCGCGAAGCCCGCGCTAGTCGCGATGCCGAGGAAGCCGAGCGCGGCGTCGTGACGCTGGAGCCGACCAGCGCCCTTGATGTCGGCATCCAGATCATGGACCTCTCCCGCATCACGCCCGACGATCTCGACCCACGCATCCGCGATTACTGCCCGAACGGCACCGACGCCGTGATCGTCAACATCAACTATCCACTCGGTCTGGCCGCCTATCACATCTTCGGCCAGGTCGCGACCGGCGTCGATCAACTCCGCGGTATCTACATCCTCGGCAAGGCGGCGACGCTCAACGCGCGCATCGGCGATGTGATGATCTCGAACGACGTCTACGATGAGCATTCCGGCAACACCTACTGGTTCGCCAACTGCTTCTCCAGCGCCGACCTCGACCCCTTCCTCGTATACGGCTCGACGCTCGACCGCCAGCGTGCCGTGACCGTCAAAGGCACCTACCTGCAGAATCGCGGCTATCTCGACTTCTACTACCGTGAGAACTTCACCGTCGTCGAGATGGAAGCCGGGCCGTACCTCTCGGCGCTCTACGAGGACGTCGCCCTCACCCGCCACCCAACCAACGAAAGCGTCAACATGAGCCAGATCCCGGTCGATCTCGGCATCATCCACTACGCCTCGGACACGCCGTATTCCCACGCACACACCCTCGGCGCGCGCGGCCTGTCCTACTACGGCATGGACTCCACCTACGCCGCCACCCTCGCCATCGTCCGCCGCGTCTTTGAGGACTGCCGAGCGAAATAACGCGGTTCAGGGCATGCTGCACTGCACTGTGAGGCGACGACCATAACCGTCGTGCGCAAGAGGTGCGGTACCGGCGAGGCCAACGATCCGGTCGCCTGCCAGCGGCAGATTCGGGATGAATGGCCGTTTCTATCGCCCTCGCGATGATTTGGCATTCGAGTACTACGAGTTCCCCCGCGATGGCCGCCTCACTCACCACAACAACGAGCGCCGGCCGCGCCGTTTCTCCACCACCCCGTATACTGCCTACCCACAC
>JBDHWD010000131.1:0-7456 GCA_039810005.1 Thermomicrobiales bacterium | reverse complement strand
TATCTGGACACGACCACGCCGATGCGCAACGCGTTCAACCGCAACCCGCACCTGAAGGTGCTGATCACTGCCGGCTACTACGATCTGGCGACGCCGTATTTCGCCATTCGCTACACCATGGATCACCTCGGGCTGGATCCGTCGCGGCGCGAGGATTTCCACTACACGTACTACGAAGCCGGGCACATGATGTACGTCGACGACGCTTGCCGCGAGCAGTTCTATGACGACATCGCAGCGTTCTACGTTGAGGCACTCGGCAACAAGTAGCACCGACGAGCCGCCGACCGACTCTGCCGGCTCGTGAAGTCGGTCGGCGGCACTCTCGCTTGCGCATGACTGATTCCGCTGTTAGGATGCGCAGGCGCGGTGACCTGTGCCGCGCTTATGGACCGCTCGCAATCTTCATTGCCGAAAGAGGGTGACATGCTGGCGACTACGTTGAAGGGTCTCATGATTCGACGATTCTTCAACGAGAGTGACCGGTATGTCCTCGACCAACACGACGGTTTCGGCACAGGCGGACGCGACTAACCGCCAGGTTCCACGACAATTCCGGACCCTTCACCGCTACTGGCGGCTCCTTTCGCATTACCTGCGTTCGGAGTGGCCGCGCGTCGCGCTGCTCGGCCTGATCCTCGTCTGCACGATCGGCGTTCAGGTCATCGCGCCGTTGCTGGCCAGCGAGTTCGTCGACCGCGCCGCTGCCGGTGAGCCGTTGCGCGGGCTGCTCGTGCTGGCGCTGCTGACGATGATCGTTGCCCTGCTCGGGCAGGTGGCCGGCGTCGCAGAAGCGTGGGTCGCTGAGAACATCGGCTGGATCGCCACCAATGCGCTGCGTGCCGACCTGCTCGCGCACGTCCTGCGGCTGGATGCGAGCTACCACACCACCCACACGCCCGGTGAGCTGATTGAGCGGGTCGATGGCGATGTCAGCATTCTGGCGCGCTTCTTCTCGCGCTTCGTTGTCTACGTCGTTGGCAACGCGCTGCTGATTGTGGCGATTCTGGCGCTGCTGGTGCGCCTCGACTGGCGGGTCGGGCTGGGCATGAGTGCATTCGTCGCGGCTGGTCTCGTCGTCATGCTGCGCATACGTGCGGCTGCCGCGCCGGCCTGGATCGCTGAGCGCGAGGCCAGCGCCGGCTTCTATGGCTTCCTCAGCGAGTATCTGGCCGGCACCGAAGATGTGCGCTCATCCGGCGCGGCGTCGTTTGTCATGCGGCGCTGCGCCGGGGCAATGCGAACCTGGATGGCTGCCTGGACGCGCTCCAGCATGTGGGGCTACGCCGTCGGTGCGAGTAGCCAACTCCTCTTCGCATTCGGTACAGCGGCAGCATTCGCTCTCAGCGCTATGCAATTTCGCTCCGGTGCGCTGACCATCGGCGCGGTCTACCTCGTTTTCCAGTACACCGCGGTCCTCAGCCGCCCCGCCGAACAGCTGCGCAACGAAGTTCAGGATTTGCAGCAGGCCGACGCCAGCATCGCGCGGGTTGAGGGAATGCTGGGGACAGTCCCACAGATCATCGGTGGATCGGGCGATTTGCCCGCCGGGCTGCTCTCGGTTGAGATGGATCAGGTCACCTTCTCCTACGTTGATGCATCCACGGTCCTCCACGATGTCACTGTGCGGATCGATGCCGGCAAGGTACTCGGCATCGTTGGCCGGACCGGCAGCGGCAAGACGACGCTCACGCGGTTGCTCGTACGCTTCGTCGACCCGGATGTCGGCGTGGTCCGCGTGGGCGGTGTCGACATCCGCACGCTGCGGCTGGACGCGCTGCGCGCGCGCATTGGCGTCGTGAGTCAGGAGGTCCACCTGTTCAACGCCAGTGTGCGCGACAACCTGACGCTCTTCGATGAGGACGTGCCGGACGGCAAGCTGATCGATCTGCTGACATCGCTCGGGCTCGGCGGCTGGCTCGGCGGCTTGCCGAACGGGCTGTCGACGCGGATCGGGACTGGCGGCGTTGGCCTCTCGGCCGGCGAAGCGCAACTGCTGGCCTGCGCGCGCGTCTTCCTGCGCGACCCCGACATCGTCATTCTCGATGAAGCATCGTCGCGCCTCGACCCTGCGACTGAGCGGCTACTGCATGACGCACTCGCGCGACTGCTGGAGGGTCGCACCGGCATCCTGATCGCGCATCGGCTGGACACGATCGCTCTCGCCGATGATGTGCTGGTGTTGGAAGACGGCCGGGTGCGCGAGCATGGTGAACGCCTCGCGCTGGCCGCCAACCCGGCGTCGCGCTTCTCCGAGCTTCTGCGGATCGCCGGAGCGGAGGTGGCGTCATGAGCGCGGAAACGATCGCTGCGACGCGTCCGACCTGGCGCAATATGATCTCAATGATCCGGGCGCGTCCGGGTCTCTATTTCCTGCACCTCTCGCTCTGGACGATCATCCACCTGTCGCCGCTCATCCCGGGCCTGATCGCGCGCGAGTTCTTCGACGCACTCTCCGGCACGTCGGGTACGTCATTCGGCACGAACGAGCTCATCATGCTGCTCGTCCTGTTCGCCATCGCGCGGTCGGCTCTCTGGATGGCGGCCGGGTTCGCCGAGACACTGTCGCGCTTCGTGATGAGCGGGCAGATTCGCCGCATCCTGCTGAAGACGATCCTCGGCCGGCCCGGCGCGGTCGCACTGACGACACCGGTCGGCGAGACGATCAGCCGCTTCCGCGACGATGCCTACGCTGCCGAGGACAGCGTCGACTGGATCAATGACGTTATCGGCACCGGGCTGTTCGCGCTCGCAGCACTCGTTATCATGGCGCGTATCGATATCTGGGTGACACTCGTTGTCTTCGCTCCGATGCTCATCATCGCGGCTATCGCGCGGCGAGCGAGCAATGCGCTCAGCGAGCGTCGCGCCGCCAGCAGTCAGGCGACCAGCGACGTGACCTCTGCCATTGGCGACATCGTTGGGGCAGCACTCGTGCTGCAGGTTGCGGGTGCCGAGGGCCGAGCCGTCGAGCATTTCCGGCGCTTGAGCGAACGGCGGCGGTCGGCAATGCTGGCCGATCGGCTGTTGACTCAGGCATTGGAGGCGATTACTGCCAACACCGTCTCAATTGGCACCGGGCTAGTGATGTTGCTGGCTGCCGGCCGCCTGCGCGATGGCTCTCTGTCCGTTGGCGACTTCGTACTGTTCATCAGCTACCTCGGCTACATCGCCGGATTCACCGACGACCTCGGACGCTTCCTCGCGCACTACCAGCAGACCGGTGTCGCGTTTCGGCGCTTGCGCCACATCATCGGTGGCGAGTCGGAGGCGACGCTCGTCCAGCACGAGCCGCTGTATCTGCGTGGGTCGTTGCCGGATATCGCCCAGCCGCCAGCGCGTTCGGTCGAGCCGCTGGAGCAGCTTGAGATCCGTTCCCTCGCCGCGACCCATCCGGGGCAGGAACGCGGAGTCAGCGGCATCTCGATGACACTCCGGCGGGGCACGCTGACGGTCGTGACCGGCAGGATCGGAGCAGGCAAGTCGACGCTGTTGCGCGCGGTACTGGGCCTGATTCCGCTCAGCGAAGGCGAATTGCGCTGGAACGGCGAGCATATCAGTGATCTGGCCGACTTCATGACGCCGCCGCACGCGGCATACACCGCGCAGGGGCCGCGCTTGTTCAGCGACACGCTGCAGCGCAACATCCTGCTTGGACTCGAGGTGGCTCCGGCCGATCTCGCCGAGGCGCTCTACACGGCGGTGATGGAGGAGGACGTTGCGGCGCTGCCGGCCGGCCTGGACACACAAATCGGCACACGCGGCGTCGCGCTCTCCGGCGGGCAGGCGCAGCGCACCGCTGCGGCCCGCATGCTGGTGCGTCGGGCGGATCTGCTCGTGATCGACGACTTGTCCAGCGCGCTGGACGTCGAAACCGAGCGCCTGCTCTGGGACAGGCTTCTGACCGATCCGCGTCGCACCTACCTCGCCGTCTCGCATCGGCGTGCCACGCTCCAACGCGCCGACCAGATCATCCTGCTGAAGGACGGCCGGATCGAAGCCTGCGGCACGCTCGCCGACCTGCTGGCGACGAGTGACGAGATGCGGGCGCTCTGGCAGGCCGAAGACGCGCCGGTTCCGGTGCCGTCACCGGAGTAGCTCGCTCAGTGGATGGGAGCTATTGACGCGCCTCGCTCAACGCCAGCAGCGAGGGCAGGCGAACGTCGAGCTGCTCCCACGTGTCGCCGGCATCGAAGCTGGCCATAATGTTGCCGTCGTGCATGCCGGCGATGATCGAGTTTGGACGGTCGTGCAGGCTGAGCAGCGCGTAGGGCATCGATGGCAACGGGTCCGCGCCCAGGTCGAGCACCTGCCAGGCGTCATCGCCGCGCTTGCGGAAAACGCGGCCTTTGGCCTGTCCGTTGGTGACATGGGCGTCGCGCGCTGAGAAGCTGGCCGAGACGTACCAGAGGTCGGGGTCGGCGTCGTCGACGGCGAGTCCCCAGACGTAGTGACGATCCATGCCCTCGTCAGCTGTCTGCCAGGTTTCGCCGCCGTCGTCTGAGAATGCGACGCCGCCGCCGGCAGCCTCGTAGACGCGTCCCGGGGCGTGGCGATGGGTCAGTACGGCGTGCGAGTCGTGGTAGGAGTTCGGCTTGCGATCATCCCAGCTGACTCCGCCATCGGTTGTGCGCATGACGCCACCCAGCTCGATACCGACGTAGATACGGTCGGGGTCGTCGTGGTGTGGGGCAATCCAGCGCACGTGGCTCGTCCAGGGTCGCGGCGGGAACGACCACGACGGGGCGCTGGGCAGCTCCGGCAGGGCCGGGCTGTCGACCCAGCTCGCGCCGTTGTCGTCTGAGCGATACAGCCTGCTCGGCTCAGTGCCGGCGTAGACAGCGTTGAGCCCGTTGGTCTGTCGCGCCGGTGAGATCGCGATAGACAGGACGCGTGGATGCGGCAGGTCGTGGCTGGCACGCTCCCACGTTTCGCCAGCGTCGAGTGTGCGGTAGACACCGGCGTCAAACGTTCCGACGAACACACGGTTCGGATCGTGCGGATCGACGGCCACGCACTGTGCGCCGGAGCCATCGAGCGACGTCGCTTCCTTTACACGGCCGACGGAATCGACGTCGAGTCGGACAACAGCAGAACCAGTGGCTGCGAAGAGACGGAATGGCTGCATCGGGATCTGCCCTTTCCTTGTGCTACGGATGGTGGTCTACTCAGCGATCTGGCGCGATGCCGAATTGTGAGGTTGTGAAACAGTGTAGCGCGTATATCGCGCAGGCATTATCCTCGGCGGAATGCTGAGAGGGTGGTTGATGCATGGTGGCGAGACCTTGAACGCGCTGGACACGGACGCTGCGGAGTCGCGAAGATTTCGCGCCTTCTATCAACGCAATCGCATTCTGATCTGGGTCTGCGTCCTGATCGGGTTCAATCAGCTCGGGTTCGGCAGCATCGTGCCGGTCGTGCCGCTCTACGCCGAATCGTTCGGCGTCTCGAAAGCGGCGATTGGCCTGACGATCGCGATTTACGGACTCGCCCGCTTTCTGCTCAACGTCCCAACCGGCGTCATCGCCGACCGATTCGGTCGCCGTGAGGCGTTGGCGCTCGGCGGCGCAATCACGGTCATCGGCAATATCATCTGCGGTCTCGCGCCGGACTATACCGTCTTCCTGATCGGCCGCTTTGTCGCCGGCGGCGGCGCGGCGATGGTCATTACCGGGACGCAGGTCATGATCGCCGACATCTCGCGACCGGACAACCGCGGTCGGATGATGTCGATCTACATGGGTACCTTCATGTTTGCCGTCGGTCTGGGTCCGCTGCCGGGCGGCTTCCTGGCCGAGTACATCTCGCTCGAAGCACCGTTCTTTATCTACGCCATTCTCGGCACGATCGTCGCCATCCTGGCCTGGTTCCGCGTGCCCGAGACGCGCAATCTGCGCAAGGAGAGCTCTGGCGGTGTCGAGATGAAGCCGGTGCCGTTCGCGACCCAGATTCGGGTACTCACGGCGCAGGTCGGTTTCCTGCTCATTTCGATCGTGTCGTTCGCGACCTTCTTCGCCCGCACCGGCGGCCTGTTCACGCTGATCCCGACGCTGGCCGAAAACAAGATCGACCTGACTGCCGGGCAGATCGGCATTGGCCTGGCCATGATCTCGATCATGGGCCTGATTCTCGCGTACCCGAGCGGCGTGCTGGTTGACCGCTATGGCCGCAAGGCCGTCATTGTGCCGAGCACGCTCATCAGCGGCATCGCCTTGCTGGCGTTTGCGCTGGCCGGCAGCTTCACCGGCTTCATCGTCGCCTGTGCCACCTGGGCCTGCGCCTCCGGTATCGCCGCGGCAGCTCCGACTGCCTACGCGGCGGATATGGCGCCGCCGGGCATGAACGCGCAAGCGATGGGCACCTACAGAATGCTGGCCGACTTCGGCTACGTCGCCGGCCCGCTGGGCCTCGGCTTCGCCGCCGATATCTTCTCGACAGAAGCAGCGCTCTATGGGACGGCGATCATGGTCGTCGTCGCCGGCGCGGCCTTCGCGGTGCTCGCCCCGGAGTCGTATCGGCGCGAGCAGGTTGTCGCGGCAGAGCCAGCCGTGGCTGTGTCCGGGCGACGGGACGACTAATGGTCGGCGGTTCGCCGTTCCAGATTCCGGAGCAGTTCGCGGCGCGCATGCGTGGTGTGTTCGGCGCTGAACCAGCGACTGCCTGGCTGGCCAGCTTGCCGGACATCATCGAACAGCTTGCGAACGAGTGGCTGCTGGATGTGCAACCGCCGATTGCCAACCTCTCATACACCTGGGTCGCGCCGGCCACACGCGAGGACGGCACCCGCGCGATGCTGAAGGTCGGCTTCCCGGATCCCGAGCTGCAAGTCTCAATCGACATGCTGCGCCTCTGTGATGGTCGCGGCATGGTTCGGCTGCTGGAGTCGAAGCGCGAGCAGGTTGCCACGCTGCTGGAGCTGATTGAGCCGGGAGCAACACTGCGCACGGTCGAGGACGATGACGAGGCGATGGCGATTGCCGCTGATGTCATGCGTCAGATCTGGCGGCCAGTCCCCGCATCGCACACGTACCCGCAGGTCGCCGACTGGGCAGGTGGTCTGGCTCGCCTGCGCGAACGGTTCGACGGCGGCACCGGACCGCTACCGAAAACGCTGGTCGAGCAGGCCGAGACGTATTTCGCTGAGCTGCTGCCGTCGATGGCCGAGCCAGTTGTCCTGCACGCCGACCTGCACCACGAGAACATCCTCTCGGCGACACGCGCCCCCTGGCTGGCGATCGATCCCCACGGTGCGATCGGTGAGCCGGCCTACGAGACGGGCGCGCTACTGCGCAACCCGATCCCGGAGATCGCGTCCGAACCGAACCTGGCGCGACTATTGTCGCGCCGCGTTGATGTTCTGTCCGAGCGCCTTGGCTTTGACCGCCAGCGGGTCAGGGCCTGGGCAATCGCCCAGGCCGTGCTCTCGGCGTGGTGGGATGTTGAGGGTGAGACAGGC
>JBDHWD010000130.1:0-7484 GCA_039810005.1 Thermomicrobiales bacterium | reverse complement strand
CCGTTCATCGCGTTCTGATCCTGCGGGCAGGCAGAGACGACGGCCAGCGTGTCGATGTGCGCCTTCAGCAGCACGTGATCGTTGCGCCGCGATAGTGGCTCGCGGATATCCAGCTCTCCGCGACCTTTAAAGGCAACGTGCATGAAGAAGTTGATCGGGTCGGGCAGCCGGTCCGGATCGATCTCGTAGCCGCGCTCGCGCAGGGCGTTGAGGAAGTTATCGTGGCAGTTGCGGTGGTCTTCCAGCCCGTAGTCATCGACGTAGCGGCGAGCATTGCACGCCGGCATCAGCATGTCGTGGCGACCGACGCTGTCCTGGATGACCGTGTACAGGCGTTCGCGGCGATTCGAGTAGATGCCGTCATCGCGCCGCAGCATCAGCGCGTTGTTCGCTGAGCGCGTTTCGGATGTCGAGAGCATCTCGTCGAAGTCATGCAGGTTGAACATGATGACGCAGGCGACCTGCTTGCCATTCATGTCAGTGATTTGCAGGAACTGGTTCTCCTTGACCTCGAAGGCCTGAGCCTTGGCTGGTCGCACCTGCGCGGCGCGGCGCGGCACACGCCCGGCGAGTGGGTTGTCGGTGCTGGTGATGGTCATTGCGCTGCTAGTTCCCTGTCCACTTGCCGAAGGCGATGCAGGCGTTCTGTCCGCCGAGTCCGAAAGAGTTCTTGATAGCGACGCGAATATCCAGGTCGCGGGCGCCGTCGGCGACATAATCGAGATCGCAGGCGGGATCCAGTGTTTCGTAGTTGATCGTTGGGTGTACCTTGCCATCACGGACGCTCAGTACCGTGATGACCGATTCCACGCCACCGGTCGCGCCCATCATGTGGCCAGTCATCGACTTGGTCGACGAGATGGCGACTCGCCGCGCGTTGTCCTCACCGAGCGCGCGCTTGATCGCAGCGGTCTCGGCGGCATCGCCGAGCGGGGTGGAGGCGGCGTGCGCATTGACGTAGTCGATCTGCGACGGGTCGATGCCGGCGTCGCTGATCGCCGCGCTGATCGCCAGTGCTGCGCCGCGGCCGTCCGGCTCGGGAGCGATCGGGTGATAGGCGTCCGACGACGTGCCTGCGCCGAGTACCTCGGCGTAGATCGTCGCGCCGCGCGCCAGCGCATGCTCCAGCTCTTCAAGGACCATGACTCCAGCGCCTTCGCCGATGACGAAGCCGTCGCGGCCGGCATCGAATGGCCGACTGGCCTCTTCCGGCGGGTCATTGCGCGGCGATGTGGCCTTCTGGACGATGAATGAGGCGACGAAGAGGGGGAAGACGGCGTGCTCCGCACCTCCGGCCACCATGACATCGGCCTGGCCGCGACGGATGACATCGAACGCGTCGCCGATGGCCTGCGCTCCGGTGGCGCAGGCGGTCGAGACGGTGGCGTTCGGGCCATAGAGCTTGAATGCCTGCGCGATGTGATACGAGCCCATGTTATGCGGGAAGGTCGTCATGAAGAACGGTGAGACGCGCCCGTAGCCGCGTGCATCGAATGTGCGCGTCATCTCAACGATCGACTCCATGCCGCCCGCGCCGGTGCCGACCATCACACCAGCTCGGGTGTGGTCGTACTCGGCCTTGTCCAGCCCGGCAGATTCGATCGCCTCGGCGGCGGCAACCAGGCCGAATTTGGCGTAGCGAGCGACGTTGCGGGCTGACTTCGCGTCGATCCAGGGTAGCTCGGGTGTGTCCTTGATCTCACCGGCGATACGCACCGGCATGTCACTAGCGTCCCAGCGCTCGATGTAGGAGATGCCGGACGAGCCTGCCAGCGCGCGCTGCCAGCTCTGTTCCGCGCCGCGGGCCAGTGGCGTCAGGGCGCCGACGCCCGTAACGACGACGCGCCGCCGCGCCGGGCCAGTCCCAGCTTCCATGATTGTTGCCCTGCCTGTCACAACATGCGATCCCGCCGGGCTCTGTCGACCGCGCGCGGGCTGTTCCAGAATGACACCTGATCGTACCAAACCGCCCGCCATAATCGCGCTGAATTGGCGACCCATCCGGCATGCTCTTATAATCGCCAGAGCCTGCTGTTTATGCTGCGGGTCGGTGGGGGAGTTCCTCGGCGCGGTCGCGAGAGCGATAAGGGGCACCAGTGGCGGATGATGTCGGAAAGCTATTGCGATACATCGCCCGACACTACCTTGCGAGGCAGGAGGCCATCGAAATCGAGCGTGAGGCGACCGCAGCGGACCCTGCCGGAGATATCGCTGCTAGCCAGCGCCGGGCAGCCCGCGAGGAGGAGCAGCGCGCCGACGCCCTCGAAGACGCCTTTCGCGAGGGACTGCGTCGCGCGATGGCGGCCGTCCGGGCCGGTGGGAACGCTATCTCGCTGGACGACCGCAAGCCCGACGAAGAGCGCCAGGCGGAGGCGCTGATTCAGTTCCTCGTCCGCGCTGACCTGGCAACCTCAACCTCGCGCGAAACTGACGAGCATCGCTACATTTACACGATTGCCGTGGACTGGCCGGCCCTCGACCGGGTCGCCCAGAATGCACGGGTAGACCTGCACGACATTCTCGATCATGCCGACTGATCGGTCGTCGGCGGACGGCGCGGACATGAGCAGTGCGACATTGGCGCAGTGGCTGCCGGAGGACGATCGCGTCGAACGCGCGATGGCCGCGCTCGATGTCGAGTTCCGCGACCCGGCGCTATTGCAGTTGGCGCTCGTCCACCGCTCATTTCTCAACGAGCTGGGAGCCGATTCGACGGCGACGGTCGTCGCCTCGAACGAGCGCCTCGAATTCCTCGGCGATGCACTGCTGGGGATGATCACCGCCGAATGGCTCTACAAGCAGTATCCCGATCAGCCCGAAGGCACGCTCACGTCCCACCGCGTTGCGCTGGTCCGAACGGAGACGCTGGCCGAGTGGGCGACGGAGATCGGGCTGCACGAGCTGATCTATCTCGCTCGCGGTGAAACGGGCGATGGCGGTGATGTGCGCCCGCGTATCCTCGCCGGGGCGTTCGAGGCCGTGCTGGGCGCGATCTATCTGGATCGCGGCATGCGGATCGCCAAGCAGTTCGTGCGCTCGTTGCTCGAAACCGATGCCGATCGTGTGATGGGCGACGGAGGCACGACGAATTACAAGGGTCGGCTACAGGAGCTGATCCAGGATCGCGAACGGGTTACGCCCGGGTATCGAACCGTCCAGGTAACCGGACCGGATCATGCGCACACCTTCGTTGTGGAGGCAGTGCTTGGGGATCGAATTCTTGGTACCGGCAGCGGCTCAAGCAAGCGAGCAGCCGAGCAGGAGGCGGCGCGGGATGCGCTCGAACGCCTGGCTCTAGAAGGGATCGTTGAGACCGATGGCCGGCCTCTATGACCAGCTCACGATATTTAGCGGCACCGCGAACCCCGATCTCGCGGCCGAGATCTGTCGCTATATCGACCTCCCGCTCGGTCGGGTGGAGATACTGAAGTTCTCGAACGAGAACATCTTCGTCCGCATCGGCGAGAGTGTGCGCGAGAACGATGTCTTCGTCGTGCAATCACTCGGCTCCAACGTCAGTGATTCGATCATGGAGCTGCTGATCCTGATCGACACGCTGCGGCGCTCGTCGTCCGGCCGGATCACCGCCGTCCTGCCCTATTACGCCTATGGCCGCACCGATAAGAAGGACCAGCCGCGCGTGCCGATCACGGCCCGGCTGCTGGCTGACATGATCACCGTCGCCGGGGCGGACCGCGTGCTGACGATCGACCTGCACGCCGGCCAGATTCAGGGCTTTTTCAACATCCCGGTCGACGAGATGTCCGCCTTCCCGATTCTGTCCAACTATTTCATTGAGAAGCGCCTGAACAACCCGGTCGTCGTCTCGCCCGACCTCGGCAATACCAAGCGCGCCCGCAACTTCGCTGAGGCGATTGATGCGTCTCTTGCGGTGATCGAGAAGCGGCGGATCGGGAACGACGATAAGAGCGAGGTGCTGAACCTGATCGGCACGGTCCAGGGTTCTCCGGCGATTCTCGTTGACGACGAGATCGACACCGGCGGTTCGATCGTTCAGGCAGCGCGCGTCTGCATCGAGAACGGCGCGACCGAGGTGTACGCCTGTTGCACGCATGGCATCCTCAGCGGTCCGGCGATTGAGCGGCTGCAGGCGTCGCCGATCCGCGAGGTCGTTGTCACCAACACGGTCGCCATCCCGCCGGAGAAGCGCATCAGCAAGCTGACGGTGCTGTCGCTTGGCATGCTCATCGGCGAGACAATCCAGCGAATTCACACCGGCGCGAGCGTCGCGCTGACCTATCGATCTGTGGACGTAGTGCGTTAGGGTTCGGCGGTTAGCTCGACGATGCGCTGGGCGACGGCGCTGAGGTTCGGGCGCTCGCCGGCCAGCGCGGCTCGCACGACGCCGGTGAGCTCAATCGCTGAGGAACCGGCAACGATCGTGAGATCATCGTCGGGGTCACTCTCTTCAAGGGGATACCATTCGGCGAACCCCGCGACGCGCAGATATTCGCCGGCCAGCGCGGCGGCCGGCAGCACGAGCGACTCCAGCGTCGAGCGCGGCATGTCGTCGTAGACGCTGGCGAGATCGACCAGCACCGAGAGAGCGGCGTCCAGGCGCTCAAACGCCTGCACAACATCAAGGCCGTGGGGATCGTCCACGGCCTCGATCTCGGTCATATCGGTGTCGGTCTGGCTTGTCAGGTAGTCGCGAAAGCGTTCAGCCAGCGCGGCAATCAGGTGCGAGCGTTCGTCGGACACAGGAACGCCGACTACTTGCGGCGCGCCGACTCGTTCTCGGCCTTCTCATCCTGCACTGACAGCACGACGGCGACCGCCATGACGACAATCGTCAGGATCGTGCCGTAGGCGAGCGTCGCGTTCGCGCTGATTGCATCGGTGAGTGCCAGGAAGGAGAGTCCGATTGCGATGCCGATGGCCAGCACGATGCCGACTGCGGCGAACGGAAAGAGTATCGGAACCAGCTTCTGCACCAGCATTTCCTCCTCTGGCATCTGGACGGTAACCGCCCGCCAAGCGTGCTCTGCCGGCGGTCTCGGCTCATCTTACTCTGACTGCGCCCAGTTCGGCCAGCCTGTTTCCCGCGTTCAGCTCGATCGCTCACGCGCAGCGAGCTCGGAGCGGTCGAAGCGGCGGATAGCGAGGGCGACAGCGACGACCGAGAGGACGACGGTTGCGACGATCGCGCCGACAATTCCGCTCGGCGTCTCTTCGATGACCGCGGTGATGCCGTGCAGCACGCCGGCCGGCGTCCAGCTGCGGGCCGGTCCCCACAGCGCCAGCATCGACAGCACGGCGTAGGCGGCGATGCCAACTCCGGCCGCGCCGGCCTGCGCTGGAATGAGTGTCGAGAGCAGCATCATCAGGCAGAGCATGCCGCCGGCGGCGACCAGCCAGAGCGCGATGACCGCGCCAAGCGTTCCGATCGGTGCCTCGCCGAAGATCGCTAGCGTCAGCAGCCAGCAGACGATTGCCGCCGGAATCGTTGCGCCGACCAGCAGCGCCAGATTCGCCAGCACCTTGCTGACGATGAAGTCGCGGCGCGAGACAGGCTTAGTCAGCACCAGAATCGCCGTGCCGGAGCGCAGCTCGCTGCCGACGATACCGGCACTGGCGATGATCAGCGCCAGCAGGCCGATCTGGTTCAGTTGTGAGGCGAGCTGGCGATACGAATCGAGCGCGACCGGGTCCGGTAGCTCGATGACGACATCGGGGTTGCTGCCGGCCAGCGAGCGCACCAGCCCGGGCGTGATCTCAGCCAGGATCGGGCTGGTGACGGCGATGAACATGATGATGGCCGGCAGCACCCAGATCCGCCAGGTGCGGCGGATCTCCAGCAGCTCCTTGCGCAGCAGCACACCCAGAACGGTCATCGACCTTCCTGCTCAATCAGGTCGACGAATACCTGCTCCAGCGACGCTTCAACCAGCTCCAGTCTGCGCAGCATCAGGCTGCGAGCGCCGATCTCGCGCGGGATCTCGCGCATTGCCGTGTCGGGGTCGGTCGTCGTGACCGTCAGCCGCGCGCCGTCGAGCGTCTGGCCGCTCAGCCAGGCCGCGCCGGCCAGCGCTGCCCCGATCGTCGCCGCCTCGTCGGGCGAGCCGAGCTCGACCAGCAGATCGCGCGGACCGGTGCGCTCCAGCAGTTCCTCGATCGGTGCTTCGACGATGACGCGCCCGTGGTCGAGGATCGCGACCCGATCGCAGACGCGCTGGACATCGTCGAGGATGTGCGTTGAGAAGAAGATCGTCGTGCGACCGGCCAGGCCGGTAATCATGTCCAGCACCATCTTGCGTCCCAGCGGATCGAGCGCGCTGGTCGGCTCGTCGAGCAGCAGCAGCTTCGGCGCGTTGATCAGCGCCTGCGCCAGACCCAGCCGTTGCCGCATGCCGCGCGAGTAGCCGCCGACCGGCGTGCGCACACCAACGAGCCCGGCCAGATCGAGCAGCGCAGCGACGCGCTCGTCCAGCGTCCTGCCGCGCAGGCCGAAGAGCTGTCCGCAGAAGCGCAGCAGCTCCTCACCGGTCATCCAGGCGTAGAAGCCGGGCACGTCCGGGAGATAGCCGATCATCGCTCGCACCGTGTCCGGAGCTGTGGTCACGTCTTCACCGAAGATGCGCGCCGAACCAGCGGTCGGGCGCGACAGACCGGCGATGATGTTCAGCGCCGTGCTCTTACCTGCGCCGTTTGGGCCGAGGAAGCCGTAGATCGAGCCGGTCGGGACATCCAGGTCGATACCATCAAGGGCACGATTCGCGCCGAAGGTCTTGGTCAGCCCGCGGAGCTCGATGGCTGCGCTCACTGGCGGCGCTCCGAGCCCGGTCCGTAGAGCAGGTCAGCGGTCGAGCGCGCCCGTTCGGCAGCGGTTTCGGCAGCGGCAGGATCCTGCACTGGCTCGGCGATTGGCGGCGTGGCGCGACCGATGGCGAGATAGAGGATCGCGCCGATCAGGTTGGCGAACAGAATCACCAGCAGCCATACCCAGCGCTTGCCGCCGGTGACGTGCGTGCGTCGCGCGAGATCGATCAGCGCGTAGATCTGGACTGTCAGCTGGATGACCGCCAGCGCCAGCACGATGGCTGCGACTGCCGTTGATACGCCCAGGGTGTCTGAGATTGCCGACATCGTTCCCCCAGCCTTCTTCACCAACACCCACGCGACACAGCGAGGGAGATCGTATCAGGAGTGGGCCGTGTACTGTATAGCTGTCCGAAACGCGGAACCGCCCGCCACATTGGCGGACGGTTCGCTGTGGGGTAGTGGGATTCACGAGACGGGCCTCACCGTCATGCGCAAATTGTATGACATAACATTCGCGATGTCACGGTGGTGTTTTGGCGGGCGACGATGATGCCGCCACTCAGCGGGTATCCGGGGCAAAGAGGAGGGGTGCTGTGAGCATCGAGGCGGTCGATCTGCATGGTGAGATCGTTGGCGAGGGACCGGCGGTGCTGCTGCTGCACGGCTTCAGCCACGGGTTGGCCTACTGGCGCGCGCAGCGG